>PDQP01000004.1 GCA_002747805.1 Deltaproteobacteria bacterium
AAAATCGAATGTGGTGTCTAGCTGTTTCATTGGTCAGTCCTCCTTTTTCTGGCATAATAGCAGTTTTAGATTACTGACACAAAATTTTGAACACCCTCTCCAGAATGCCAACAATATGGTGAACGAAATTACTACTGCGGCACAAAAGCAGATGGCAATAACTCAAGACACAGTAAATAATGTTGCCGAAATTTCCGCCAGTGTTGATGCAACAGATATAAATGTCAGTGACAGCGTAACAGGTGCGTCTGAAGCTGTGGATAGAACCGGAAAAATTATTGAAAATACCAAGGCCATATCTCAAGAAGGCGAGCATCTGCGGAAGGCTGCACAGGTATTGCATGAATCTTCCCAAACGCTAAACGAGCTGGTAGAATACTTTACCATTTGATAAAGTATTTTGGATACTTGCTCGGATTTAGTCAGGGGCGTAATTGTTTGAATACATCTTTTTCAAGGGTTGAATTATGGTTTTGCTCACGGCTTATCCTTGTTTACCAGAGAAATTAATTCTGGTGGTTGACGCCTTCATAAATAGATATATCTTGTCCCTCGTATTTTGATAAAAAACGGGGAAATTAGAATGACTGACAAGGTTTTTGTTTACAAGAATTTAAGCGGGGTCAAAGCTCATGTTGACCTCGATCGGTGTGATGGTTGTGCCTTTTGTATAGGAGTTTGCCCATTCAAGGCCATATCTCTGATAACTGCAAGCCCTATGGTGCGGCATATAAAAATAAACGAAAAATTATGCCGCGGCTGCGGTATATGTCAGGGAACCTGCCCCAAGCAAGGGGTTTTTGTCCAGGGTTTCAGTATGGATGATTTATCCAGAAAGATCGGCAGGTTACTTGCTGCCTGACCTTGCTTTTACCTTACATAATCCTGGCATTGATAAAAAGATGGCAGATAATTGAGGCCGCATAGCCTAACATGATTACCGGTGTCCATTTGAGGTGGGCGGCAAAGGTATAAATTCCTCTGGCCGTACCCATAAGTGCCACCCCTGCCGCCGAGCCGATGGAAAGCAGACTGCCGCCTACTCCGGCAGTCAGGGTTACCAGCAGCCATTGCCCGTGGGACATATCTGGATGCATGGTCAAAACGGCAAACATCACCGGAATATTATCCACAATGGCAGATAGCAGCCCGACCATTACATTGGCAAAGGTCGCCCCCAGATCATGGTAAAGCAGGTTGGAAACCACGGCCAGATAGCCAAATTGTGAAAGTCCGCCGACACAGAGAATCACGCCGTAGAAAAACAGCAGGGTATCCCATTCGGCCTGTGCCACCTTCCTGAATAAGTCAAAGGTATCCGGCCTGCCCTGCTGGTAGAGGTGTGCCATCGGATTATCGTCTTCATCGTAGCTTCTTTGTTCTGCCCTTTTGATATAAAAGGAAAAAAGTCCGAGAAAGCCAAGACCTAGCATCATCCCGGCGGCCGGCGGCAGATGGAGAAAATTATGGAAGGAAACCGCGGTGGCTATGGTCAGCAGAAACAGGCCGATGATCCTTTTTGCCCCAAGTTTCATGGGATAGCTTCTGGTTGCCGCCTTGGGAGTTGCCTTGTCAATGGCAAAGTTCATGATTACGGCCGGAAACAGCCAGTTGACCAGAGAAGGCAGGAAAATAGCAAAAAATTCACTAAATTCCACAATTCCCTTCTGCCAGACCATCAGGGTAGTAATATCACCAAAAGGAGAAAATGCACCACCGGCATTGGCGGCAATAACGATATTGATCAGGGCAACGGTGATAAACTTGGTATTTGAACCACCTACCGCCATGACCACGGCACCCATAAGCAGGGCAGTAGTCAGGTTGTCTGCCACCGGGGAAATAAAAAAGGCCAGGAAGCCGGTAACCCAGAAGACCATCCGCAGCGAGAACCCTCTGGTAACCAGCCAGGTTCGCAGGGCCTGAAAGATATTGCGCTCGGACATGGCATTTATATAGGTCATGGCAACCAGCAGGAAAAGAAGTAATTCGGCATATTCCAGCAGGTTATGCCTGATCGCTTCCTCGGCGGCCTCTGGATGCCCCAGCCCGGAAAAGGTCAGAGCCACGCAAACCCAGATAATACCGGCGGCAATCAGCACCGGCTTGGATTTTCTTAAGTGAACCTGCTCCTCAAAGATTACCAGGGTATAGGCGGCCAGAAAGAGAAACAGCGAAAATATTCCCGCTGCGGTGCCGATCAGGGCAGAGGTGTCAACCGGGGCGGCGTGTCCTGTATCACTTGCGTAGGCCGCAGCGGCAAAAGTGCAGAGAATAAAGGTAAAAATTATGTTTTTTTTCATCCCGTAATCCCGAAAAATTTTTAATAATTAAAAACAGTTGATTGTTTTATCGCTAGATGAATCAGGCAAACTATAACAAGGCAGGAGCAAATTGACAAGCAGGGAAAGCCCCAGGTATCAACAGCAAGGTCAGCCATCCTGCCCCAAAAGACTTGCCCTTGATTTATCCTGCTTTTGCCGTTAAAAATTACTGTGCCAATATGATGGTGCCAGGCAAACTTTAACTTATAGAGGTATACAAGTGGAAAGAAATATTATATCAACCAACGATGCCCCGGGGGCAATCGGGCCTTATTCCCAAGCGGTTATTGCCGGCGGCCTGCTTTTTATCTCTGGTCAGCTTCCCATCGATCCGGCCACCGGTAAAATGCTGACAGGCGATATTGCCAGTAAAACCAGCCGGATTATGCAGAATTTACAGGCCATTGCCGAGCAGGCAGGCACTAGTCTTGCACGGGCAGTTAAAACAACCATTTTCCTTACTGATCTTGCCGACTTTCAGGAGGTAAACGAGGCCTATGGCAAATATTTTCCAGCGGAGCCTCCCGCCAGATCCACCGTACAAGTGGCTGCCCTTCCGCTTGGCTCAAATATTGAAATTGAGGCAGTTATTGCCCTTTGATTTACTAAAAAAACAAATAATTTTGCAAGTATTTTACAAGTCCAGCAGCGAAGGTCGGCCAGGGTCCCAGCAGCCGTCCGGCCAGATGGTCCCTATATTTTCCCGAATAAGTCTGGAAAAGGTCCGGCCCGGAATTTCTTCTGCCCCCATACGGAGCAGGTGGCTGGTGGTCATCTGGCAGTCGATCAGGGCAACGCCTTTTTTTTGCAGATGATCCGCCAGGGCGATCAGGGCAATTTTTGAGCCGTTGCTCTGCCGAGAAAACATTGATTCGCCAAAGAAAACCCGGTCAAGGGACACGCCGTAAAGTCCGCCGGCCAGAGTATCCCCGTCCCAGCATTCAACGCTATGGGCAAAGCCCATCTGATACAGTTCGATATAGGCAGCCCTCATCTCTTTGGTAAGCCAGGTGCCGCCGCCGTCTGCCCTTGGAATCTCGGCACAGGTCTGGATAACCTGCTCAAAGGCGGTATCCATGCTGACCCTGAACAAAGGTTTGCGGTAATACCTAGCCAGCCTTGATGAAATTTTTATTTTTTCGGGAAATAAAACCAGCCTGGGCGAGGTAAACCACCAGAGAATCGGCTCCCCTTCTGAGTACCAGGGGAAAATCCCCTGGCTGTATGCCGCCAGCAGCCTGGCCGGGGATAAATCGCCGCCGACCGCCAGCAGCCCGTTTTCTTCGGCTTGCTCCGGGTCGGGAAATATCGGTTCTGCGGATAATCTAAATATGGTCATTTTTTTGCATCTCCATGACAAATTATGATTTTTTTATTTGGTTCCAAAGGGTTATCAGCTAATAAACTGCCTGATACCAGAGCATAAAACATCGATGACCAATTGTCATTATTGTTATCAGCAAAAGCAAAATTCATCAATTAGTTGCTTACCTTGCGGCATAATGTTAGGATAGCGGGTTTAATATTTGCGGTTCATCAGTTTGAAGCTGCCTCAAATTATTTATCAGCTCTTTATGAAGACCTTTTTTTTCGGGTAACCAATAATGCAGATACAAGATAACTCTCAAGAATCCATATTTACGGAAAAGATAAACAGCAACAAGATTTTCCCGGGTGCCGGACGGGGAACCATGCTGGCCCAGCTTAGTAATGCCATAAGAAGGGAGACGACCTTTATTACCGTGATCGGCGAGGAAGGAAACGGGAAATCTTTTTTATGCGAGGTACTGGCTGCCAAATTACCGCCTAATATAGTGGTTGTTATGATTCCATCCGGGGTTGAATCATTTGATGAGGTGGTGAAAATCATCATGCAGAAAATGGATCTGGCCGCACCAGCAGGGGAACCGGATCAAAAAGATAAAATGCAGATTATTATCAGCAGCCTGGCCAAGAAGAAACTAAAACTGCTGCTCATCTTTGACGAGGCCGAGAACCTTTATCTGGCAACCATCGAGCGGACCAGAAAGAATATCGAAAAGGCCAACCGTGAAGGCGGCATGTTTATTCTGATGCTGGTGGGGCGGCCGGTTTTGTTTGATCACCTGCAGCAGCTATCCATGTGTAATTTTGAATCCAAAAAGGAAAAACATTTTTCTCTGGAGCCAATGACCGCTGATGAGACCTATAAATATCTGAATTTTTCTGTGGCTTCCCCCTATGGGAGCAGCAAGGAGGTCTTTACCCGTGAGGCTAGCGACAAGATATTTGAGCTTGCTGAAGGAAATTTCAGGGAAACTGATATTATAGCTGAAGAATCCCTGCAAAGCATAGATAAAGACGAGCCTCTTCTGATTTTGGCTGATAATGTGCCTTTTTATGAGGAGGAAGAGACGGTAAGAAGAAGGTTGGATGAGGTTTGGTGGAAGCAAAAAAGAAACCTTGCGGTACTGGGGGGAATGGCGGCGGCGGTTTTATTGATGCTGGTTTTCTGGCCGAATGAAGAACCGGAAAGTCCGGCTAGGCAGATGACCGCTGAAGTCAGCAAGGTCTCTGAGGCGGATGAATCCCAACCGGAGCCGATACAGGCAACGGTAGATGCGAAGCAGGAACATAATGAGCCTACGCAAGAGGAAATCAATCAGGCTCCAGGCCAGGTGTTTGCCGAGGAAAGTCAGGAGGAAGAGGCCGAGAGAATCCGGCAGATGGTGGATATTTATCTTGAACAAAAGAAGCAGCAGCAAAATAGCCTTGATTTCAATGCGGAGGCCGGTATCAAGCCTGATTTGAAACCAGTCGCCAAGGAAAACCCTGACGGCCGGAACCAGCAAACGGCCGGTATCAACTCTTATTTGGCACCAGCCGCCAAGGGAAACCATGACGGCAGGAACCAGCAAACAACTGATACTAAAACTGAGGTCAAAACAGTCCATAAGGCCGTAAAACCTGTCTTTCTGCGGGCGGAGCATAAGGTGGTGAAAAACCGGCTGGTACTGAGAGAAAAGAGCAAAACTCCGAAAAAAACAGAGATTATCAGAATAAAACCCGGCAAGACCAAAATATTAAGTATCAGAACCAGATACCAGCAGCGTCTAAAGGCCGGCCGCCGCTTGCTGCACAAGGCCAGAAACAGCTACACCGTTCAGCTTATGGCTCTTACCTCGGATCATGCCGAGGACAATATGCTCAGTCTCCTGAAAAGAAAGGAATATTCCGGTATCATTGATAAACTATATATTGTGCAGAAGCCTGAAGGAAGTCAGAGGTTGTTGGTTTTCTACGGCAAATACCAAAGCATGAAGGCGGCCCAAAAGGCTCTTAACACCCTGCCTTTGGACTTGCGTAAACATTCGCCTTATGCTGTTCCGGTGCGGGAGGCCGCAGCCGGGGTAAGATAGGCAAGGATGGTGGTTATTCAGGTTTTATAACAATCGGAAATAACCATCAAAAAGTAATCAGAACAAGGGAGAGTAGAATGAAAAAATTGTTGATGTTGGTTATTACGGTGTTTTTTGGCGTGGCCCAGGCAATTGCCGGTACGCCGAAAGACACTCTGGTCATGGCCTTTGCCATTGATGAAATCAAAAATCTGGATCCGGCAGAGATCTTCGAGTTTGCCAGTGCCGAATATACCGCCAACGCCTATGACCGCCTGATAAATTACGATGTGGACAATGTCTCCGACATCTATGGCGGTATTGCCGAAAACTGGTCGGTATCAGAAGACGGACTGGTTTACACCTTCAACATCAGGAAAGGGATAAAATTTGCCTCCGGCAATCCGCTGACCGCCGATGATGTGGTTTTTTCCCTCAGCCGGGCGGTGATTCTGGATAAATCTCCGGCCTTTATCCTTACCCAGTTTGGTTTTACCCCCGAAAATGTGGAGAAAACCATTAAAAAGATTGATGATTACAAGGTGCAGATCACCGTGGCAAAGCCCTATGCCCAGACCTTTTTGCTCTACTGCCTGACCTCTACGGTGGCTTCGGTGGTTGATAAGAAACTGGTTATGTCCCATGAAAAGGACGGCGATCTCGGCCATGAATGGCTTAAAACCAATTATGCTGGTTCCGGCCCCTATGCCCTGAAAAAATGGAAGGCTTCAGACCGGCTGGTTCTGGAAGCAAATCCTTTTTATTGGGGCGAAAAGCCCAAATTGAAGCGGGTTTTTATCAGGCATATAACCCAGTCGGCCACCCAGAGGATGCTGCTTGAAAAGGGAGACATTGATATAGCCAGAAATCTCCAGCCGGATGACCTTAAAGGGCTGGCCGGTAACGACGGCATCAGGGTACGCAAAAAGCCAAGGGGTGCCATCTGGTATCTCGGCCTGAACCAGAAGAACCAGTATCTGCAAAAACCGGAAGTTTGCGAGGCGATGAAATACCTGGTTGATTACCAGAAAATGGAGTCAACCATCCTGAACGGCCAGGCCGTTGTTCATCAGTCAATTATACCGATCGGCTTTCTTGGCGTGCTGGACGAAAACCCCTTTTCATTGAATGTGGAAAAGGCAAAGGAGCTTTTGAAAAAGGCTGGACTCGAACAAGGTTTTTCCGTAAGCATGGATGTCAGAAATACTGAGCCGGTTACCTCCATGGCCCTTGCCATTCAGGCAACCTTTGCCAAGGCCGGGATAAAGGTTGAGATTATCCCCAGCGAGGGCAAACAGGCCATTGCCAAATACCGCGGCAGAAAGCACGATATTCATATCGGACGCTGGGGGCCGGATTATATGGATCCGCACAGCAATGCCGATACCTTTGCCAAGAATACAGATAATTCCGATGATGCCAGACTGAAACCGCTGGCCTGGCGAAATGCCTGGTATGTCCCGGAAATGACTGAAAAGGTTGATGCTGCAGTTCTGGAAAAAGATACAGAAAAACGTGCCGAAATGTACCGTGAGCTGCAGCGTGAACACCAGCAGACCTCACCCTTTGTAGTGATGTTTCAGGATATTGCCATACTGGGAGAAAGGTCAAATGTCAAAGGCTTTATTCTCGGCCCCAGTTTTGATGCAAATTTCTACGCAAAAACAACCAAGTAAATAACCAGCCAGGTCGCATAACCGCCGAATGCGGCCTGGCTCTGGCTGATAAAACAAAAGATGAAAAATGATTAAATATCTCGGCATATTGCCGTTGTTAATATTGGTTGCGGCTGCTTCACCAACCGTAGCAAAAGCTGGAATTCCAATCTTGAAAAAAGAAGAACTTCATCGGATTCCATCTATTGAAGTGGAGCTTCCCGGTGAAGAGCCTATGGATTTGGGATATAAAACAACGGGTAGATATTTATTAACCGTTATTGGTTTATGGATCAGTAATGACGGCTATGTGTTAATCCCAAAGAACAGCAATGATAATTATCTGGCACTTACAGAAGAAAAAATAAAGCTGCTTAAAAAGCAAAAAATGCTCCCGCAAGACTTGCCGGAATCGCCAAGCATGTCTTTTGCAGTGATCCTGAAAGGTTTTTTATGGTGGTTTATTCTCCTGCTGCTGATCCTGTTTGAAAATTTGGTGAGAAAATTGAGGAATAGCCTGTAATTACGCTTAAAATAACAAAAAGTCAGTTAAACGGCGGTATTTCGGTTAAAACAGGCTGTGCTTATCCCCGCCTATTTATAAAAAACTTGATGAAATTAGTAAGTTATGACAGGTAGGCGGCTGAAAAAAATACTCATCCAGACGGCAAGACTGATGCTGATGCTGGCGGTAACCTTTTTCGGCCTGCTGCTGGTTACCTTTTTGATTGGCCGGGTTATTCCCATTGATCCGGTTCTGTCTGTGGTCGGCGATAAGGCATCCAGTGAGGTATATGAAAGGGCCAGGATTGCCATGGGCCTGCATCTGCCCCTGTACCAACAGTTTTTTATCTATCTTGGCAAGGTGCTGCATGGTGATTTCGGGGTTTCCATCCTGACTTCCCAACCGGTGATTGAGGATATTAAACGGGTCTTTCCGGCCACCATTGAACTGTCCACCATTGCCACCCTGGCCGGAGTACTGCTGGGCGTGCCGCTGGGAGTTTTCTCGGCGGTTAAACAGGGCAGTATGCTGGATCATGCCGCCAGGGTAATTGGTCTGCTCGGTTATTCCCTGCCGATTTTCTGGCTGGCCCTGATGGCCCTGATGGTCTTTTATGCCCGGCTGGACTGGCTGCCGGGGCCTGGGCGGGTGGATGTTTTTTATGAGGATATGGTCGATCCGGTTACCGGTATAATGATCATTGACTGCATCATGGCGAGGGAATGGGAAATATTAAAAAATGCCCTGTACCATCTGATACTTCCGGCCTCGCTGCTGGGTTATTACAGCATGGCCTACCTGTCGCGGATGACCCGCTCATTTATGATTGAACAGCTTGGGCAGGAATATATCCTGACCGCCAGGGTCAAGGGAGTTGCCGAATGGCAGGTAATCTGGAAGCACGCCCTGGGCAACTGTGCGGTACCGCTGATTACCGTAATTGCCCTCAGCTTTGGCGGCCTGCTGGAAGGCTCGGTGCTGACCGAGACCATTTTTGCCTGGCCCGGGTTGGGGCTTTATCTGACCAATTCCCTGTTTAATGCGGATATGAACTCGGTGCTGGGAAGTACCATTGTGGTCGGCGCCATCTTCCTTGGGGTCAATCTGTTTTCGGATTTTCTGTACAAGGTGATGGACCCAAGGGCACGTTAAAATTTATCTGGTTTTATGGAAAATACCATCTCACAATCTGCCAAATCGTGGCTTTTAACCGATACGCCGGTCTCTGCCTTTCAGGCGGCAGCCGGACGGATCTACCTCGGCCTGCTGGACTTTTCACAAAACAGGCTGGCGGTGCTGGGACTGCTGATTATTTTTATGCTGGTGCTGGTGGCCGTTTTTGCCCCCTGGCTGGCACCATATGACCCGATAAGCTCGGATCTGGCAGAGCGTCTGCTGGCCCCTTCAGCAGCCCATCTGCTCGGCACCGATGAAATGGGCAGAGATATACTAAGCAGGCTGATCTGGGGATCTAGGCTAACCCTTTATGTAATTGGTTTAGTGGCAATCCTGGCCGCTCCGGTCGGAATCATTGTCGGTACCGCTGCCGGTTATTTCGGCGGTTTTATTGATGCCCTGCTGATGCGGATAACCGATATTTTTCTGGCCTTTCCCAAGCTCATCCTCGCCCTTGCCTTTGTTGCCGCCCTGGGGCCGGGCATCGGCAATGCTATTATCGCCATTTCCATCACTTCCTGGCCGCCTTACGCCAGAATCGCCCGGGCCGAGACCATGACCATCAGAAATGCCGACTTTATCAAGGCGGTCAGGCTACAGGGGGCCGGATCGTTGCGCATCATCACCCGGCATATCATGCCCCTTTGCCTGTCATCGCTAATTGTCAGGGTTACCCTGGATATGGCCGGTATTATCCTGACTGCCGCCGGTTTGGGCTTTCTCGGCCTTGGCGCCCAGCCGCCGGCCCCGGAATGGGGGGCCATGACTTCCAGCGGACGTGCCTATATTCTTGACCAGTGGTGGGTGATAACCATGCCGGGAACGGCAATTTTCATCGTCAGCCTGGCCTTTAATCTTCTGGGAGACGGGTTAAGGGAAGTGCTTGACCCGAAAAGCAATAGCTGATGGACGACCAACTTCTGCATATTGAGGACTTGTCAGTGAGCTTTCCCTCGCCAAAGGGGGTGGTACAGGCCGTAAGGGGCCTAAGTTTCAGCATGGGACGGGAAAAAATCGGTATTGTCGGCGAATCCGGCTCCGGCAAATCGGTAACCGGCCGGGCAGTTCTAAGGCTGCTGCCGCCCTATGCAAGGGTGTCGGCCAAAGCCGTCAGATATGATGGTACCGAGTTGTCAGCCCTATCGGAGAAGGAAATGCGGCAGATCAGGGGGGAGCAGATTTCCATGGTTATGCAGGATCCGAAATACTCCCTTAATCCGGTAAAAACGGTGGGCAGCCAGATTCGGGAGGCATATACCATCCACCGCCGGGTCTCCAGAAAGGAGGCCAGGCAAAAAACGCTGGCCATGCTGGAAGCAGTGCAAATACGCAAGCCGGAGCGGGTGTACGGGCTTTATCCCCACGAGGTTTCGGGGGGCATGGGACAGCGGATCATGATTGCCATGATGCTGATTCCTGATCCAGGTTTGCTGATTGCCGATGAACCCACCTCGGCACTGGATGTAACCGTGCAATTGCAGGTGCTGGCCATTCTCGATGATCTGGTCAGCCAGCGGGGGATGGGGCTGATCTTTATCTCCCACGATCTGGAACTGGTCGCCTCTTTCTGCGACCGGGTGATCATTATGTTTGGCGGCAGGATTATGGAAATTCTGGATGCCAGGGATTTACATAATTCAAACCATCCCTATACCAGAGGGCTGCTGAACTGCCTGCCCAAGATTGACGGGAAAAAACGCCGCCTGCCCGTTCTGGTCAGGGACAAGGGCTGGCTGGAGCCTGATTTTAAGGCCGGGGATAGAAAAACATGCTCAAGGTAGATAATCTCAATATGTTTTTTGGGCATGGCGCCGGGAAAAATCATGCGGTGAAAAATATTTCCTTTGCCGTGCAGAAGGGCGGTAGTTTTGGCCTGGTTGGGGAATCAGGTTCCGGAAAATCAACGGTTCTGGGCTGCATTGCCGGTCTGCTTTCCGGCTGGACCGGCAGCATTGAGGTGGAAGGCAGGCAGATGGGCGGCAGGCGGGATATGGCCTATCACCGCCTGATCCAGATGGTCTTTCAGGATCCCTATGGCTCCCTGCACCCGCGTCATACCATCGACCGAACCCTGAAAGAGCCGGTGGCCATCCATCGGCTGGGCGATGCCAACCGCCGGGTTGAAAAGGTGCTTAGCGAGGTCGGATTGGGGGCAAAATTTCGTTTCCGCTATCCCCATCAATTATCCGGCGGTCAGCGGCAGCGGGTGGCCGTGGCCAGAGCCCTGATTCTGGAACCGGAACTGGTGCTGCTCGATGAGCCGACTTCGGCCCTTGATGTCTCCATTCAGGCCGAGGTGCTGAACCTGCTGCAGGATATCAGGGCAGAGCGGAATCTTACCTATGTGCTGGTCAGCCACGATTTGGCGGTGGTCTCGCATATGTGTGAAAATATTCTGGTGATGAATCAGGGAAAGATGATTGAGACCATCACCTGCGGGCAGCTGGTTAGCGGCGAAATAAAAGAGGATTATACCCGTCAGCTTTTACTGGCCGGCCAAGGGTATAACCGCTCGGCAATCGACAGTTTTGAGGATTTTTAGGATATGAAAATAAAAAAGATTACTATCAGCACCGTAACCATTCCTTTGAATACCACCTTCAAGACGGCTTTGAGATCAGTCAGCGTTATGGAAAATGTGCTGGTCTGCGTGCATACCGAATGCGGCCTGACCGGTCTTGGCGGCGCCGCTCCCACGCCGGTGATCAGCGGCGAAACCACCCGGTCTATTCAAGGGGCGGTAGAGCATATCGCAGAGTATATAACCGGTATGGATGTGCTGGCAACCGAGCAATTACTAACCCGTCTCAACCAGTGCATGGTCGGCAATTCTGCGGCCAAATCCGCTGTGGATATGGCAATTTATGATATTTTGGGTAAATATCGGCAAACCAGCGTCAGCGGACTTTTGGGCGGCATAACCGGCAGTATTGAAACCGATATTACCATCAGCCTTAATCCGGTTCAGCAGATGGCAGAGGAAGCTGAAAGAAAGGCGGCAGAGGGTTTTAGCATCCTGAAAATAAAGGTGGGCGGCGAGCCGAAGCAGGATTTGGCAAGGCTGACCGCAATAAGCCGGGCGGCAGGTGATGATGTGCTGCTCAGGCTCGATGCCAATCAGGGCTGGTCGCCCAAACAGGCGGTATGGGTGGGACGGGAAATCGAGAGGCAAAACCTTCCCGTGGAACTGATGGAACAGCCGGTTGCAGCCGGGGATACGGCCGGGCTGAAATTTGTCCGTGATCATGTGGCCATGCCGGTTTACGCTGATGAAAGCGTCTTTTCACCGCAGGATGCAATGGAGCTTCTAGGCCGCAATGCCGTGGACGGCATCAATATCAAGCTGCCGAAATGCGGCGGCATTTACAATGCGGTCAAGATTGCTGCCCTGGCGGAAAGTGCCGGAGTGCCGTGCATGGTCGGCTCGATGATGGAAAGTGCGGTCAGTGTGAGTGCAGCCGCCCATTTTGCCGCCAGCCGGGCGGTGGTGCAGAAATACGATCTTGATGCCCCCCTGTTTTGCAGCTTTCAGCCGGTTCCGGGCGGCATAAGCTATGACGGCCCGGCGGTGCATCTGCCGGAGGGGCCGGGGCTTGGCCTTGAACCGGATGGAAAAATATAATGAACATTAAGAAGCACCTAGCCAGGCTCCACCGTCAGTCCTTTATGGTCGATGCCCATTTTGATCTGGCCTACGATGTACAAAACCGCCGGGAACGCGGCGAGAAAAATATTATCGAAAACATCTACCTGCCGGAATTTAAGCGCGGCGGCTTTGACCTGATTGTTTCGGCAATTTTCATAGATGATTTTTTTCTGCCGGAGATGGGGCTTCGCCGGGCCCTGGGGCAGATAAGCTGCCTTTATCAGGAAGCCGAGGAAAGCCAGGGTAAATTTGCCGTCTGCCGCACTGTGGCCGAGGCAGAACTAGCAAAAAATAACGATAAAACAGCCATATTTATCTCCCTTGAGGGGGCAGATCCCATCCAGAATGATTTGGCTATGCTGCGGATTTTCTACGAGTTGGGCGTGCGCGGGCTGGGGCTGGTCTGGAGCCGCCGCAATTATGCGGCTGACGGCTCGTTTTTTGTTTCCCGGCAGGAAGGAAGAAAGGGCGGCCTCACCCCCTTTGGAGTCGAACTGGTCAGGGAGGCCGAAAAGCTGGGTATGTTTCTGGATGTAAGCCACTTAAACGATGAAGGTTTTTGGGATTTAATGGCCATTGCTGAAAAACCGGTCATCGCTTCCCACTCCAACTGCCGGAAGCTGGCCGGAACCATGCGTAATCTAACCGATGAGCAGATTAAGGCACTGGCTAAAACCGGCGGCGTTATCGGCATCAACGGGGTCAGCATCTTTGCCGCCGATAAACCGGAGGCTGATATCTGCGATCTGGTCGATCACGTGGATCATATCGCCCGGCTAACCAGCATTGAGCATGTGGGCATTGGCTTTGATATCTGCCATAGTTTTACCAATTACCTGCAAACCCCAAGTCCTATTGATGCCTGCGACCTGGTAAAAAGCCACGGCCAGGTAGAGCCTTTTACCGCCGAACTAATTGCCAGAGGCTACTCGGACGATGAGATCACCAAGGTTCTGGGCGGCAATTTGGTTAGAGTGTATCGGGAGATTCTGGATAATGAAGTTTAGGAGTTATATTTAACCGGGCCGGTAACTATAAAATCCAGTTGCCAGCCCCAAATCAAACGACTACCTCTTTATCTTTAGATTAAAGAGCTTGGCATAATCACTCATATTTTCAATATTCATTACTCTAGCGAGCGGCTGGGGCTTCTCCGGCGAGGCGGTAATTTTTATCTCATCTGGGTCAAGGATAAATTCTTTAAGCTCAATCATGGCCTTTTTAGTAAACTCATCCTTTTCCCTGGCAATCTCTTCATCAAATTGCTTTTCCATTCTGAATTTGGCGTTCTTAAAGGTCATCCCCCTTTCCTTGGCATAGGCCTTGATAAGGCGGTCAACCAGAGAATCATCCTCATATTCCAGCTCCGCTTCATGCAGATTAACCTGACTGGTATATAAATCAATAATTTCCAATTGAAAACTTGCAGTTAATTCACCAATATCATCTCCTTCAATGGCAATTTTTTCAATATCAAGAATTTTTTTCTTTTGGTCAAAGGTATAATCCAGCTTGAAATTCACCATCAGTTTATCCTCATACCCCATTGCCCTAAAGGTTTCGGCGGCCTCTGCATCCATATCTTCAACCCTTACTTCCAGACCGTTAATCTCAAGAGAGAGAAAGGACGGAAACTTGGACTCATCATCAAAATCATGGATAACCAGTTCATCAATCTGTACTTTTTCACCGCTCCCCGCAGGGGCAAGGGTGATTTCCGATACGGTAATATCCTGACTAAGCAAACCAAAATCCGCATCTTCATAATCAAGCTCGACAAATGGCTTCATTTCCTGCCTGATTTCTTCGGCCTTCTCCTCGGCCTTTTTAGAGGCAAATATTTGAGCACCAAGGTATAAAACCAACAAGGCAGCAACAACTCCTAAACCTACTATCTGATTCTTCTTCATTCTTTCATCCCTTGTATTTATGGTTAAAAATGTTTATAAAAATCTAGTCTGACTGCTGGCCGGAGCATATTAAAAAGCACCATAATTGCAACATATATTTTATTCTCTTCAAACCATTTGACATTTATGTTTCATTTTTGTACGGCTTCAATAAACCAGAGTTCAACCCAGGGAGGTTACCATGTCAGAAACCGGATTTTTGCAAAAGACATTATGGACGGCTGTAATTTTACTTGCAACAGCAGGATGGCTGCAGGCTGCAGCGGTTGACCGGCTCGATAGCTGGCAGCCTGGTGATTGGCCTTTTTCGGGTAGCAAGCAGGGCATTGCCGACTATCTGAAAAAGGCAACTACCTCGGATCTGGAGCCCGGCCTTATAAAAAAGATAAATGCCGTCGGCAGGCAATTCACCGCAGATATGCCGGTTTGGCGGGAGGCTCAGAGAGACCAGGAGTTAAGAAAGCACCGGAATTTTGCCGCCTTTGACCAGGAAATGAAAAAATATCAAGCGGTTAGAAAACATATAACCATTTATATACAAAGGGATTTCACTCCCTTTATACATGCCAGAAACGTTTCGGTGCAGCGGGACGGCACCGCTCTTTTGGTGGACAATCAGGTGGCACGCCCCCGCTTGTTGACCTTAAATGAGCCTCAAATGAAAAAAATGCAAAGATATATCACCCAGGTTGCCCCCTTGTTGGGCGGAGACGAAGATGACCTGGGCAGAAGTATTATCGAGCAGGCAAATACCATGATCACTGCCAGCCGTAACTCAGCCAGGATTCTGGAGGAAAGGGCGCCGAAGGCAAATAGATGGCAGCAGTCAGGCAGCGGAACCTATAAACCGCCTGAAAAAAAACAGATGGGGGAGAAAAAAGAAACCGGCAGGCAAGGGCCGGAAGATAAATGGCCCCAAAAAATGCAGAAAAAAACAGAGGGAACAAGGGCCAAAGATAACCCGGCAGAGACAGTAAAAAAAAACATAGATCTCACTAAGGCTCCCCAAAACCGGCAGAAAAAGGCGACGGGGCAAACCAGGCGGCCTGATTCAAAGCCCGTCAAAGCGGTTAGCAAGGGGGAGCAGTATCATCCAGAGGCCATCAAAATCCGCGGTCAAAAGGGCATTCTAAAAAAAGTTGTGCTCAGCTATCGGGACGATATTAAAAAAAGCGTAAGCAACGTGATTGATATTTCTCCCTTGCAGGAAACCGAAATGGAAGAGGTTGTAGAGGGACGGGACCGGAAAAAACGTACGGTTACCGGGGTGCTGCTGGCAAAGGAAAAGGGCAGATATGCCAGATATAATTTCGAGGTGATTCTGATCAGCACCAAAGGTTCAAAGGTTACGGAATATACCAGCCGGGTTTTCCACCGGGTGTTGGTGGCGGAAGAAAATATTGTGGTCGAATGTCGAGAGTAGGCGGCAGGATGGTAATAAAATTGATGGTAGATATGAAAAATATTTTCGTTTGCAAATCTTTTGGCAAGATGTTCTACGGCCTGTTATTTCTGGCTCTATCATGCCAGGCGGCCTATGCCGGCAAGGCCTTTATATGGCAAATTAAATCCCAAACATCAACGGTTTATCTGCTTGGCTCCATTCATTTTGCCGATCAGGATTTTTACCCGCTTGACCCGGTTATAGAAAAGGCCTTTGCCGAAAGCGATCAACTGGTGCTTGAGATAAATCCGCTGACAGTTGACCAGCAGCAAGTACAAGGATTGATACGGAAAAAAGGGTTTTATCATGGCGATGAAACCATCAGGGAACACGTAGATAAGCAGGTATTGACTATGCTCGATTCATTTCTTGAGCAGCATAACCTGCCGGTTTCCCCTGATTTTATGAAAATGAGACCGGGCATGATGGCTCTCACTCTTACGGCCGGTCAGCTTATGCAGCTTGGCTACCAGCCGGAATACGGCATGGATCTTTATTTTGCCAAAATGGCCGACAGCCGGAAAAAGCCGATCCTGGCCCTGGAGACCGTGCAGGGACAGCTAGCCAAGCTTTTTTCCATCCGTGATGATAATGAATTTCTCCGCTACACCCTGCTGGAGCTTGAAAATCTGGAGTCAGATCTAAAACAGATTATCACGGCCTGGGAAAATGGAGACCCGCAGCATTTACATCGGCTTCTGATAGAACCCTATGAAAATGTTGAATCCTTTAAGCAGTTTACCAAAAAACTTATCGACCATCGTAATCTTGAAATGACTGCCAAAATTAGAAAATATCTAAAATCCGGCCAAACCAGCTTGGTGGTGGTTGGGGCAGCACATCTGGTTGGCGAAAAGGGCATATTAAATCTGATTAAAAACTCAAGATATACCATCGTGCAGCTGGAAAATGAGGAATCATCGGGGTCAGAACCAATCGAAACCCGATAGATTAAAATTTTCCGGGCAGCATCAAATATTAAAAATAATTTGCATCGAAACCAAATGTTTACCATAGACGACATCCGCAATATTGCATTGCAAATGGAAGAAAACGGCGAAAGGACCTACCGTGAAGCGGCCAGGGAGGCCGATAATGCCGAAATTGCCGAGCTGCTTAACTGGATGGCCGATGAAGAGAGCCGTCATGCCAAGTGGTTTAGTCAGCTTACCTCAGCCAAGCCTTTGTCGCAGGAGCAGCAGGAAATGGCGGTGATGGGCAAAAATCTTTTGCAGGATATGGTGAAAAATAAAACCTTTTCGCTGAGTAAAACCGCTCTATCCGACCTGGACAATATCCAGGGCCTGCTCATTCAGGCCGCAGATTTTGAGAAAGATACCGCCATGTTTTACGAGTTTATTGCCGGGCTGGTGGATGACGGGCAAACCTCGGCACAGCTGCAAATCATCATCGAAGAGGAAAAAAGGCACGCCGAAAAACTTGAAGAGCTTTTGCAGTCGTTAACCAATACTGCTGCCTGATATGGCCGAGCAAAGAAGTCTGTTTGAAACCGAAAGCAGGCCGGCCAATGTGCCGCTGGCCGAGAGAGTGCGGCCTGACAGCCTTGAGCAAATCATCGGTCAGGAAAAGCTGCTTGGCAAAGGTTCAATCCTGGGCAGGATGATTGAAACAGACGAATATTCATCCTTTATTCTCTGGGGGCCGCCCGGCACCGGCAAAACCACCATCGCCAGACTGATTGAGAGCAAATCAGAGCATCCTTTTAGCTCCTTTAGTGCGGTCTTGTCTAAAATCAGCGATGTCAAGGAGCTGATGCAGAAAGCGGGCCGCAGGCACAGGTTTCAAAACATAAAAACCATTGTTTTTGTGGATGAAATTCATAGGTTCAACAAATCCCAGCAGGATGCCTTTCTGCCCTATGTGGAGTCGGGAGCCATTATTTTAATCGGAGCGACCACCGAAAATCCATCGTTTGAGGTTGTTTCTGCCCTGCTGTCCAGATGTCAGGTCTTCGTGCTGGAAGCTCTTGAACCGCAGCATATTATTCAGATATTGCAAAGGGCGGTACAACTTTTCCCCGGCGAGAGAACCATTGAAGATAAGGCTCTGCATCTGCTCGCCCAAAAAAGCGGCGGAGACGGCAGAAAGGCACTGAATAATCTGGAAATGGTTTTTCGCAGTACGGTCAACGGCGAACATATTACACCAGAGCAGGTGGAAAAATATACCGCCCAGCGTTCTCTTTTTTATGACAAGGGCGGCGAGGAACATTATAACCTGATCTCCGCCCTGCAAAAGTCCATCCGCGGCAGCTCGCCGCAGGCCGCCCTTTACTGGCTGGCCAGAATGCTTGAGGCCGGTGAAGACCCGATGTATATCACCAGAAGACTGGTCAGAATTGCCACAGAAGACGTGGGGCTGGCCGACCCGTCTGCCATAACCATTGCCATGGCGGTCAAGGAAGCCGTGCATTTTCTTGGTATGCCCGAGGCTAACACCGCTCTTACCCAACTAACCGTTTATCTGGCAACCGCTCCCAAAAGCAATGCCACGGAAACGGCCTATCTGGCCGCCAAGCAAGATGCACAAAAAACCAGCCATTTCAGGGTGCCGCTGCATATCTGCAACGCCCCGACTAGGCTGATGAAAGACCTAGGCTACGGGGCAGGGTACAAATATTCGCACAATTTCGAGCAGGCTTACAGCTACCAAAAATATTTCCCCGACCAGATGGAGGAAAAAACCTATTACGTCCCCTCAAAATTCGGCTTTGAAAAGGAAATACAAAAAAGGCTGGATTGGTGGGAAAGCCTAAAGGCCAAGGATATGGCAAACAAGAAAAAAGATTAGCCTGCCGCCCGGCTCTAAATTTCGCCAAAGCACCATATTTGGTATTGACTTTCAAATAAAACCCTATATATTGACGCAAAACCTACGCATGGGTACGCCTAATTTTTGGCGTGGCAACAGGGAAGTCTGTGCAAATCAGACACTGTCCCGCAGCGGTAATTGGGAACGAATACTGCCATTTAAGCACTGGATAAAACCGGGAAGCGGCAGTTAGTAGGAATGATTTTTGCCCATAAGTCCGAATACCTGCCGATGCAATTTAACAGCGGGAGCCTTAAATAATTAGAGATTTCAATCAAATTTGAGGCACAGGAGAAAATTTACCGCAGGCATATAACTGATATTCTGAGGATAAATTTTCGACTGTAACAAAGAATTTGGCAGAAAGCTCAATTATTCAAGGCTCCCTTAACCTTCGAGGAAAGGAATAACCATGTCTAGCAATGTAAAATTATCACCCCAAACCGAGGCTTTTTTTCCGGCCATCAAAAAGCGGGACGGCCAGTTTGTGCCGTTTCAATCCGGTAAAATCACCGTCGCCATCCAAAAGGCCGGAGAAGCCACCGGAGAGTTTTCAGCATCCGAGGCAAAACGGCTGACCGCCAAAGCCCTGCAACTGGCAAGGGAAATCTTTGATAGCGAAGCCCCAAGCGTTGAAGAAATACAGGATATTGTTGAGGAAACCCTGCTGTTTTCCCCCTACAAAAAAACCGCCAAGGCCTATATATTATACCGCGACAAAAGGGCCCAGGCACGGGAGTTAATCCAGCAGGCAGACATTCAGCTAGTAGATAACTATCTGGACAGGCTGGACTGGCAGGTGGAAGAAAACTCCAATATGGCCTATTCATTACAGGGGCTAAATAATTACGTGGCCAACGAGGTCAGCAAAAATTACTGGCTCAACCGGATTTACAGCAAAAAAATCAGGGATGCCCACCAAAAAGGCGACCTGCATATTCATGATCTTGGCCTGTTATCGGTTTACTGTGTGGGCTGGGATTTGCAGGATCTGCTCAAAAGCGGCTTCAAGGGGGTGGCCGGCAAGGCGGCTTCGGGGCCTGCCAAGCATTTTAGAAGTGCCCTTGGTCAAATTGTCAATTTCTTTTATACCCTGCAAGGTGAGGCCGCCGGAGCCCAGGCTTTCTCCAATTTTGATACCTTGCTGGCGCCATTTGTCCGGCAGGATAAACTAAGCCAGCAAGAGACCAAGCAGGCCATCCAGGAGTTTGTTTTCAACCTCAATGTCCCGACCAGGGTTGGTTTTCAAACCCCGTTTACCAATCTGACCATGGACTTACAGCCGCCGTCTACCCTGGCTAACCAGCCTGCCATCATCGGCGGCGAACAGCAGCAAGAGACCTATGCCGATTTTCAGCATGAAATGAATATGATCAACACCGCCTTTATGGAGGTGATGGCCGAGGGCGATGCCAACTCACGGGTCTTTACCTTTCCCATCCCAACCTACAACATAACCAGCGAGTTTGACTGGGATAATGCCAACCTGGACAGCCTTTGGCGGGTTACTGCCAGATACGGCATCCCCTACTTTGCCAATTTTATCAACTCCGATATGTCGGTGGATGATGCCAGATCAATGTGCTGCCGCCTGCGTCTTGATACCAGGGAATTGGAAAAAAGGGGCGGCGGCCTGTTTGGGGCCAATCCGCTGACCGGCTCCATCGGCGTGGTTACTATCAACCTGGCCGCCCTTGGCTTTCAAGCCGCTTCCGAAGAGGAATTTTTCTCCATGCTGGATGAAAAATTGCTGATCGCCAAGGAAAGCCTTGAAATTAAAAGAAAAGTTTTAGAGGGCTACACCAAAAAGGGTCTGTACCCCTATACCAAATTCTACCTGCGTAATATTTATGAGCGGTTTTCCAGCTATTGGAACAATCATTTTTCCACCATTGGCGTTATTGGTGCCAACGAGGCCGGATTAAACCTTTTTGGTCAGGACATCGGCACCGAAAAAGGCCGGAAATTCGCCTTGAACATCCTTGAGCATATACGGGAGCAGCTACAGGTTTTTCAGCAGGAGACAGGGAATTATTACAACCTTGAGGCAACCCCTGCGGAAGGGACGGGTTTTAGGCTGGCAAGGCTGGACAAGCAAAGGTTTCCAGAGATGAAATACTCCATGAAAGGAGGCAAGTCAGATACACCGATTTACACCAACTCCACCCAGCTTCCGGTTAATTACAGTGATGATATTTTCACCGTTATCGACCTGCAGGACGAACTGCAGACCAGATACACCGGCGGCACCGTACAGCACATTTTCTTGGGCGAAGAGGTGCCTGATCCAGAGGCGGTCAAACAGTTTGTTAAAACCATTTGCACCAATTATAAAATGCCCTATATCACCATTTCTCCATCCTTTTCCATTTGTCCGACTCACGGTTATCTGCAAGGAGAAGAAGCGGCCTGCCCGACCTGCGGCGGGGCTACGGAGATATACTCCAGGGTAGTCGGCTATTTAAGGCCGGTGCAGCAGTGGAATGAGGGCAAACGTGCCGAGTTTGACCAGCGTTCCCATTATAAGGTGGAAACTAAGGTGGAAACTGCCGTATGCTAATCGGCGGCTTTATGCCCCTTTCTCTGATTGATTTTCCCGGCACCCCTGCGGCAGTAATTTTTACGCAGGGGTGCAACTGGCGGTGCCGTTATTGCCATAATAACCAGCTTATCCCTAAGAAAGCTAAGGATTTATATGCCGAAGAGAAAGTATTATCCCTGCTTGAAAGACGTAAGGGACTTTTGCAAGGGGTGGTGATCACCGGTGGCGAGCCGACCCTGCAAGCCGATCTGATTGTTTTTATGGAGAAGATTAAATCGATGGGCTTTAAGGTTAAACTAGATACCAACGGCACCAATCCTGATTTGCTTGAACAGGTCTTGTCGGAAAATGCCGCCGATTTTATCGCTATGGACATTAAGGCAAGCCGTGAGAAATACGGGAAGATAATTGGCTGCGTGCCGGATATGGCCTGCATTAGCAGAAGCATTAGGCTTATTGCAAATTCCGGCATCAGCCATCAATTTAGAACCACCTTTGATACCAGCATCCTAAGGCAGGAAGATTTAGAGAAAATAAAGGGTTATCTACCTGAAAATTCAAGTTATGTGGTGCAAAAATGCCGCTACGGTAAAAATTAAGAGAACCCTCAAGGCAAATCATACAATTTTTTGCAAATAATCGGCCAGTTTTTTAAGAGCGGCGGCCTCAAGCTGGTAGATGCTTCCTCGGGTAACCCCGTATGTTCCGGCAATATCAATGATTGACTGCTCGCCCTCATAAGGCGGCAGACCGTAACGCCTGCGGATAATATCACCGCCTTTGCCCGGCAAGAGCTTGTCAACCGCTTCGATCAGCATTTCCAGCATCAGCCGTTTTTCTAAAATATCCGCTGGAGTGTCTGATTCTGGCAGATCAATAAAATCTGACTGTTCACTTAATTTTACGCTGGGAATGTCGGCATCATCTTCAACATTTTTAGCTATTTTTTCAAGCAGATATGGAGATATTTTTATCAGCCGTCCATCAAGAGCCTGCCGCTGGATTTCTTTTTTCACCCAACTAGCGGCATAGGTTGAAAACCTGTAGCCGCAGGAATGATGATACCTGTAAGCCGCCCTTGCCACCCCGAAACTTCCTATCTGTGCGGCATCCTTACGGCTAATGGACTGACGGTACAAGCTGCTGATATTACCGGTGAGCTTTGCAACCAGTCTGGTGGTCAGCACCATGTAAATATTGCGTAAGGTATTTATATTTTCAATAATTTCCAGCAGCTCGGCATACTCATCGCTTGCCTGCAAATTTTCATCGGCAATACTTATAATTCTGCCCCAGATTCTAGCCAAAATATTATGCTGAAAGGCCCTGGCCAAAGGCACGGACTGCCGCCGTTTATCGGTGAGTAACAGCAGAGCCTCCTGCCTTTCCTGCTCACCGCTTAGGCCGCTGCCAAAAAATATTTTCCGGTTTCTAAACAAATAAATATTTTGAATAACCGAAATGGCGGCTTGCCTAAACGGTCCGAACCGGAAAACAAGGTCGGTAAACTTATGCCGCTGCAGCAAGACCTCACTGCCAAGTTCTTTTTCATCATCTGGCAAAAGATACGGCAAAACAGTAGTTTCCATGCTAAAAATGCGGTTTGCCAAAACCGCCTTTTCCTCCAGCCTGCTGGATAAACGAAGCCGTTTCACCCGCTCCTCAAAGGTTGCGGTGGAAGAAACTGCCGCAAGCAGGTCGGTGCTGATATGTTGCCGGGTAGTCATTTAGTTACAACCATCAAAAATTACAATTTGCAATTAACCGCTTGATTTGATAGTAACATGAACTTGTTGCGATTAAGTACAAAAAAGGTGGAAATTTTGATAAAAACAAGTGCAAGGTGATGCCTTGAGTGAACAAATAACCAAAACCCTGATCACGCAAGAGGAAATTGTCGGCATTGTCGCCGGACTGGGCAGGCAGATTACCGAGGCTTACCAGGGCATTGAGGATAATCTGATTGTGGTCGGGCTTTTGCGCGGCTCCTTTATTTTTATGGCAGATCTGGTAAGAACAATCAAGGTGCCGCTGGTGGTGGATTTTCTCACCGTTTCCAGCTACGGCAGCGGCACGGTCAGCTCCGGCGATGTTAAAATTGTTCTTGATCTGGATACGGCCATAGAAAATCGGGATGTACTGCTGGTGGAAGATATTGTCGATACCGGCAACACCTTCAAAAAGGTTATCCATATGCTGCAAAACAGAAAACCCCGTTCACTTAAAACCTGTGCCTTTTTAAGCAAGCCGTCAAGACGCAAGGTTGAGGTGGAGATTGATTTTTGCGGCAGGGTTATCCCGGATGAGTTTGTCTGCGGCTACGGTCTTGATTTTAACCAGCGTTTCCGGGAGCTTCCCTATGTCGGCGTGCTAGGGAATAATTAACAGCAAAAAAAACTACAGAGGACCATATGAATAGACTAATTAGTATTACTACCCTGTTTTTAACTATTATTACGGCATCCTTATCCTTTGCTGACAACGGCAATAAAACCGGCAGTGAGCTGCTTCAAAACCGAGCTGAATCCGTTAGTTTTGATGGAAAAACTTACCATTTATCCTGGATAAATGTTGACGGCAGCAATATTACCAATGAGTATCTTATTAAAGGATATAATCTGGAAAATTGGCAGTCGATGATTGCATCCAGAATATATATGCAGGCTCGTAACCTGAAAGAAGTCTTACCAGTTTACGTTAAAAGCATCAAGCCGTATATGGCTAATAAACCTGAATTTTACAAGAGTGAACACATTAAGTCTCCACACGTTATAATAGAAGCGTTTCTATTGGCTCCAGATAAAAGCTATTACGAATATAATCTGCATTTATTTAAGGAAACTCCAAAGGGAGTGGTTGCCTATCAGTTTGCTGAAAAGCTGCCGTTCAAGAAGGAACTAGACGTTACCGATATAGTAAAATCCAGAGGAAACCGCCTGGATTTACTTTCGAAAATGGAACTTGAATTTTTTAAGAAATGATGAATTGATGGTCAGGAGTAAACTTATGAACAAGTTAGTGGTATTTATTTTAACAGTCATGTTTCCTTTTGCTGCCGTGGCAGATAATTGTGATAACCCAAAAGACGATTTTGACGGACTTTATTGTCTTAACAAGGTTTATCAGGAAGCGGATAAAGAACTCAATAGTTCATATAAAACCCTTAGAACTTTTCTAAATGCAGGCCAGAAAGAAAAACTGGTTAAAACCCAGCGTGCCTGGATAGAGGAACGTAATAGCAAATGCAGTTACCGCGATGAAGAAAACGGTTTCTTTGTTAATCTGGACTGCACGGCAGAAATGACCATCTCAAGAACCAATGAATTAAATGACCGCATTCGTGAATGTAAGGCTACCGGCTGTCAAGAAAGCAAGCTGTAGCGTTATCCTGATTCAGAAAATCGGTAAAATTATTTTGGTTTAGCTTGGCCGGCCGGAAATGGCACCTTGCTGTTCAAACTCATCTTCCTTTTAAGTTTGAACATATGGTATGTATCAAACCTGTAGTTTACCGGGAAGTTATTTTAATATTAACAGGAGTATTTTGATGAAAAAGTTGTCAGTTGTATTGTTGGGTGTTTTTTTTGCTTCATCGGCAATGGCTACCGTTTCCTTGTCAAATAAGGATTCCAAGCAGTATCAGCTATTGTTAAACAGCAGCGAAACCTGTTTTGCCGGTACTGAAAGCAGTATCAACAGCAGCACCACTTCCAAGGTGGATGCAGGGTGGGCATGCCTGAACAAACAAAAGCCTGCCGTCAAGCTGGAAGAAGGCAAATCTTATATCATCAAGGACGGCAAGATTGTAGAGGAGTAGTAAACAAGATGTTGTGGTAGTTTTCAGGCAAGGTGGTCTTAAATTGATAACCTTGCCTTTATTTTTAATTTGGCAAATCCATCGGAAATTTTATCAGGATAATCTGCTATGCTTGTGGAAGGCGTAAAACTTATGCTGGTCGGCATGACCACGGTTCTGCTTTTTCTTTCCTTTATGATCCTGCTTTTGCAGCTAACTGCAAGACTGACCAGCGGTATTGCTGCAAGGGAATTGGCCGCCGCAGAACTTGAACGAAAACAGAAAATGCAGGCCGATAAAAAACGTAAAAACAAGGACAAAATACCGCCTGCAGATAATCAGGAAGAAATTGCAGTTATCACGGCGGCTATCGCTGCCTTTGAGGCGGAAAAGGCGGCCTTATCCAGATAAGTCCGGCTAAAAACAGAAAAAGTCAACAAGTAAGAAGGAGATAGATTTTGGCAAAGAAAATAATAAAATTCATGGACACCTCCTTCCGGGACGGCTTTCAGTCGGTTTTTGGGGCGAGGGTATTGTCGGATGACTTCATGCCGGCCATTCAGGCGACCATTGAGGCCGGTATCACCCATCTGGAAGCAGGCGGCGGCGCCCGTTTTCAGAGCCTGTTCTTTTATTGCAATGAATCCGCCTTTGACATGATGGATCGTTTCCGCCGCGAGGCCGGGCCGGATGCAGACCTGCAAACCCTGGCCCGGGGAATCAATGTGGTGGCTCTTAGCCAGCAGCCGAGGGATATGATTGATCTGCATGCCAAAATGTTCAAAAAGCACGGCATGACCACCATCCGTAATTTTGATGCCCTAAATGACACCAGAAATCT
>PDQP01000043.1 GCA_002747805.1 Deltaproteobacteria bacterium
TCCTGCTTGACTTTATCGGCCTGCTGCTCTAAACTGACCAAGGTTTTGAGCGGGGTAGGAAAATTTATAAAAATTACCGAGGTAAGACATGTTTGGATTGGGAATACAAGAACTTATTATCATTCTGGTTATTGTAGTACTCATCTTTGGTGCCGGAAAGCTGCCGGAGTTAGGCTCTGGAATCGGCAAGGGGATCAAAAATTTCCGTGATGCCGTCAAGAATGATGATAATAAAAAGCTGGATAACGATAAATCCGAAGAATCTGATGATACAACCAAGGGGTTAAAGGGGGAGTAAATTATGATGGGACTGGGAATGCAGGAATTATTGATAATCCTGGCCATAGCATTTTTGATTTTCGGCGGCAAAAAACTCCCCGAAATAGGTTCCGGGCTGGGCAAGGCCATTACCTCTTTCAAAAAGGGGCTGAAAGAGGTTGAAGACGAGGGCAAGGAGATTGTCGGCGATTTACCTGGCGTAAAGGAAGTTTCTGAAATAAAAGAACAAGTCAAAGAAATAAAGGATTCTGCCAAACTGGGTTAAATGATTGCCCAATTCATCATAGTTGAGGGTAATATTGTGCCTGCCGCTTGAGGTAGTTGGGTCATGTTTTACAAGCGGGGCCTTTGCTCATGCCTTTAAGGGGGGAGGCACTCTTCGCTGCCAGCAATGCGAAAGTTGCCCGATTAGTCTCGCCGGTAGCTTATAATGGCTACCGGCGATGGGGTTACTGCTAAATTTTCTACTTGCCGCCGCTACCCTCAACAGCCCTATAATTAAGTGCAAACATCATACTGTTATAAGCATCAAGAAAGGCGGCAACCGTTGCCTTACCAGCAGGAGTTGCCTGATAAACAGCCAAGATTTCGTCATCCTTATTACCAAGAGCACTCAAAGCCGCTTCATAATTAGTTGTGCTAGCAGTTCCAAGAGATATACCTACTTGCATGGAGGAACGGCCAGCAAACAAAGACAAGGTTACCTCTGAACTTGGCTGGCTATTTGTGTTGGCTGCATCACCATGTCCACTATCCACTGCAGAGTTGCTGATAATTATTTTACTAGGCTCCAGATAATAATCAGCTCCACCCTTCTGGCCATTAGGCTGTTTGGGGGCGGTTTGGCTTAAATTGCCCATTGAAGATATAGTAAAACAATTACTCTGACGAACCACTAAACCAATAAGCGGTTCAACCGAGGTTACATTGGTGGCATTATGGAAGTCATGCCACCAATCTTGTTTACTTCCACCACCAATAGCAATAGTACCCATTGGAGTAGTACAACGCTCTATTCTGATATTGCTCTCCGCACCTGTATCCTTGAAATCAGCAACAGCCTTGTTCTCGCTTCCCATGGAAACAGTGCTAAAACCTGCCAGTAAACAAACTGTGAACACTACCGATCTGCTTATCTGCATCATCTTATGCTCCTGTGGTTAAGTTAAAGTTATTGATTAGCAACTAACTTACTGCTTGCCCTGCCAGTCATCTTTTGCTGCTGGCGGTTGCTTGAAGGATTTTTTCGCCGTCAATTTCTCAAGAATCTCCTTTTCCCGGCTCAGCTCCTTATCATCAATAACCGCCGCTTCCTCCTGAAAATGATGTAAAAACAAAGTGAAAAGTTTTTGATAACCAGCGGAAACAGCAAAGGGGCAGGATTTTTTC
The DNA here is from genome assembly GCA_002747805.1 of Deltaproteobacteria bacterium. Lineage (GTDB taxonomy): Bacteria > Desulfobacterota > Desulfobulbia > Desulfobulbales > Desulfocapsaceae > SZUA-575. Next base: position 1,669 of record PDQP01000043.1, read on the forward strand.
TCCCAGCGGGAAATCATCTTTTGCATCGGTCTCTTATCGGGATTTGGCAGGCCATCTCTAAAAAACGGGGCAACCGGAACTTCCACCTGATCATTACAGCCCTTATTTTGATCCAGCAGCCAGTTTTTCAGCAAAGAGACATAATCTGCCAGCAGTATGGCCTTGCGGATGCCCAAATTGTCATAGCTCGGCTTCTTCATATCCGCAAAGGAGACCGTATCTTTTGCGGTATGCTCAGTGCCGTTTCTATCTCGGTAGCTGACAGATAATTCAATGGGTGTGCCGCCGGAAGCATTGCTCTTTTTATGCAGCTTGACCAGCACCACCCCGCCCTTCACCTGCTCATCTTCGGCCGGGCTGGGAAAGAGGGTTTTAATCTGCATCACCTGGCCGGTAGCAAGATTTGCTTCAGGAGAGCCAAATACCCCTTCTATTGCATATTCATCGCTTTGCACCGTGAGTTCCAGATCAAATAACAGCGGCGTTACCATCAAGTCAAACTCATCGGCCAAGGTTTTCTTAAATTCTTTGGCATTATGAACGCTAAAATAATTAGCACCTCTGGTTTTGGTAACATACTCAACCAGTTCCGGGTTAAAATCAACCCCTACGCCAATAAAGGAAGTATATATTCCTTTCTCTGCCGCCTTGCGTACCATAGCAAAAAGCCCATCTTCGCTTAATTCACCAAGATTGGGCATGGCATCGGTAAGAAAAATGATTCGGTTTTCATATTCTGCCTGATTCATCAAGCTGCCTTCCAAGGAGGAGTAGAGGTCAACCCCCTTTTCATAGCCTGCCTGCCAGTTGGTGCCGCCATTCTCCCGAATATCCTTAATATGACCGGCAATCGCCTTCATATCGGTATATTTTACCAGCCGCAGCGGCTTGGCGGTATAGGCCGTATCATCAAACAGGACGACGCCAAATCGGTCATCATCCTGCAAATGCTGCATCATCGCCACAATGGTCTCGTTGGCTAACTGCATCTTGCTTTTCCCTGCCTTTTCCTGGTCAGAAGCGGAATTGGCACGATCGTAATAATACTCATCAAAGCTGCTGCCCATAGAGCCGGAAATATCGACCACCACCACCAAGTTTAATTTCTTGCGGGAAAATGACTCCTCAGTCAGCCCGGAATTAAGGCCGACACTCAAATAATAATCCGCTTCGCCCGAAAACAGATCAGGCGTAACCGCTCTGGTATAGGATGGGCAAAAAAGCTCATCGCAGCTCCCCTGACCAATTCCCGTATCAAAATAATACTCATAGAACAGCCCCTCATAGGTGATTGAATGGTACTTGGGCAAAAAATTTTCCTTGATGTTCTGCCGGAAATTACCGGTATCCTTTGCTCCGCCGACCGCAAAGCCGAGTTTCCTTTTCAACTGGCGGGGGGCTGCCGCAGCAGACTTATACATGGTTGCGGGTGAAGGTGCAGAGAGATTAAGAGACGCTCCCGCCTTTATTCCCAAGGACGGAGCAGCAGTTAATGCCAATCGGTCTTTCAGATCTTCCTTATTCTGCTCAAAGGCCCAATCATCCCTTTTTTCATTTTCCTCTTCATCCCCGGCGGTCAGGCCCGCTGTGCAGCCAGAACTAGCCAGGCAAAAAAGACATAACAGGGCGGCCAATATACTCTTGAATAAATCCATTATTGTACTCCATTGATGATTAAGGTTGAAATGCAAGCATATAAGAATTTTCAGCTTTGGTCAAGTAAGACAGGGACGCAAATATGCTCCGGCTGGCAGGCAAAAAGTTATTACCTCACAATATACTAATATTGTTCAATAAACCCTTATGATACCATTGACATAACCTTATAATTGCATTAACTTGCAGTGGTTTTTGTATGCTGCAATCATCAAAACTGCAAAAAAGGAGAAAAAATGAAAAAAATTATCCAAAATACCATTGCCGCCGCGGCAGTAACAGCAACCCTTTGTTCATGTGCCGGCCCGGCTACCAAACAGGGTAAGGGAACGGCAGTCGGGGCCGGGGTCGGGGCCGCAGCCGGGGCCGCCCTTGGTCAGGCCATTGGCCGGGATCAGCAGGCCACCTTATGGGGGGCCGGCATAGGTGCAGTCGTGGGCGGACTGGCCGGTAATCAGATTGGCCTCTATATGGATCATCAGGAGCAGGAGCTTCGTAATGCCGTTGCCGCAAGTGAGGCGGCCAGCATCAGAAGAAGTCAGGATGTATTGACCGCCACCTTCAAAAGCGATGCCTATTTTGATTATAATTCAAGCGTATTAAAGCCCGGCGGCCAGCAGGAGATGTCCCGGGTGGCAGCGGTTCTGAATAAATATCCCCACACCAGTATTCAGGTCAGCGGTCATACCGACAGCCGCGGCTCGGCGGCATATAACCAGCAGCTTTCCCAGCGGCGGGCCGAAGCGGTTAAAAATGCCCTGGTTCAGCGGGGAGTAAATCCCTCACGGATACACACCGTAGGCTATGGCGAGACCCAGCCGATCGCAGGCAGCGATGCCATGAATAGAAGGGTTGAGATTACCATTACCCCCATGACATAATGCCTAAAGGTGAGAGTGCCGGTGATTGCCCCGCAATCGGGGTAATCACCCCTTTTCGGAAACAGCACCTTAAAAAGCGGTGAAATTATGGCACATCAGCCGAGTTTATTTGAGGTAATAAAAAAGCCGACCATAGCGGTTGTGGACCTTGAAACCACCGGATTTCTCAACCAGAAGGGGCTGATCGTTGAAATAGGCATTGTCAGCCTCGACCTTGGCAGCGGCACCATCAAGGAAGAGTTTAACAGCCTGGTCCGGGAGCCGGGTTTTAATGCCGCCCATGCCAGGCCGCCCTACGGCTGGATTTTTCAAAACTCCAGCCTTAGCTTTGAAGAGGTTGAAAAGGCTCCGTCCTTGCATGAATTATTTGATGAAATTCAGGCGGTTATCAATAAGTTTCCGGCCGGAATAACTGCCTATAACGCCGCCTTTGACCTGCCGTTTTTACAGTCACGCCGCTTTAGCTTCAAAAAGCTGCCCTGCCCGATGCTTGCCGCAACCCCGGTGCTAAACCTGCCCCCGGCCGGATACAGAAAGGAGCCGAAATGGCCGACCGTGCAGGAAAGCTGGGACTATTTATTCGGCAACACCGGATACGATGAACAGCACCGGGCCCTGGACGATGCCCTGCACGAGGCAGAGATTGTTTATGAATTATACAAAATGGGTGCCTATAAACTTACCGCCTGAAAAACTAACCTAGCCCTTTTTTCTGATGGTCAGGGCCGTATCGGGAATATGCACCAGCACTTTCTGTCCTAGCTGAAGCGGATAATGCTGATAGCTGCTTAAAGATGATTCGGCCAGCAGCTTGAGGCCGCAGTCAAGGGTATAAAAAACCTTTTCATCCTGCATTGCCAGCTTGATCACCTGGCCGTCATATACTCCCGTCTGGTCCTGCTCCGGCTGAACAAAACCCACCAGCTCCGGTTTAATATGAACGGTTACGGCATCTCCTTCCCTAAACTGTTC
>PDQP01000044.1 GCA_002747805.1 Deltaproteobacteria bacterium
CACCTTTTGGTTGTGGACGATAGCCAGAAGCTGCTTGGTATCATCTCGGATCGGGATCTTAAAAAATACTGGGCCTCTCCGGCCACCACGCTTAGTACCCATGAGCTTAAATATGCCCTGGCAAAGGTCGAGGCAGAAACGGTAATGGTCAAAACGGTTATTACTGTCGAGCCGGACATCACCATCGAAAGGGCCGCCTATATCATGCAGGTTAATGATATCAACGCCCTGCCAGTCGAGGAAGATGGTAAATTGGTGGGCATTATCACCAGCACCGATGTTATGGGAGTATTATTAAACGCTATCGGCATCAGCGATAATAGTTCCAGACTGTCGGTTTTTGTCCGGGATGCCATCGGCACCGTTGCCGATCTGACCAGCATTCTTAAAAATGAACAAATAAATATCCAGAGCCTGTTTAGCTGGCCGATCAAGGAATATCACGGCGTTACCCAGTTGGTGATGAGAGTGGCCTGCGGCGACCGGCCCAAGGCGGTGGAAGTGCTTGAAAAGGCCGGTTACAAGGTGGCAACCAGCTATCAAAAGGATATTGCCCCGCTTCTTCCTGATATAGTTGCCTAGCTTGTTCAGGTCTGTTTTTAGGGAAATGCACCTCAATAAATCGTGCAGAAGATTATTATTTTTCAAGTTATAAGTGATGAAATTTTTGGAAGGCGATGGTCTGATTGACCTGTTGTTAAAGCATAATCTAATCAGCGGAAAACAAAAAGAATTTATTGTTCTTGAAAAGGGCAGGCAGCGTCAGAAACTTAAAAAACGGATCGAAAAAGAGCAGATTAAGGATAAGTCATACCCTGATCTTGTTGATATTATCACCTCTTTCAAGCTGACCGTACCCATTGGCAACAAGCCTGCCCTGGATGAAGAAATCATCATGAGGGCTGTTGCCAGAGAGTTCAGACTGCCCTTCAAGAAACTTGACCCTCTGGATCTGGATATTGAGATTGTAACCAAGACCATCGCCAAAAACTTTGCGATCCGTCAGCAGTTAGTGCCGATAAATATGGTGGACGGCGTGCTGGAGGTGGCCACCTATCATCCCGACTGCGAAACGGTGCTGGCCGATATTGAGCAGGCCAATCAGCTTAAAACCAGACCCTGCATCGCCACCAAGAGCGATATTCAGAAAATTCTGTCTGAGTTTTTTGGTTTTCAGCGTTCCATCAGTGCAGCGGAAGACCAGTTTACCGCCCCGGGTACAGACGGCATTGATATTGGTAATCTGGAACAGTTTGTCCGGCTTTCTGCGGCCAAGGAGATTACCTCATCAGACCAGCATATCAAGTCGGCGGTCAACCATATTTTCAGCTATGCCCTGGATCAGCGGGCCAGTGATATTCATATCGAACCAAAACGAAATGCCTGTAATATCAGGTTTAGAATCGATGGTGCCCTGCACCCCATTTACAGCCTGCCCAAGGCGGTTCATGCGGCCATTGTCTCAAGGATAAAATTTTTATCACGGCTTGATATTGCCGAAAAAAGAAGGCCGCAGGATGGCCGGATCAAGATAGGCGCCAACAGTGAAAGGGAGATAGAAATAAGAACTTCCACCGTGCCGGTATCCTTTGGCGAAAAGGTGGTCATGCGGATCCTTGACCCGGATATAATGTTTCATAATATCCGCGAGATTGGATTTTCAAGGCGGGATCAGATTGTTTATAACTCGTTTATGAGTTCCCCTCACGGCATTGTGCTGGTAACCGGTCCGACCGGAAGCGGAAAATCTACCACCCTGTATTCAACCCTTAAGGAAATCGCCACGCCGGAAAAAAATATTATCACCGTGGAAGATCCGGTGGAAATGGTGCATGAGGAATTTAATCAAATCGGCGTGCAGCCGCTGATTGATGTAACCTTTTCCACCATACTGAGAAATATCCTGCGGCAGGATCCGGATGTGATTATGATTGGTGAGATCCGTGATCACGAAACGGCTGCTCATGCGGTGCAGGCGGCTATGACCGGCCATCTGGTTTTTTCGACTTTGCATACCAACGATGCGGTTTCTTCCATCGACCGGCTGCTTGATCTTGGCCTGCAGCCGTTTTTAATAGCTTCGACGGTGCTTGGTATTATGGCCCAGCGTCTGGTCAAAAAGATATGTCCCGGCTGCCTGGAAGAATTTGAGATTGAGGCGGAAGAGCTGGTCAAGCTGGGATTTCCGGTTGCAGAAAATGGTATGGTCAGGCTTAAACGGGGCAAAGGCTGCCGTGAATGCCGGGGTACTGGTTATCTTGGCCGCTGCGGTGTTTTTGAGATTTTTCCGATCTCCGCTCAGGCCAGAAAGATTATTTCAACCGGTACTGACCTGGAAGGCTTAAAACAGCTTGCCCTAAGCGAGGGGATGACTACCTTGCGGGAAGATGCCTGGAGGAAGGTAAAGGCTGGCATTACCACCTATCATGAGGCATTAAGGGTTACTGCCTCGTGATTAGAAATATTTTGAAAAAATTGGCTGAAATGGTGCAAAATGGGCGTTAAAATTGTCTGTCAAAATAAAAAGGCATACCACGATTACTACATCGACAAAAAGATTGAGGCCGGTATGGTGCTGACCGGGCCGGAGGTTAAGTCGCTGCGGGCAGGCCGGGCCAATCTGACTGACGGCTATGTTTCGATCACAGATGGCGGTGAGGCGGTGCTTAATAACGTGCATATTTCCTTTTATCAATTTGCCACCCATAACCCCAATGCCCCCATCAGGCCAAGGAAGTTGTTGCTGAATAAACGTGAAATCCGCAAACTAATTGGCAAATTAAAGGAAAAAGGGCTTGCTCTTATCCCGCTTAAGATTTATTTTAAGGAAAATGGCAGGGCCAAGGTGGAACTGGGGCTGGCCAGAGGAAAAAAACAATACGATAAACGGGCCGCACTGAAGGAAAAACAAAGCAACCGTGAAATGGCACGGGCAATGCGGCGAAACTACTAAAAAAAAGGAAAGGGGGCGAAACGGCTTCGACGGGGATGTGTAAGCTCTACGTTGCATGTCGAGCATCTGTCAGCTCGTAAAAAAGACGGAACCTTAAATATAATCGCAGACGATTATAATTACGCAGTAGCTGCTTAACCGCAGTCATATTGCCATCTCACCGGCCTTTGCCCGTAAGGCTGGACTTGAGGTGTCGACTTCGCGGGCTGGCCTAGCAGGGGCTTCCTGTCTCCTTCCAGGTAAGATTATACAGGATAGCACGAAATCCGCTCTGTTCCCGCAGCAAATTTCGTGCGAACCCTTAAGCCGGGAACTAAACATGTAGATACGGGAGGGGAGCATTTGCGGACGCGGGTTCGACTCCCGCCGCCTCCACCATATTAAAGTTTCACACAATTTCACGACATACCATTTAGCCCATGCTTTCAATTAGTTATGGGCTTTTTTTTTATTAACACACTCTATGCCTGAATTACATTGGCACAGAGGATTGATGGGCTTGGGAAAAGTTTATTTTCAATACTCTTCCATAAATAACTAATTGAAGTTATATAGCTTTTTGTTTTTAACTTTTGCAGGCCCATCAAAATTTAACTTATAATAATCAGTATGAAAAGTATACTCGGCATAGATGTCGGCTCGGTGGCGGCCGGTTTTGCGGTGGTTGATGCTGACCAAAATATACTGGCTTCCGGCTATGAGGTGCATAAGGGGGAGGTTGAGGCTGCGGTTTCCCGTCTTCTGGATTCGGTCTGCCTTGCAAATGTGGGTCATATTGCCGCTACTCAGTCTTCCAGCAAGGTGCAGGCCGATGCCTTTTTTAATAATGAGGTGGCCTTTATTGCCGCAGCAAAAAAACTGCACCCGGACATGCAGTGCCTGCTTCTGGTCGGCGGCGAAAGGTTCAGTTTGGCACGCTTTGACCAAAACGGGCATTATCTGGGCAGCAAGACCAATACTTCCTGTGCGGCCGGAACCGGAAGTTTTCTGGATCAGCAGGCAGCAAGGCTTAGTCTTGGCGGTATAGAGGAACTAAGCAGGGTCGCCTGCAAGAGCAGGGGAGAATGCCCGAAAATCGCCTCAAGATGTGCCGTTTTTGCCAAGACCGATCTGATTCATGCCCAGCAGGAGGGATATTCTCTGGATGAAATCAGCAGCGGACTTTGCCGGGGGCTGGCAAAGAATCTGGTTGACACCCTGTTCACCGGGGAGGATAAGGGCAAAAGGATTATCTTTTGCGGCGGCGTTGCCAAAAATAAGGCGGTTACCAGAGACATAGAAAATCTGATTGAGACTAAACTTGTCCTGCCTGAAAACGGGCATTTATACGGGGCTATCGGCAGTGCCTTCCTGCTCCTTGAACAGCTTGGGCAGGGTGAGGTTTTACCTGAAAAATCAGTCAAAAGGGAAGAAATATTTATCAGCCGTCAGGCGGAAAAACTGCATTATTATCCGCCCTTGTCGCTTAAATATTCGGATTATCCAGATTTTGGCAGTGAGGAGCAGTATCTTGCCAGCCATGAGGGACTGCCGCCGGTTGAGGTTGATATTTATCAAAAACTTTCTTCCGGCCGGGAAATAGAGGTATATCTGGGCATCGATATTGGTTCCACCAGCACCAAGGCGGTCTTGCTGAGCCGTCAGGAGGAGGTGCTGGCCGGTTTTTACACCCGCACCGCCGGTCGGCCGGTAATTGCCGTGCAGGCGATTTTCCGGGCAATTGATGAAATCTGCACCAAAAAAGATATTGATTTCAAGGTAATCCAGTGCGGCACCACCGGTTCCGGCCGGAAGTTTATCGGCAAGATTGTCGGTGCCGCATTAATGCTGGATGAGATTACCGCCCACGCCAGAGCGGCCTGCCAGTTAAATCCGAAGGTTGACACCATCATAGAGATCGGCGGTCAGGATGCCAAGTTCACCACTTTGCAAAATGGACGGGTTACCTCTTCCATCATGAATACGGTCTGTGCGGCCGGCACCGGCTCTTTCATCGAGGAGCAGGCGGTTAAACTTGGCTGTAAATTACAGGATTACTCAAAAAGAACCGAAAATGTCCGGGCCCCGATGGTCAGCGACCGCTGCACCGTTTTCATGGAACGGGACATGAACCACTATCTAAGCGAA
>PDQP01000006.1 GCA_002747805.1 Deltaproteobacteria bacterium
TTTTTACGCCTATTTTTTATTGGCACAATGTACATGTTGGCTTTGCAGAAATTAGCTCTGAAAACTCAAAAATAGGGTTTCTCAGGGTTGACTATTTATCAATCAGCGGCCTGATGGCAGGCTCAATGACCGATCCCCCAGCCCTGGCCTTTGCCAGCTCGTTGCATCCAGCCTCAGGTGAAGTGGCCCTTTCCTATGCAACGGTTTACCCGCTGACCATGTTTTTACGTATTATGATGCCCCAAATTCTGGCAATTATGCTTTATGCTGCAAGTTGAACATAAAAATTTCAGGATTTACCAGTTTTTGAATCAAGCGTTTAATTGCTTGATTATTTTTGTATTTTTTATATTCTTTCTATAATTTACTCGTTTAATCAAGTGGTTAAGGGTATCATTAACAATATGCAGGTCAGAGCAAAGATATCAAGAAAGCAAAAAAAATTGCAAAACGGTATATGGAGTAATATTTATGAGCGATTTAGTTGATTTTAATGCTTTTGATTTTATTGAAAGCCCTGATGACGTTTGTGAGTACCTGCAAGAGGTAATCTCTAACGAAAATCCTGAAGTCTTTTTTTGTGTACTTGAAGAACTTGCAAAAAAACAAGGTTTTCAGGCTGTTGCAGACCTTTCTGGCATAAACAAAGAGACCCTTCACAAGGAACTTTCTGGAGAAGAAGGGCCTAAGTTTATTACAGTGACTAAAATTTTACGGGCATTAGGAATTGAGCTTTTTCCTCAGCCTGTTTCTGTTTAGCCAGCCTGTTTCTTTTGCTGATGTTCTCGTAAACTAAACATAAAAATTTCAGGATTTATCAGTTATCTCAAGCATATACTTATTGGCACATTCATGGAGTACCTGAACGGACAATTCTGCACAATGCTGATCATTTGCGGGCAGTTTGCCAATCTCCCGAACAACCTCATCCGGGGTAATCGAAAATAGCTGCTCCACGCTGCGGCCGATGGCAAGCTCGGCAGTAAAAGAGCCTGCCAACTGGCTGGATGCACAGCCGGTAGTGGTGTAGGATGCCCTTGCCACCTGATCTCCATCAAATTTAAGAAACATCTGGATCGTATCACCGCATTTTCCGGTCAGGGAGATGCTGCAGTCTGCATCATCCATCACCCCGCTGAATTTCGGGTTCCGCCATCTGGCAAAACCTTTTTCCCCGTATGCCTCTTTGGCCTCCATAAAGGACTGTTCCTGGATGGAGTTAACCAGGGCATCAAATTCTTCATCTGATAGTCTTTTCGCACCGCTCATCATATTCACCAAAGAAAAACGAAGACCGCATAATCTGCCAATAAAGGAGAATAAGCAGAGAAGCTAACAAGAGGAATTACCGGCATCATATACAATCTTCGTTATTTTATTACCAATGCCCATCGGCATTGGCAGAATCACTATATTGCAGCTTGCCTTCATTCAGCAAGGCCACCGCCTCCTTGACCGTGCCGGTAACATCGTTTGCCACCTTAACCCCGCCCGCCTCGATCACCTTGAATGCCTTGGGGCCACAATAACCAGTAAGCAAGACCTCTGCACCCTGATCACAGACCATGGTGGCTGCCTGAATACCAGCACCTTGAAAGGCATCCGCATTTTCACTGTTATCCACCGCTTCAAAATCAAGGGTTTCGCTGTCAACTATCAGAATATAAGCCGCCCGGCCAAACCTTGGATCCACCTCGGCATCCAGATTTGGCTCTTTTGCTGTTACTGCAATTTTCATTAGCTGCCTCCTCCTAATGGCCTCCGCCGCCGCAGACCTGATCTTCCTGAATTACCGGAATTTTACCGGCAATAAAGGCATCTAGAACCGGCTTAATCTCCCTGGTCTGAGCCTCATGGTAAACGGTAATCCCGGCCTGATTAAAGCCCATCAATGGCCGCATACCAATACCGCCGACCACAATGGCGTTGACATTATGAGACGCCAGCAGATTAACCGGCACCATGCAGCCGCCCTGAACATGTTCCTTGTTATTAACTGTGGTTACTTCTTTTACCTCACCGCCCTCAAGGTCAACCAGGGTGAAAACATCGCAGTGTCCAAAATGACCAGAACGCTGCCCATCAATGCCGCCCTGCCCTTCGGAAGGAAAGGCCACTCTTATCTTTTCCATATTATCTCCTTAAATTTTATATAATTACTAGCTGAGCCGCCGATAACTCCGGCTGCCTTGATGCCTCATCAACCCGGTGCCAGACCTCCTTAATGGCCTGGGCTGTTTTACTATCCTGCTCCAGCTCCAAAAAGGATTTTGCTGCCACCATTGATTCAGTGAACTTGCGGTCAAACGGTATCTTACCGGCAAGTTTCATACCATGCTCGACCGCATGCCGTTCAATGTTTTCAGACATCTCCCCGTTGATGTCATACTTATTGATGCAGACCATGGCCGGAATACGGAAATGCCTTGCCAAGCCAGCCACCCGCTCCAGATCATGCAGGCCGGATACGGTCGGCTCGACCACGATCACCAAAAGACTTGCCCCGGTAATGGCGGCAATCACCGGGCAGCCGATACCGGGCGGGCCGTCCGTCAGGATTAGCTCCAGCCCCTCTTCCTCGGCTATTTTGCCTGCTTCCTTGCGAATCATGCTGACCAGACGGCCTGAATTTTCCTGGGCAATGCCCAGTTTGGCATGAACCATCCGGCCATAACGGGTAGCTGACACATACCACTTGCCGCACCATCTGGCCGGAAAATCAATGGCCTGTTCCGGGCAGTTGTCCACGCATACACCACAGCCCTCGCAGCGCATGGTATCCACCGTAAAATCATCGGTTATGGCCCCAAACCGGCACAGCTCAAGGCAGGTTCCGCAGCTTATGCAATCATCCTGACGTACCGCCGCTATCCCGCCGGCATAAAAATCATTGGTGCTGATATTTTCAGGGCCTAGCAAAAGATGCAGATCAGCCGCATCCACATCAGCATCACAAAAGATGCTGTTTTCGGCAAGACTTGAAAAGGCCGCCGTCAGGCTGGTTTTACCGGTGCCGCCCTTACCGCTGATAATGACGATTTCTCTCATTGCACACCTCCGACAGCAGTTAATTCTGCAATTTTCTTGTGAAAGGCCAAAAACTTGCCACGCAATTCAGGAAATTTGTCAACCAGCATCTCGCCCTGTGAATAGGCCCTGGCGATTTCGAGGTCAAAGGGAATCTCCATCAAAACCGGAATATTTTCCCGCTCCACATACCGATAAATTTCATCACTGCCAAGACCGGCGCGGTTTATCACCAAACCAAAGGGAAGCCCAATTTCCCGCACGGTTTCAACCGCCAGCACCAGATCATTTAAGCCGAAAGGGGTCGGCTCGGTTACCAGCACCACAAAATCGGCATCCCTCATGGCCGCAATCACCGGGCAAGAGGTACCGGGGGGTGCATCAATCAGCACTAGCTGATCATGCCCGGCAAAATCCCGAACCTTTTCTATTAGCGGCGGGGCCATAACCTCTCCCACCCGCAAGGTACCCTTAACCAGATTGATACCGCCAATCCTGCCGGTTTCGATGGTGCCGATCTCCCGCTGACCTGCGGCAACCGCATCTTCCGGGCAGGCGACCATGCAGCCCCCGCAGCTATGGCAAAGCTCGGGAAAGACCATCACCCTGCCGCCGACCACCGTCATCGCCCTAAACCTGCAGACCTCGGCACATTTTCCGCAGCCGATGCATTTTTCCTGATCGACCTGCGGAATTTCAGTATAGACCTTTTCCGAGTGATTAAAGGCGGGCTTGAGAAAAAGATGGGCATTAGGCTCTTCCACATCACAATCCAGCAGTAAAACATCCTCCATAACCCTTGCATAGTTGGTGGAAACCGTGGTTTTGCCGGTTCCGCCCTTGCCGCTGGCAATACTAATTATCATGGCACACCTCAATCACCCGACATAATTGCTTGGATTTCCTGCAATTTTACGAGGAGCTTGCCTGCATATTCCGGCCCGGGCTCCGGCGGAAGCTGCATCAGCACCCCAAGCCCCTCGGTCTCTTCGTGAAAATCATCTTTGTCCATGCCGCTCAGCATCAAGCAATACATAAAGGGATTAACCTTGGTCAGCTCTTCGATGCACTGCTTACCACTGCCGTCCGGCAGATGCTCGGCCACCAGTGCAACTTCCGCCTGATTTGAACCTAAGCAGTCAAGGGCCGACTGCATATCCCCGGCATCAATCACCTCTAGTTCAGTTTTTCCGGCCAAGGCATCAAGCATTGAACGGGCTGCCTTACGGTTCTGATTTACATTCAGCACTATCATGGTATGATTTTCACTCCTTTTTACGCAACTAGGTTTATGCAGCCCGGCGGCCGAAACCACGTCCGCCCCTGGCCCGGCCCTGACCGCCCATACGGCACCTGCCGTTTCCATTGCCAAGACGGCGGCGGAGCCTTCTCAACCCCTTGCAAACCTTAGCCATTTTGCCTTTACCAGCTCCTTGCTTGTCTGCCATTTTTTCTCCCGCTTTGTTTTCCATTTTGTTTTCCATTTTTTTTCCTCCCTGAGTTAGGACACCTGGGACATTGACACCAACACCCCGGCATCGCAAAGTTTTCCAGTTCTTCACCTTTGGCAAACCTGTCCAAAATCACCTCAACCTTGCCAGTAATGAAAGGAAACAACTCAATGCCGTAATTCTCGATAAGGGCAATGGATTCCTGTGAAACTGCACCGCATATTACCTTGGTAATATGGTTTTGCTGCAGAAACTCCAAGGCCCGGCTGACAAGGCTCAGGTTGACAGGTTCATAAAACCGATCAGCAATCATGCCGTTTTCAATCCTGGCGACCAGTAACACCCTGGCTGAATCAAAAACCGGCGAAACTCGATCTTCCCATACTGTAACTGCGACCCTCATACGACACTCCTTTCAAATTTGCCACTAATATACAATAATCGTGCCAGAATATAAATAAAGCTGGAAACATTTATGTTTATATAAATAAATCAATATGTTAAATAAAAAATTTGTTTTGGGAAGGATATTGCAACCAGATACCATAATTGCAAGTTTGCGACACTATGCAAACATATACAGTCG
>PDQP01000005.1 GCA_002747805.1 Deltaproteobacteria bacterium
GCCAGTTTTTCTCCGCCGCCAAGATTACCCGGATTGATGCGGATGCCGCAGGCTCCGGCCTCCATGGCAGCAATGGCAAGCCTTGAATCAAAATGAATATCGGCAATTAAAGGGATGGAAATTTGCTCCTGGATCTCCCTGATGGCCAAGGCCGCCCGGCGGTCAAGCACCGCCACCCGGACAATCTCACAACCGGCCGCTTCCAGACGGCGAATCTGGGCGACAGTATCAGCAACATTCCTGGTGTCGGTATTGGTCATGGATTGCACCGCAATGGGTGCATCGCCGCCAACCGGCGTTTTATCCAGGACAATCTGCCGGGTTTTCCGCCGTTTTATCATCTACCTTCCTTCATTTTTTTGCCCAGATTAAGCTCCGCATCAGAGGCACGGACATACAGGGGCGATGCCTCGGCCAAATCCAGGAAATTTTGCTCCTGATAATGCTGCCAGGCCAGAAAACCGATATTGGCCGCATTGGGCTGGTGCAGGCCGGGCGGGGCAAGACGCACCAAATCACCCAGCTTCTTCCACCATAGGCCGCCGCAGGCAAAAACCCCGTCGCCAACCAGCAGCACCGATTCCCTGATACTCTCGGCCAGTTTCTCAGGGGCAGAGGCGGTTATTTCACCCTGCTGAATCAGGCCGCCCCTTTTATCAAAGCGATAAAAAGCTGAATATACTTCTTTTTTCCTTGCATCTATCACCGCACAAATCAAACGGCTGCCCGTGCAGCCAGCAGCCAGACCGGCCAGGGTTGAAACACCCATCAGCGGCAGAGAACTGGACGCAGCCAGACCCTTGGCGGTTGACAGACCAATCCTGAGTCCGGTAAAACTGCCAGGGCCAAGACCTATGGCAAGACCGGCAAGCTGCTCCCATTTTAGGCCACTCTCCTGTAAAATCTCATCAATTACAACCAGCAGCCTTCTGGAATGAGTAATGCTACCGCAAAACTGCCGGGATGCAATGACCTTGCCATCCTCAATGCCGCCGGTGGTAAGGGAAACCGTACAGGCGGTAGTGGCCGTATCAAAGGCCAGAATAACAGGCTCCTGCTGATTTTTCATTGAAACAGTCTGGTTAGATCGTTATAAAAGGCAAAAACCATCAGGAGCAGCAAAAAGGCGATACCGACCTGCTGGGAAACAAGCTGCACCCTTTCACTCATCGGCTTGCGCCGCAAAGCCTCGTAGCTTAAAAATACCAGATGGCCGCCGTCAAGTACCGGAATGGGCAGTAAATTCAACAGTCCAAGGTTTACACTTAAAAAGCTCATAAAATAAAGCAGATGCATCCACCCTGCCTTTAACTGCTCCCCGGCCATCTGGGCAATAAGGATCGGGCCGCCCAGCTCGCTTGCCGGTACCGCCTGCTGAAAAAGTTTGACCAAACTCATGCCAATCAGATAAACATACAGCCAGGTCTGCATGATACTTTTTTTGGCCGCCTCAAAAAGACTGATTTTATGGTATTCCAAAAGCTCGGCCTTGATTATGCCCACCATATAACGCCGCCCGGTCTCTTCGCCCAAGGCATTTCGGTCGGCCTCTTCTCTTGGAGTAACTGCTATATCAAGCTCCGCACCATCCCGCACCACGGTAAAAACCAGTTCCTTGCCGCCGCAATTCTTGACCGTATCAAGTACATCAAGCCAAAACCTGACCGGCTGGCCGTCAATGGCAATAATTTCATCGCCCTGCTTCAAACCAGCCTTTTCTGACGCCGACTTCGGCACGACCTTGCCGATGGTGGTGTTGTCGATGCCTTTTGGAACCCCCACAAAAGAGAAAATCATAAAGAAAATAATCACCGGCAGCAACAGATTAAACAATGGTCCGGCCAAAACAATCAAAAATCTCTGCCAAACCGGTTTGTGGACAAAGGCACAATGCTGATCTTCGGGAGCAACCTCAAACTCATCCGCCCCCTGCCCGACCATCTTGACATAACCGCCAAGGGGCAGGGCAGAAATCACATATTCAGTCTCACCGACCTGTCTGCCGACCAGTTTAGGGCCAAAGCCCAGCGAAAAACGCAGCACCTTCACCCCAAACAGCTTGGCAAAGAAAAAATGGCCGAATTCGTGAAAAAAAATCAGCACCCCAAGGGTCAAAACAAACGAAATAACAGTATTCATAACGATCTTTTCTTGAAACTGGAAATAAGTTGGGACAGGGAGGCTCTTGACCAAACCCGCTAATGTATGGAGCTATCCGGCAAACCAAAGCAGAAGGAAATTTCCCTGAAAGTACCGAACCGCTGCCACCGGATAGAAAGAAAGGTTACACTAAAACAGCTATTCCTTTTCTATCAATCAAGTCAAGCAGCCGTTTTGCCATCTCATTAGGTTTTGTAATCCCCTGCTCCCAATGCTCTATAAGTATCTTTTCCGTACCCAAAATTGCGGCAAAAACAGATTGGCTGACATCGTTTTTGGTTCTAATACGCCTTATATCCTCCGGGGTGAGTTCTCTTTGATCAGAAAAATATAATAATTCCACTTTCCGCATGGTCTCTTCATCCATAACACCGGATTGGTATAAATCTTTACACATTTCATATCCAACCTCAAGAGCCTCACACACGATAACCGCCCCGTTTACCTTGCCCTTTTTGTGCTACTCTTTTTTTGAATAAAAATCCGCCAAGATTAGCTTCAACAATACCTGCGGCAACCTATTCTGCCGTCCGCCGTAAAATATTTTTATCTATATTATCTTTCTTTAGCCAGCGGGAGAACCATTTTGTAATAAAAATATCCATCACAGCGTCATTATTTATCAGCTATGATAAAAATGAATAATTGGAAAAAATTTCCTTAAGCAGTTCGAGCCTGTCCCTGACAACCAGCCTTACATGTCCCATATGGGCACCTGAATTGGTTAAAATAACCAGAAAAACACTTTCATCTATTGCCAGAATGATAACCGCCCCGCTATCATACTCGGTAACGTTTATATTCATATTGGCCTTATCAAATTTTTCTCCCATATAATCAGAGGATAAAATAATTGAGGAAACCAGCATCACCCCTTCCCTTTCAGCTATCATATCCCGCTCTTTCAGGCTGACCAGGATGTCGCCGTTTCTCTTGATCAAATATACATTTAATACGTCCGGCAGGGTGTTAAAAACGTCAATTATACCAAGCAGACTTTCCTTGACATCCTCATCTATCTCTTCCCCGGCCTCGGAAGCACCCAAGAACAAGGTTTCTGTGTGGTCAGGCTCTGAAAGATCAAAAACCTGCTCTTCTTCCGCAGGCTCTATCTTACAGTTTTCACGGCATAACTCCTTTTCATGCTCACTTAATTCATCCTTATACATTGCATATTCAAGAAGCAGGGCTTCATTCCCACGGTTGATGCTGACAGTCGGGGATTCAGCCCCCTTGATATTTTGCAGATTGCCGCTCCGGCAGGAAAGCAGCTGGTAGAAGGCCTGCTCGCCCTCATCTTCACCGCAAATTGCATGTATGATATTGCCGTCCCTAAAAAACATTATCCCTTCAATATCTCTCGTACTCACCTTCAGGGCCGCAGTTGCCCCTGACATACAATTTATCTGCACCACATCAATCAGATCAAGACCGTCTATGGTTCCCCTAAACTCTTCTTCTTCCTCTTCCTTGAGATGCTTATTGATCAGGGTACGCATCTCGCCCATGCTAAACGGCTTTTCTATGAAACAAAGGCTCCCTCCCATCATCGCCTTGTTTTCATAGGCATTGGATGGATAGGCGGTCATCACGATGATCTTCATGCCGGGACAATTATCCCTAATCTTTTCAATCAGATCAAAGCCGTTCATAACCGGCATTCTGATATCGGTTATAACCAGCTCAACTCTATCTCTCTGAATTATGGTCAGGGCATCTTCGCCGGAACTTGCTGCCAGCACCTCAACATTATCCATGCCCTTGCCAATATTTTTCTGTAAACTCCAGAGCATATCCTCTTCATCATCAACCACCAGAATCCTTTTTACCATAGCTCCATCCTGCCTTGCATTTTATCAATCATGCCGCAAAAAATTATTCTCTATTCGGCAAGTATAACAAAAATAATAAATTCGTAAAAGAAAATCAGACGAGTATAACGGTTTTCACCGCCTGCCCATAATCTGCAGCCTTGCCAGGCTACCCAGGCAACTGGTTAATCATCTCATCCGCTGCCGTCCTGGCCCTTACATCTGCCTGAAGAATATCGTCAAGCACGGTGTCATCGCCGCCCTCAGCCTGCTCCATGGTTTGGGCAATCACTTTTGGAATAGCGAGAAAATCAATCTTTTTCAGCAGAAAGGCAGCAACCGCCGCCTCATTGGCCGCATTTAATACGGCCGGAAGCACGCCGCCTTCCTCAAGGGCAGTCCGGGCCAGCCCAAGGGCCGGAAATTTTTTATAATCAGGCTCAATAAACTCAAGATTTGAACACCTGGGCAGATGCAAACGCTCCAGCTTGAGCGGCAGCCTGGCCGGATAAGAAAGGGCATAGGCAATGGGAATCTGCATATCCGGCAGGCCGAGCTGGGCAATCACCGAACCGTCATGGTATTCCACCAATGAATGGACGATGGACTGGGGATGGACAACCACCTCCAGATCTTTGGCCGAAACATCGAACAGCCATTTTGCCTCGATAACCTCCAGCCCCTTGTTCATCAAGGTAGCAGAATCTATGGAAATCTTTTGTCCCATGCTCCAGTTCGGGTGATTTAAGGCCTGCTCTCTGGTAACATTTTTTAATTCATTAAAACTCTTTAGGTAAAACGGCCCGCCCGAGGCGGTAAGAATAATCTTGGCAACCTCATCTTTTCTGCCGCCTTCAAGGGCCTGAAAAATGGCACTATGTTCCGAATCTATCGGCAGCAGTCTGACCCCATGTTCACGAACCGCCTGCATTACCAGACGGCCGGCCATAACCAGGGTCTCCTTGTTGGCAAGGCCAATATCCTTTCCGGCTTCGATGGCGGCAAGGGTCGGCAGCAGACCGGCGGCACCGACTATGGCAGATACCGTAAAATCAGCCTGCTCAGAGGCCGCCGCCGCCTTATTTCCGGCAAGGCCGAATAAAATATCAGCAGGAAAATCATGCGGCAGAAGTTTTTTTAATTCCTTGGCATGCTGCTCATCATAGACTGATACAATTTCCGGTCTAAATTCCAGACACTGCCTAGCAAGCAGCCGGACATTCTTACCGGCCGCCAGCGAGACAATCCGGTACCTGTCTGGAAAACTGCGAACCAGATTAAGGACATTGGTGCCGATAGAACCAGTTGAACCGAGCAGGGCAATATTTTTCATCTTCCGGGGCAAACAATAAGAAAATAATAAAACCAGGGCGCAACAAAAATCAGCGAATCCATGCGGTCAAGCACGCCGCCATGTCCGGCCAGAATGGTTCCTGAATCCTTGATGTCAAAAGCACGCTTGACCACCGATTCCACCAGATCGCCAGTCATCCCGACCGCCGAAAACAAGACCGCCGAGCAAGAAGCCATCCATAGCCTGTCCGGCAAAACAAACATGGAGAAAAAAAACGCAAACAAAGCCCCGAAGACCAGGCCGCCTAAAACCCCTTCCACCGTTTTTTTAGGGCTGATATGAGGGCATAGTTTATGTTTACCGAACTTGCTGCCGACCATATAGGCACCTGTATCAGAGCCGGAAGTGATGGCGGTCAAGACAATCAGCCATAAATTTCCATCCGGCAGCAGGTAAATCATGGGTAAAAAGGCAAACAGGCAGCCGACATAAACCAAACCAAAGGCCGCTCGACTGTATAGAATGAAAACATTCCCGAGTTTATTGTAACCAAGCAGCACCAGAAAGGTCAAAAGCATAAAGGAGACAATCAGCCCGGCCAGCAGACCGGAAACTTCCTGCGTGATTACCGCCCCCAAGACCGGCAGGATCAAGAGCGGCATCAGGAAAAACCTGACCCATTTGCTGCCGCTGTCATCCATCATACGTACATATTCAAATGCGGCCATTAAAGCCATACCGGCCAGCAGCAGGGAGAAAATCACCCGGCCGCCAAAAAGAAGCAATAGCAGCCAGCTAGCTGCCAGTATAAGTGCCGGAACCACGCGGTTCACACCTTTCCCCCTTGAATTTGCTCACCAGTCCGGCCAAAACGCCTCTGCCTCGACTGAAAATCAATAATAGCCTGCCGAAGCTCATCCTTGCCGAAATCCGGCCACATGGTTTTAGTGAAATATATCTCGGCATAGGAAGACTGCCAGAGCAGAAAATTAGACAGCCTGGCCTCACCGCCGGTTCTAATCAGCAGATCAGGATCCGGCAAATCCCTGGTGTAGAGATGGCTGCCAATCAGCTGCTGGTCGATTTCATCCGGCTGGATAGCTCCATCCAGACAGGCCCTGGCAATATTACGGACGGCCAAGGTGATTTCATCCCTTGAACCATAACTAAGGGCAAGATTAAGGGTAAGTTTCCGGTTCGAAGCAGTCTCAGCCATAACCTCAAGCAAGGTTTTTCTTACCTTGGCAGGAAGCCGGGCAATATCACCAATGCAGGAAAGCCTGACCCCATTCTGCTGCATTTTTTTCAGCTCCGAAAGCAGAAAGGATTGAAGGATAGACATCAGGCCGCTGACCTCCTCCTCCGGCCTCCGCCAGTTCTCCGATGAAAAGGCATAAAGGGTGAGAAACCTGACCCCAAATTCGCAGCAAGCCTCAACCACTGCCCGCACCGAACCGGCACCTGCCTTATGCCCAAACAGGCGGTGTTTGCCGCAGTTTCCGGCCCACCGCCCGTTACCATCCATGACAATGGCGATATGCACCGGCATACGGGACGGATCTAAATCTTGATTAAAGCTCATAAAACCAGGGGCAGACTAAACTTCCATTACCTCTTTTTCCTTGGAAGCGGCAATTTCATCTATCTGACCGATGTAAGTATTGGTCTCGTCCTGGGCCTCATCCTGAAGCCTGAACATTTCATCTTCGGAGATTTCCTTATCCTTCTTCTGCTTCTTGAGGGTATCAATGGCATCACGCCTGATATTTCTCACCGCTACCCTAAAATCCTCGGCAATCTTTTTCACCTGTTTAACCAGATCCTTTCTGGTCTCCTCGGTAAGCTGCGGGATATTAAGGCGGACTATCTTGCCGTCACTAATGGGAGTAAGGCCGATGCTGCTTTTCAGGATTGCCTTTTCAATGGCTCCGATCAACTGGGGATCCCAAGGCTGAATGGCAATCATACGGCTCTCGGGAATGGTCAGGGTGCCGACCTGATTGACCGGCATCATGCTGCCGTAGGCATCAACCGATATGCCATCCAGAATAGAAAGCGAAGCCCGGCCAGTTCTGATTTTTGACAGTTCCTGCCTGAAACTCTCAACGCTTTTTTCCATTTTACCGGACATTTCCAAAATAACCTCGCTCATGCTGTCTCCCTTTAATTTGTGATCAGGGTACCCACGCCCTCTTCGCCCAGCACCGCCCGCAGGATATTACCCTTGACCGTCATATCCAAAACCATAATCGGCATCCGCTCATCCCTTGCCAGAGCAATACCGGCGGCATCCATCACGCCAAGCCCTCTTTGCAACACCTCATCATAGGTAAGATGGCTAAATTTTACGGCATCAGGAAATTTTACTGGATCCTGGTCATAAACCCCGTCAACCTTGGTGGCCTTAAAAATTATATCGGCATCAATCTCAAGGGCCCGCAAAACTCCTGCCGAATCGGTAGTGAAATAAGGATTACCGGTACCGGAAGCGAAAATCACCACCCTTTTTTTCTCAAGATGTCTGGTTGCACGTCTGCGGATATAAGGTTCGCAAACCAGCTGCATGGGAATAGCCGACATGACCCTGGTAATAACGCCGTTTCTCTCCAAGGCATCCTGAAGGGCAAGACTGTTAATGACTGTGGCCAGCATCCCCATATTATCGGCGGTGGTTCTATCCATACCCTTGCTGGCACCGGCAACCCCTCTAAAGATATTGCCGGCACCAATGACGATCCCAAGTTCAACCTGATGCTTCAGCACATCCTTGATTTCACCAGCCACAAACTCAAGCACCTCGGTATTGATGCCGAATTGGTCATCTCCCATCAGGGCCTCACCGCTCAATTTCAGCATCACCCTTTTGTACTTCACCTGCATCCCTCCACCGATAAAATGCCTTCGGCCAATCCAGCCCTGTTCCGGCCTAAAAGCCGGAGCAAGAAGGCCGCTTTTTCTGACTAGTTAGCTGCCTAAGCACCAACCTGAAAACGGGCAAACCTTTTGATAGAGATATTTTCACCCATCTTGGCCACGATTTCGTTCAGCAAATCCTGAATGGTAAGCTCTGGATTTTTAACAAATTTTTGATCCAGCAAGGTTATTTCGGCCAGAAATTTTTCGATTTTGCCGCTGACCATTTTTTCAACGATATTTTCCGGCTTGCCGGAATCAAGAGCCTGCTGAACATAAATATCCTTTTCGCGGGCAACCACAGCCTCCGGCACCTCTTCACGGGTTATACCAACCGGATTGCTGGCCGCAATATGCATGGCTATCTCCTTGGCAAAGGCAATAAAATCATCGTTTTTAGCCACAAAATCGGTTTCGCAGCCGACCTCTACCATCACTCCCAGCTTGCCGCCCGCATGAATATAGGTTTCAACCACGCCTTCACTGGTGGCCCGTCCGGCCATTTTAGCAGCAACCGCCAACCCCTTTTGCCGGAGAAAATCAACTGCCTTTTCCATATCACCGCCGGTTTCAGCAAGAGCTTTCTTGCAGTCCATCATACCGGCTTGTGTCTTGTCGCGTAACTCCTTGACCATCTGACTTGTAATACCCATGATACTCCTCCACTAAAAAACGGCCCTGAACCCTGTCTCTACAAAAGTCCAAGGCCAGCAATAATTTGCTCGCTAAAAAAGGGGCTGCCGGACGGCACCCCCCTCATCAAACCAGGCCCTCCGTAAGACTAAAGAGGACAATACGGATTATTACGATACGGCCTCTTCAGCCTCGGCCATCATCTCGGCAGTAGCATCACTCATGGCCGCAGCAACTGCCTCATCACCGCCATCATCACCATCTTTCTGCTGTGCCTTGCCGGCCAGAACCGCATCAGCAATTACATGACTAATCAGCCGTACGGAACGAATGGCATCATCATTGCCGGGAATAACGTAATCAATTCCATCCGGGTCGCAATTGGTGTCGGTCAGGGCAACCACCGGGATATTCAATTTCCGGGCTTCGCTGACCGCAATGGTTTCCTTTTTGGGATCCACGACAAAAATCACATCAGGCAGAGAACGCATCTCCTTGATACCGCCCACATTCTTCTCCAGCTTAATCCGCTCTTTCTCCATAAGCAGAATTTCCTTTTTGGGAAAGCGGTTAATGGAGCCGTCCGCCTGCATGGACTCAATGGATTTCAGCCTGCCGATGGAATTCTTAATGGTCTGAAAATTGGTCAGCATCCCGCCAAGCCAGCGGTGATCCACATAATACATCCCGCACCTTCTGGCCTCTTCATTGATAATGGCCTGGGCCTGCCTCTTGGTACCCACAAACAAGACTGTGCCGCCCCTGGCTACCTGTGCTGAAATATAACCACAGGCCCGGTCAAACATCTTTTTGGTAATATCAAGATTGATGATATAAATACCGTTTCTGGGGCCGTAAATATACGGCTTCATCTTGGGATTCCACCTTCTGGTCTGATGACCAAAATGCAGACCAGCCTGTAACATTTCCTTTACCGTTGTCTGAGCCATAATACCTCCATTCCTGGTTATTCCGCCACCCGCATCTAATCACCCTGGCATGGGCGACACCAGATCTTCACGGGTGTGTGTTTAATAGTGCTGCATCAAGTGATGCAAAACCTAAAACTGCCATCTTAACATAACTATAAAATCAATGCAAGCCTGCTCAAACTGACGTGGGCAGGATATTAGAGCCGTTTTACAGGCAAGGACTGTGCAACAATTTTTTGTTAATCCAACAGCGTAGCCCAAAAATCCTGCACGGCCCGCTTACTCCGAAAAAATAAGGGGCTGTTATGAAATAAACATAACAGCCCCCTAAAATATCAGCTAAAGACTGCAAGACTAATTTTCAGCAACATCCTCATCATCAAACTTTTCCTCGTAGCCAACCAGCTCAATAATTGCCATATTAGCCGCATCACCACGCCGGAAACCCGTTTGAACTATTCTGGTATAACCGCCATTACGGTCTGCAAACTGACCGCTGATTTCACCAAACAGCCTGGACACCACATCCTCATTTTTAATATAGGCAAGTACCTGACGCCTTGCATGAAGATCGCCTCTTTTAGCCAAGGTGATCATTTTTTCCGCCAACGGCCGAATTTCCTTGGCCTTTTCCTTAGTGGTAACAATGCGTTCATGCTCAAAAAGAGAAGTTACCATATTGCGGAACATCGCATCCCTGTGAGAACTGGTACGTCCCAGCTTTCTTCCCGATTTTCCATGTCTCATAACCGTATCCTCATCCCGCCTCGGCAGGAATAACAATTTTCACCAAACCAACAGTCCAACCAGTTTCTTATTTCTCTTCCCGGCCCGATACATCCGGAGGTACCCAATTATCCAGTTTCATGCCCAAAGTCAAATCCATCTCAGCCAACAACTCTTTTATTTCATTCAATGACTTACGGCCAAAGTTCTTGGTTTTCAACATTTCCTGATCACTTCTCTGGGCAAGATCGCCAATAAAATTAATATCGGCATTTTTCAGACAGTTGGCCGAGCGTACTGACAATTCCAAATCTTCCACTGGTTTATCCAGATATGGATTAAGCAGTTCCTGTTCTCCGGCTTCCTCTTCAATCTTTTCCGGTTCCACGGCCTCTTCATCAAAATTGATAAAAATTGTCATCTGCTCCTTCAAAATCTTGCCGGCATAGGCAAGAGCATTTTCAGGGCTTACACTGCCGTCCGTCTCAATTTCCAGAGTAAGTTTATCATAATCTGTCTGCTGTCCCACCCTCGCCTGGGAGACAACATACTGTATCTTTCTTATGGGAGTAAAAACCGCATCAACAGCTATCTGACCAATGGCTAGATCATCCTTGGACTGCCGTTCCGCAGGCTGATAACCCTTTCCCCATTCCACAGTAAGCTCTGCCTTGAAAACAGAATCACCAGTCAGGTTACAGATAACCTGCTCCGGGTTCATCACCTCAACCAGGGAAGAGCCGGATATATCACCTGCTGTAACCAGTCCCGGCCCCTGCTTTTCAATCACAACCGTCTGGGAATCAGCAGAATTAAGCCTTAGCCTAACCTGCTTAAGGTTGAGGATTATCTCACTTACATCTTCCTTGATATTCCTTATGGAAGTAAATTCATGGAGAGCACCATCAATCTTGACCGTAGTAATCGCAGCCCCCTGAATGGAAGAAAGCAGTACCCGCCTCAAAGAATTACCGATGGTAGACGCAAAACCTCTCTCCAAAGGCTGCACCACAAACTTGCCATAAAATTTGGTGTGCTTATCCTTATCAACCATCAACTTATCAGGTTGAATAAGCTCGTGCCAATTACGGTAGAATGGGACATTTTCATCAGTAACTTGAGCCATAATATTTTATCCTCGTTTCAACCGATCAAAGCGATCCTATAAAAAACGGCGTCCTAAATACCTAACAGCAGGCAAAGGAAATCATCCAAAACAATTTTTCAAGAGACCGCTCAAAATTCATACAGTATATAAACTATCATCAGCAGCCCTTTACAAGCAGCCTGACAACACTAGACCCTGCGGCGTTTGGGCGGCTTGCAACCGTTGTGAGGAACCGGCGTTACATCGCATATCCTGCTCACCTCAAGTCCGGCATTGATAAGGGCACGCAAGGCAGACTCACGGCCAGGACCCGGCCCCTTAACCCTGACTTCAACCTTTTTCATCCCTTGGTCAACTGCCTTTTTAGTGGCATCAGCAACCGCATTTTGAGCAGCAAAGGGCGTACTTTTCCTGGACCCCTTAAAACCCAAAACACCGGCACTGCACCAGGCAATCACATTTCCCTGCTTGTCTGATATAGTAATAATGGTATTGTTAAAGGTAGAGTAAATATAAACAATACCCTCCGGCACATTCTTTTTAACCTTCCTTTTGCTTCGTGCATCAGCACGTTTTGCTCCAGCCATATCTATTTACCTGTAATTTTACTTGCGGCGTGCCGCACCACGGCGGGGCCCTTTTCTGGTTCTCGCATTAGTCTTTGTCTTTTGTCCGCGGCATGGTAAACCCATGCGGTGCCTGCGTCCACGGTAACAGCCAAGATCGGTCAACCGCTTGATATCCATGGACACCTCACGGCGGCGGTCTCCTTCCACAACATAATCTTCTTCGAGAACCTTGCGAATACGTGCCACATCATCACCGCTCAAATCATCACTGTTCATGGTATAAGGCAAGTCCACTTTATCGAGGACTTCTCTTGCCGAGGTTAAACCAATACCATGAATGTAAGTCAAAGCACGATCCATGTGCTTATTTTTCGGAAGGTCAACACCTGCTATACGAGCCAAAATCTATCTCCTCAAGAGTAAGTATTAACACCACAGAAAACGGCTAACCCTGCCTCTGCTTATGTTTTTTAATCTTGCAAGAAACACGGATCACCCCGTTTCTCTTAAACACCTTGCAATCACTGCATATTTTTTTTACCGAAGAACGAACCTTCATAACAAGCTATGCCTCCTGCTTCTTGTTTTTGGAGCCTTTTGCCCTGAACGTAACCCTGCCTCTAGTCAAATCATACGGGGACAACTCAACCGTTACCCGGTCGCCGGGCAAAATCTTTATGAAATGCATCCTCATCTTGCCGGAAATATGAGCCAGAACATTATGGCCATTGTCCAGTTCCACCTTGAACATCGCATTAGGCAACGGCTCAATAATCGTTCCCTCTACTTCAATCGCTTCTTCTTTTGCCATGGTGGCACCTGTAATTCCAATAATCAATTAAAAGCTGGCTACTCTAATACAAAAAAAACAAAAACACAATTTTTTTTATGCAATTCCACCTTCACGCGAGCTAAGTATGCGTGGTTCCCCGGAAGTTACAGCTACAGTATGTTCAAAATGAGCAGAAAATTTCCGGTCAGCCGTAACTACAGTCCAACCGTCCTTCAAAACCTTGACCTCATGGGTGCCAAGATTTACCATCGGCTCAATGGCAATCACCATCCCTTCCTTAAGCCTGGGAGAAAAACCGTCCTGAACAAAATTCGGCACCTCCGGCTCTTCATGCAGATCACTGCCAATGCCATGCCCAACAAACTGCCTAACCACCGAAAGGCCATGACTTTCAACATGCCTTTGCACCGCAGCCGAAATATCACAGATCCGGTTACCGGCACGAACCTGGTCAATACCGCAATACAATGACTCTTCCGTAATTTTTAGCAGCTTGCGGGTCTTGCTGTCCACCCCTCCTACCGGAATAGTTATGGCAGAATCACCGTGATAGCCGCGAAGCTTAGTACCAAAATCCACAGAAACAATATCGCCTTTCCTAAGTTTCCTCTTACGGGACGGTATGCCATGCACCACTTCCTCATTGATGGAAACACATAAACTGGCAGGAAAACCGCGGTAATTTTTGAAAGCAGGAACCGCACCACGCTTAAGACAAAGCTCCTCCGAAATTTTATCAAGTTCCCAAGTAGAAATGCCCGGCTCGGCAACCTTCTCCAAATTGGTCAGAACCTCCGCCACAATCTGGTTGGCTTCGTGCATTATTTCTATTTCATCGGGATTTTTTATAACGATCAATTCCGCACCCTTACCGTCTTCCCCTGATACGCTTTTGTTTCATAAAACCCTCGTAGTTTCTCATCACCAAATGAGATTCTATCTGTGATATCGTATCGATGGCAACCCCCACCACAATAAGCAGTGCAGTTCCGCCAAAATAAAAAGGGATACTGAACTTGGAAATCAATATGGTTGGAAGCACGCAGATTGCACTTAAATAAATGGAACCAACCACCGTCAGCCTGGTAAGAACCCGATCCAGAAATTCCGCAGTCTTTTTACCCGGCCTGATGCCCGGCACAAAGCCGCCGTTTTTTTTAAGATTTTCTGCCACATCATCCGGCTTGAACTGCACCGCTGTATAGAAAAAACAGAAAAAAACGATCATGGCAACAAACAAAATATAATAATAAATGGTGCCGGGAGACAAGGCAGCACTCAGCCGCTGTACCCAATCAATCTGAATAAACTGACCGATTGTGGTCGGAAACATCATCAGTGAAGAGGCAAAGATCGGCGGAATAACCCCGGCTGTGTTGATTTTCAGCGGCAAATGAGAACTCTGACCGCCGTACATCCGGTTGCCAACCACCCGCTTTGCGTACTGAACCGGTATCCGCCTTTGAGAAGTCTCAAAAAAAACAATTACGGCCACAATAGCAAACATAAAAATCAATATAAAGGGAACGAAAAACAATGGGATCTCCCCGGCCTTGATCAACGGGATGGAGTTTGCCACTGCTGCCGGCCCCCTAGCCACAATACCGGCAAAGATGATCAGGGAAATACCGTTACCGATTCCTCTTTCCGTCATCTGCTCACCCAGCCACATGATAAAGGCCGTACCGGAAGTCAGGGTCAACATAGTCATAAGTTTGAACTGGAGACCAGGCTCAATCACAATGGCACTTCCCGAAGGGCTGGACATGGTTTCAAGGCCGGTGGCAATAAAGAAGCCCTGAATAATACTAAGCACGACAGTTCCGTACCTGGTATATTGAGTGATCTTACGTCTGCCAGATTCCCCCTCCTTTTTCAAGGTTTCAAGCTGGGGAACAACCACCGTCAGCAAACTTATGACAATCGAGGCGGTGATATACGGCATGATGCCAAGAGCAAAAATAGAAAAATTCTCAAGAGCACCTCCCGAGAACATGTTAAACATACCGAAAAGGGTATCGCTGCTGTCGCGAAAAAACTCGGACAGGGCATCACCGTTTATACCCGGAGTGGGAATCTGCACCCCCATCCGGTAAACCGCCAACATGCTCAAGGTAAAAAGTATTCTCTTGCGTAATTCCGGAATATTCGCTGCTCTCTGCAATCCACTCATGATCTGTTATCCTAGCTAAAACATCCCAGAAATTATTTGGCTTCTTCCCCTGCCAGCTTTACTGACCCGCCAGCCTTTTCAACCAGCTCCCTTGCTTTTTTACTGATCTTGTCCACCCTTATATTAACCGCTTTCGTAATGTCGCCATTGGCAAGAACCTTGACCATCGCACCTTTTTTTATCACTCCCGCCTCAGCCAATACCTGCGAATCAATTTCACCTTCCACATTCAGGGAATCAAGGCTGGAAAGAGACACCAGGGCATAATCCTTGCCGAACTTGTTATAAAAACCACGCTTGGGTAAACGCCTTTGCAGCGGCATTTGACCGCCCTCAAACCCGGGCTTAACACCGGAACCAGAACGTGATTTATATCCCTTATGACCACGGCCAGCCGTTTTGCCATGTCCTGACCCCGGGCCGCGGCCAAGCCTCTTACGCTGCTTAACCGCTCCTTCCTTGGGAGAAAGATTTGCCAGTGTTATCATGTTATTCCTCCTCAATCCGGACCAGATGACCAACCTTATTAAGCATGCCCCTGATTTCCGGCGTATCCTTTCTTGTTACAGTTTTCTGCATTTTAGTAAGCCCAAGACCGACAAGGGTAGCACGGATCCTGTCAGTGCTGCCTATCCCGCTTTTGACCAAAGTAAATGTAATTGTCTCAGCCATTTGCTTTCACCTCTAATAAAAAATTCCCGAACCTGTCTAGCTGAAATTTATGCGGTCAATTCTTCAACTGTCTTTCCCCGCATCGCCGCAATTCTCTTGGCTGAACGAAGATTACGCAGACCGTCAAGGGTAGCCTTGGCCATATTATGAGGATTATGCGAACCAAGACATTTGGTAAGAATATTGGAGACCCCCGCAGCCTCAAGCACCGCACGCACCGCACCGCCGGCAATCAGGCCGGTACCAGCCGAAGCAGGTTTAAGCAATACCTTGCCCGCTCCATATTTGCCCTGAATTTCGTGAGGGATGGATACCTCGGTCAAAGCCACCGGACTCATATCCTTTCTGGCCTTTTCCACTCCCTTACGGATGGCCTCGGGGACTTGATTAGCCTTGCCCAAGCCATAACCAACCTTACCTTTACCGTCTCCAACCACAACAATAGCACTAAAACTGAAACGGCGACCACCCTTTACAACCTTGGCAACCCGGTTGATAAAAACTATTTTTTCGATGAGTTCCTCAGTATTTTCGCTTTTGGAACGCTTGAAATCAGACAAGGGACACCCCCATTAAAAAACATTAAAATATTAACCCGCCCTCTCTGGCACCTTCAGAAAGAGACTTCACTCTGCCGTGATATATGTATCCGCCACGGTCAAAAACAACCTTTTCCACCCCGGCAGACTTTGCCCTTTCAGCAACAATAAGACCAATCTGCCGAGCAACCCCGACCTTGCCCTGCTCGTCCGCCGGTTCAAAACCTTTATCGAAAGAGGAAGCCGCAGCAACCGTCCTGCCCGCCGTATCATCAATAACCTGGGCATAAATATGCTTGCTGCTCTTAAACACCCGCAAACGGGGCCGTTCCGCAGTACCCTTAATCTTCTTGCGGATCCTGCTCATCCGCTTTACCCTGGCAGTTGTTCTCGGATTCGTCCTAGCCATTTTTATCCCAATTATTATAGATTAAAATTACTTGGCCGCACCAGCCTTACCAACCTTACGCACAATACGCTCGTCCTCATACCTGATCCCCTTACCTTTATAAGGCTCCGGTTTTCTAATCTGACGAATCCTGGATGCAGTCAATCCCAAAAGCTCCTTATCAATGGACTCCAGAGCAATCTTGTTTTGTTCAACGGAAGCCGTAACATTTTCCGGCAGCTCAAACTCAACCGGATTTGAGTAACCGACATTAAGAGTCAACCTGCTGCCTGAAACGCTGACCTTATAGCCAACACCCTCAACTATCAAGGCTCTCCTAAAACCCTCTTCGACCCCGACCACCATGTTGTTGATAAGCGAGCGGGTCAAACCGCGAAAGGCCCGGTTCTGCTTATTATCAAGCCTTAGACCGACCTGAATTTCATTATCCTTGAGAACCACATCCATTTCCGGCCTTAACTCACGCTCAAGCACGCCC
Organism: Deltaproteobacteria bacterium; assembly: GCA_002747805.1. Lineage (GTDB taxonomy): Bacteria > Desulfobacterota > Desulfobulbia > Desulfobulbales > Desulfocapsaceae > SZUA-575. The sequence continues at coordinate 17,211 of PDQP01000005.1, forward strand.
TTCTTTCCCTTAACCAGGATGCTCTGATCCTTTATTTCGACCTGCACACCTGACGGAACCGGAACTGGCATTTTTCCTATACGAGACATGATACCTACCTCCACAGTGCAGTTTTACTACCACACTTCACAAATTATCTCTCCACCAGTATTCAGGCTTCTGGCTTTACTGTCCGTAATCATCCCGCTGGAAGTGGAGACAATTGCAATTCCAAGACCATTCAAAACCTTGGAAATCTCACCAGCCTTTCTATACTGACGCAGCCCCGGCTTGGACACCCGCTTGATTCCAGTAATCACTGGAGTACCATCGGAAGCATACTTAAGATCAATGGTCAAAATCCCCTGTTTCCCGTCATCCGCCACCTGGTAGCCATTTATATAGCCTTCTTCCTTAAGTACCTTGGCAACGCTCACCTTAACCTTGGATTTCGGCATCCTGACCGCATCAAACCTTGCCATGACCCCGTTTCTAATCCTGGTCAACATATCTGCCAGGGGATCACTCATTGACATTGCGACATCTCCTTTAATTATCTTTTTCGCCCAAAGTAAACCAGCAAACCGCAGAAGCTACCAGCTTGACTTGGTAACACCCGTAATCTGACCCTTTGAGACAAGAGTTCTAAAACAAATCCTGCAAACACCAAACTTCCTGATAAAACCTCTAGGACGGCCACAAAGCGGACACCTGTTATATTTTCTTACCTTGAACTTCGGCTCGCGTTTTGCCTTTGCAATTATGGATTTCTTAGCCAAAACCACCCTCCAGTTGATTTACTTTGGTATAACATTAAAAGTGTCTATTTCCTGAACGGCATCCCCATCATTTTCAGAAGCGAACGGCTCTCTTCATTTGTTTTCGCCGTGGTAACAACCGTTATATTAAGTCCCTTAATCTTATCAATCTTATCATAGTCAATTTCAGGAAAAATAATCTGCTCTCTAACTCCCATCGAATAATTTCCCCTGCCATCAAAACCTCGGGGAGAAAGACCGCGGAAATCCCGAACCCTGGGCAGAGCGATGTTGACCAGCTTGCTGAAAAAATCATACATCTTGTCACCGCGGAGCGTAACCCGGCAGCCTATGGGCATGCCCTCCCTCAGCTTAAAAGTGGCAATAGATTTTCTCGCCCTGGTAACTACAGCACGCTGTCCGGCGATTCTGGTAAGCTCCTCCACCGCCCCCTCAATAATCTTCGGGTTCTGCACCGCCTCGCCAAGCCCCATATTGAGTACAATTTTCTCAATCTTGGGAATCTCCATGACGTTTTTATAACCAAATTCCTTTCTGAGTGCCGGTACACACTCACTTTTATAATAATCCTTTAGGGTACCCATCTATAACTCCTAGAAACCTGCTCCTGTGATATGCTACGATTTGGCCTCAATGGACTCGCCGCAATTCTTACAAAAACGTATCTTGATCTTCTTGCTGCCGTCTATAAGCACCTTCCTGCCTATCCTTCCAGTCTTGGTGCACTCTGGACAAATTAGCTGAAGATTGGAAACATGAACAGATGCCTCTCTCTCGACAATCTGCCCCTGTTGATTCATATCCCTGGGCTTGGTATGCCTTTTGATCATATTAATTCTTTCAACAACGGCCCTATCCTCCCGGGGAAGCACCTTCAAAATCTTACCAACTCGCCCCTTGTCCTTACCAGCAATGACTTCCACCTGGTCGCCCTTTTTCAGGTATGTTGTACCCTGTCTCATTTTTTATACCTTTCTCAAATCATTGTGTCCAAAACAGCAGGTTAAAGAACCTCTGGTGCAAGAGAGATAATCTTCATAAAACCCTGATTCCTCAATTCCCTGGCAACAGGCCCAAATATACGGGTTCCCACCGGTTCTCCATTTGCTCCAAGGATAACAGCAGCATTCTCATCAAACCTGACCCAAGTATCATCCATCCGCCTCATTTCCTTTGAGGTGCGGACAATAACTGCCTTCATTACATCGCCTTTCTTGACCTTGGCATGTGGGATCGCTTCCTTGATGGTAACCACAATAATATCACCTATTCCGGCATACCTCTTCCTCGATCCGCCAAGTACCCGAATACAAAGAACCTTTTTGGCACCCGAATTATCAGCAACATTTAGTACACTTTCTGTCTGTATCATAATTTCACCCGACTAATCACCGTCAACCAGCAGCCTGTTAATCCCTACAAGACCTGCTCAAGTACTGTTTTAACCCGCCATCTCTTTCTCTTCGACAAAGGACGGCACTCTTCAATAAGCACCTTATCGCCAATGTTACAAGAATTATCGGGGTCGTCCGCCAGATACTTCACACTTTGCCTAACATATTTTCCGTAAAGTTTATGCTTAACCCTGCGTTCGACCTGCACAACAACACTTTTTTCCATCCTGTTGCTAACCACAGAACCAGTTCTGGTTTTTCTGGATTTTTTATTTTCACTCATAGTATGATCAATTCGTAAACGTTATAAAGACCAGCGGCCCTACAATAATCAATTGCTCTTTTCGTTAATGATAGTCCGAATCCTGGCGATGTCTTTCCTTATTTTCCGCAAGCTGGAAGTATCCTCCAGCGGCCTGATGCGGTGCTTGAAAGAAAGGCTGCTCAGTTCACTGCGAAGCTTCCTTTCCTGCTCAGCTATTTCTTCTCCTGACAATTTACGAAGCTCATCAGTTTTCATAAGGTAGTCCCTCTTGTAATAATTTTAGTAGGAAACGGCAGTTTGGCCGCGGCAAGCTCCAAAGCCCTTACTGCAAGTTTCTCATCCACCCCGGCCACCTCATAAATAATTCGGCCGGGCTTAACCGGAGCCACCCAATACTCGGGACTGCCCTTACCCTTACCCATCCTGGTTTCAGCAGGCTTTTTGGTAATTGGTTTATCAGGAAAAACCCTAATCCATACCTGACCGCCGCGTTTAATCTTTCTGTTAATGGCAATACGGGCTGCCTCAATCTGCTGAGCAGTCATCTTGCCACTGGATAAGGCTTTAAGTCCATAATCACCGAAAGACAAAGCAGCACCCCGGCGGGCAGTTCCCCTGCTCCTACCCTTAAAAACCTTCCTGTGTTTAACCTTTTTAGGACTTAGCATTTTTACTTACTCCAAAACATTTCGGCTTAATCCAGACTACGCCTTATTTTCTTTACCGTGAAGTACTTCACCCTTAAATATCCACACCTTCACACCAATAATCCCATAGGTCGTCAAGGCTTCGGCAGTTGCATAGTCAACATCGGCACGCAGGGTATGCAGAGGCACCCGCCCCTCTCTCACCCATTCACACCTGGACATCTCTGCCCCGCCCAAACGGCCCGAACAGGAAATCTTAATCCCCTGCACGCCAAACCTCAAGGCAGAGTTAACCGCCTTTTTCATGGCACGGCGGAAGGCTATTCTCTTCTCAAGCTGAGAGGCGATGTTCTCTGCAACAAGCTGTGCATCCGCCTCCGGGCGTCTCACCTCTTGAATCTCCAAAATAACCTTTCTCTTGATCAGCTTTTCGAGATCCCGCTTGAGGATTTCAATATCCGCACCCTTCTTGCCAATTACTATGCCGGGACGGGCTGTAAACAGCTTGAGCCGAACCTTGTCGCCGGTTCTCTCAATAATAATCTTGCTTAATCCGGCATGATAAAGACGCTTTTTCAGGTACTTTCTGATTTTTTGATCTTCAATAAGAAACGAAGAGTAGTCCTTGTCAGCGTACCAGACAGAATCCCACGTCCTGATTATATTCAGCCTCAGTCCTAATGGATTAACCTTTTGCCCCAAAATAATCCTCCAAAAAGATTAGTTCATAACGCATTTAATCTTGAAAACAATCTACATCTCGTCAAGAACCACAGTAACATGACTGGTTCTTTTAATGATGCGGGTTGCCCTGCCCATTGCCCGGGGGCGAATCCTTTTCATGGACGCCCCGCCGTCAACAAAAATCTTCTTGATATATAGATTGTCAACATCAATCTGACCATCCTGGGTTGCATTGGCAATCGCAGACTCCAGAACCTTACGGATTATGCCGGCACCTTTTTTGGGCATAAAACGAAGGGTGGTTACGGCCTTGTCAACATCCATCCCCCTGACCACATCAGCCACCAGTCTCGCCTTTTGGGGAGATATTCGTACCGATCGCCCTACCGCTCTTGCTTCCATAGCATCACTCCAATAGCTACCAATTATTTTTTACCTTTTTTGTCAGAGGCATGACCATAGTAAGTTCTGGTCGGAGAAAATTCACCAAGTTTATGACCAACCATGTTTTCCGAGACAAAAACCGGTATAAATTTCTTCCCGTTATGCACCGCAAAGGTCAAACCAACCATTTCCGGAATTATATCCGAACGGCGGGACCAGGTTTTAATAACCTTGCGGGAACCGCTCTCCACCGCCGCATTAACCTTTCTCATCAAATGATCGTCAACAAAGGGACCCTTTTTTACTGAACGCGCCATTACTTGCCACCAATTTTAAGCCTATGATCTCTTCTTGACAATAAACCTGTCAGAAGCCTTATTCTTACGAGTCTTATATCCCTTGGTCGGAAATCCCCACGGGGTACAAGGATGACGACCGCCGGAACTTTTACCCTCGCCGCCGCCCATGGGGTGATCAACCGGATTCATGGCAACCCCGCGGACATGCGGTCTCTTGCCCAGCCAGCGTTTGCGGCCGGCCTTGCCAAGTTTCTGACTTTCATGCTCACGGTTGCCAACCAGCCCGACACAGGCCCGGCAGAGCTTGTTAAACTTGCGAACCTCACCGGAAGGCAGGCGGACCAGAACATACTGTCCTTCCTTGGCCATCAACTGAGCAGCAGCACCGGCAGTTCTCACCATCTGGGCACCCTTGCCAATCTTCATCTCAATATTATGAATAATCGTACCAAGCGGAATATTCATCAGGGGCAGACAATTGCCCGGCTGAATATCAACATTATCACCGGCAATTATCTGATCACCAACTGACACTCCATCGGGAGCAATAATATAACTTTTTTCCCCGTCCAGATAAGTTAGCAAGGCAATATTTGCCGACCTGTTTGGGTCATATTCAATGGCCGTAACCTTGGCCGCAATATCCTTTTTATTTCTCTTAAAGTCGATAATCCGGTATTTACGCTTATGACCGCCGCCAATATGACGGGACGTGATACGTCCGTAGTTATTCCGGCCACCTGATTTGGCAAGCGGAGCCGTTAAACTTTTTTCAGGACGCTTATCGGTCAGACCAGAACTTTTCGCAGAAACCTGGTGTCTTTTTCCTGGTGATGTTGGTTTATAAGTCTTGATTGCCATGATTTCCCAATCACTCCATCATCTTTTATATTTGATAGAATCCCAGCAAGCAGAGGGATTATAACTCTTCAGCAAAGTTAATCTGTCCCTCGGAAAGAGTAACATAAGCCTTCTTCCAAGGGCTGGTTGAGCCGATATACTTGCCGACCCGTTTTTGCTTGCCGTGCATGTTTGCAGTCCGAACCTCTTTAACCTTAACCTCAAACATGTCTTCCACGGCCTTTTTTATTTCTATCTTGTTTGCATTGGAATGAACCTTGAGGACAACCCGTTCATCACCTGTCTGCAAGGCCTTCTCAGTAAGACACGGCCCTTTCAATATGCTATGTGTTTTTCTCATAATGCCAACCTCTTCTCAAGGTTTTCAATGGCTGATTTTACAAGGATCAGCTTCCGGTAGAGCAGAACATCATAGACATTCAGTCCGTCAACACCAGTTACCTGAAACCCTCTAACATTCCTCGATGATTTGACTAAATTCTGCTTTTCACCACCGCCGACAATCAAACCATTATCCACTCCAAGGTTTCCCATTACCTCAACAAAATCCTTCGTCTTCGGCTGCCCCAGTTCAAATTCATCCATCACCACCAGGTTGCCTTCCTGAAACCTTGCACTAACCGCCATGGCCAAAGCCTGTCTGCGAACCTTGCGGTTCAGCTTAAAACTATAATCACGGGGCTTGGGGCCAAAAGCAACTCCGCCGCCCCGCCAGACCGGCGAAGTCCTGCTTCCTGCCCTCGCCCGGCCAGTTCCCTTTTGACGATAAGGTTTAGAGCCGCCGCCGCTGACCTCCACGCGGCTTTTAGTACAGGCAGTTCCAGCACGACGAGCAGCCAGCTGCTGACGAACCGCATCATGCAGCAGATACTTCTTCACCTCGAGATTAAATATAGAATCGTTTAACTCAATCTCGCCGACTTTCTCGTTTTTGCTATTAACTACGTCCACAGTTGACATTACATATCTCCCTGTTCTTCAACTTCCCGGCAAATTACTTGGAAAAGAGCTTCAAAATACCATTCTTCGCACCGGGAACCGCCCCCTTCAGCAACACAATATTTTCATCTTCACGGACATCCATGATAATTACATTTTTTTTAAGGACTGTGTCATTGCCCATGCGGCCCGGCATCTTCTTGCCCTTAATCACCCGGCCCGGCCAGGCACTGCATCCCACAGAACCTGGTGCCCGGTGGAAACCGGAGCCATGCCCTGCTCCACCGCCGGCAAAACCGTGCCGCTTAATAACCCCCTGGAACCCCTTGCCCTTGCTGACACCCTGCACATCGACAAGATCCCCGGTCTTAAAAAGGTCAGCCAGGGTAATATCCTGACCAACCTCATAATCAGATGCCTTATCATTACGAAACTCACGCACATGATAATAACCTTCAGAGCCAGACTTTCTAAAATGACCGGCAGCAGGCTTGTTCACACGGTTCCCGCTCTTATGGGAAAATCCAAGCTGCAAGGCATTATAACCATCAGTTTCCACGGTCTTTATTTGAAGAACCTTGCACGGGCCAGCCTCAACAACAGTTACAGGAGCCGCCTCACCCATTTCCGTGTAAACCCGGGTCATTCCTATTTTCTTTCCCAATATTCCCATTGACTTTGGCATAACTCGTTACCCAACGCTCCAGTTTAATTTCCTAACTTGCCAAGCTACGGCAATTTTATCTCGACATCAACACCCGCCGACAATTCAAGTTTCATCAAGAGATCTATAGTCTGCTGAGTAGGCTCCAGAATGTCGAGGAGACGGCGGTGTGTCCTCATTTCAAACTGCTCCCGGGATTTTTTGTCCACATGCGGAGAACGAAGCACACAAAACTTGTTAATGCTGGTCGGCAGCGGAATAGGCCCGGCTACAGCAGAACCAGTTCTTCTAGCCGTCTCAACAATTTCCGAAGTGGACTGATCAAGGAGCTTATGATCGTAGGCCCTGAGACGAATCCTGATTTTCTCTGTAGGTATCATCTTGCACCTTCTTACGCTTCAATTTCACTGATAACACCAGCACCTACCGTCCTGCCCCCCTCACGGATGGCAAAGCGGAGACCAGTGTCCATCGCTATCGGGGTTATAAG
>PDQP01000034.1 GCA_002747805.1 Deltaproteobacteria bacterium
TTTTTTTGTGAAAATCATTTAATTTTGTCATCTCTTTGGAGGAATTATGCGTGAAACGCTCAAGTCTGTTCTGGTTGGTGTACAAATGTTATTCGTCGCATTTGGTGCATTAGTTCTTGTTCCTTTACTCACTGGTCTTAATCCCTCGGTTGCTCTACTTTCCGCAGGTGTTGGCACCCTCATTTTTCAAATCATTACAAAACGCCAAGTCCCCATTTTTATTGGCTCTTCATTTGCATTCATTGCCCCGATTATATATGCCATCGAACATTGGGGGCTCGGCGCAACACAATTTGGATTAATGGCAGCTGGTTCTATTTATTTACTGCTGTCTTTTACCATTAGCCGTGTTGGTACAAACTTTATTAACCGATTATTCCCTCCCGTTGTCATTTCCCCTGTTATCATGGTCATTGGCTTATCTCTTGCGCCAGCAGCGGCAAATATGGCAATGGGATTAACTGGCGATGGCACGGCTGTTCTTGTGCCAAAAACACAAGCATTGTTTATCGCCGCAACGGCACTATGCACAACCATATTTATCGCCCTTTATGGCAAAGGGTTAAGTAAGTTACTAGCGGTACTAAGCGGTGTTATCGTGAGTTATATACTCAGTGTTATCATTGGTGTTGCGAATCTTGAACCGATACAAACGGCAAATTGGTTTGCCATGCCACCAATGACACTCCCTTGTTTTAAATGGGAGGCAGTACTGTTTCTTATCCCAGTGGCAATTGCCCCCGCCATTGAACACATTGGCGATGTGATGGTTATCTCAGAAATTTGTGAAAAAGACTTTGTTAAAACGCCCGGTCTTCATCGCACAATGGCTGGAGACGGTCTTGCGGTATGCTTTGCTGGATTCATTGGCGGTCCTCCGGTCACCACTTATTCAGAGGTAACCGGTGCCGTTTCAATTACAGGTGCGAAAGACCCTAAAATCATGACATTTGCTGCAATCACCGCAATATTATTGGCTTTCTCAGGAAAAATGTCTGCCTTCTTAAGTACCATACCAACGCCGATAATGGGTGGTATCATGTTACTGCTTTTCGGCTCTATTGCTGCCATTGGCGCAAAAGCATTACTAGCACCCAATGCAAACGTTAAATCCGAGCGTTCGGTTGTAATTATTGCGGTTACACTTGGCGTTGGCATCGGGAACTTGTCTATTTCAATTGGAGATTTTGCCTTGCTTGGTTATCCGGTGCTAGGTGAGATAACCGCCTACAAGGCTGGCCATGCCCAGCATCTTGGCCTGATGCAGACCATTGCAGAATCGCCGCATTGCTGGGAGATCATGGAATTTGCCGATGACGGCAAGGGCGTTGGTCTCCGCAGGCTCTTGAGTGATACCAAAGAGGCTGCTCAAAATCTGTTTACTTCTTTTCCCAAGCCTGCCGGGATAGCCTAGAAAATCGGGGCGGAAGTTTTTTTATCTGCCAGCTCTTCGCCCCTTATTTTTCCTTTGATTTTATGTCTTTATATTTATCTGTGGCTGAATCAATCTTACTGGTTGCTCTTGGCTCTTTCATCCGTTTTTTCTAAACTAAATTGATTGACGGTTTCGATTATTATTGAATTGTCCGGGTATTTATCATAAGTTCTCTCTTCTCCTATTAAACAATTTAATTAACACAAGTGGATATGAACACCAGAATAGTAATTACGGGCATTGGGCTGGTTGCCCCAAATGCTGATAATCTCAAGGATTTTCGCCAGAAAGTCATTGCAGGCAAAAACGAAACCCAGGAAATAAATCTCAGATATTTCGGTAAGGCTCCGGCCGGGATTTGCAGTTTTCCGGAAACCAAATACCGGAAGAAAAAGGAAAATAAAAGGGGTACTAGGGCCGGGTGTATGGCCGTTTATTGTGCCCATGAAGCCCTAAATGATGCCGGTCTTGACCTGGAAAACACCTATTGTGATAAATCAAGGGTGGGGGTTTATCTTGGCCTGACCGAACACGGCACGGTTGAGACAGAAAACGAGGTCTATAATATCAAGCAATATGATTATGATACCAAATACTGGACGCACCATCATAATCCCAGAACCGTTCTGAATAATCCAGCTGGTGAAGTAACCATGAGCCTTGGCATTACCGGGCCTCACTATTCTATCGGGGCAGCTTGTGCGGCTGGTAATGCCTCGCTGATTCAGGGCGTACAGATGATGCGGCTTGGCGAGGTTGATCTGGCACTGGTCGGCGGAGTATCTGAATGCGTTGGTTCCTTTGGTATATTTGCCTCATTTAAATCCCAGAATGCCCTCGGCGAAGATCCTGATCCAAGGCGGGCCTGCAAGCCCTTTGATGTGAACCGTAACGGCATTGTCATTTCCGAAGGAGCATGTGTTTATACCCTTGAGACCCTGGCCAGGGCCAAGGAAAGAAATGCCCGAATTTACGGAGAAATTGTCGGTTATGGCATGAATTCTGATGCCAGGGATTTTGTCCTGCCCTTTGGTGAAAGACAGGCTGAATGTATGAGAATGGCCCTTAAAAAGGCCGGACTTAAACCGGAAGAAATCAGCCTGATCAATACTCATGCCACCGGCACCAAGCAGGGTGATTTGGAGGAATGCAAGGCCATCCGCGAGGTTTTCGGCAACACTGGCGCCTATATCAATAACACCAAATCCATTATCGGCCATGCCATGGGAGCCGCCGGAGTACTGGAAATTGCGGCAAATCTTGGTTCTTTTGAAGATGGTATTATTCATCCGACCATCAATATCACCGAGCTTGATCCGGATTGCAGCTTGCCCAATCTGGTGATCAACCAGGCGGAAAAGGCGGATGAAGTATCCGTCATTCTTAATAATTCCTTTGGTATGCTTGGCATCAACTCCACCGTCATCATTAAAAAAATGCCCTAGCCGAACATTTTTTATAAAAAATACATGAAAAATACGGCGGTAATGTGTTAAAAGGGGCGTTTTATGTTCGTAAACCTTATGTTCTGGAGAGACAAATGACACCGGATGAAATTAAAACGCTGATACTGGATATTATTGCTGACATTGACGAGGACGCTGATTTTGACAATCTGAAGGCGGATGAGCCGCTCCGGGATCAGCTTGAGCTTGATTCCATGGATTTTCTTGACATAGTGATGGAGCTTCGCAAAAGACATCAGCTGCAAATCCCGGAAGAGGATTATCCCAAGCTGGCAACCCTGGATAGCTGTGTTGATTATCTGGAACCGCTGCTTAAAGATGCCTAGTGAAATCAACCTGTTTAGTAATTGGCGGCGGTCTTTCCGGACTTGCCGCCGCCATCAGGTTGTCCCGTTATTGTCCGGAGGTGCTGATTCTTGAACAGCACAGCAGGCTGGGCGGTCTTAATTCTTACTATTACCGTCATGGCAGGCTGCTGGAAACTGGTCTTCATGCCGTTACCAACTATACTTCACCAAAGGACAAAAAGGCTCCGATCAATAAATTATTGCGCCAGCTTGGCATCAGGCGGGGTGCCTTGGAGCAGGCGGCGGGGCTTTGCCAGCAGCTAAAAAGTCAAATCCGGTTTCCGGATGCAGAACTTTTTTTTAGTAACAACCATGAGTTGTTAATGTCTCAGGTCGGCAGGGTTTTCCCTGATTCATATGGGAATTTTGCCAGGCTGGCCGATGAAATAAGGGGATATAATCCTTTTACCGCTGCCAGGTTCCGGTCTGCCAAGGCTGTCCTGCTTGACAGGCTGAAAAATCCGCTGCTGGCCGAAATGCTGCTTTGCCCCTTGTGCTTCTATGGTTCCAGCGTTGAAAATGATATGGATTATAATCAGTTTGTTATTATGTTCAAATCCATATTTCTGGAGGGGATGTTCCGCCCGGGCGTCAGCATAAAAGAGTTTATCCAGTTTTTTGCCGATATTTTTAAGGAAAACGGCGGCCGGATACTATTTAAGACCAAGGTTGTCAAAATTCACACCAAGGGGAGAAGGGCGGTTGCGGCCGAGCTGGAAAACGGGGAGATGATCGAGGCAGATCATATAATTTCCACTGCCGGATACGAGGAAACCCTTAAATTACTGGGCAGGCCCGGCCCATCAGGGCAGGGCCGCCGCTTGGGTTTTCTGGAGTCAATCTTTCTGGTTCCGCCGGGGAAGGCTCAAGAAAACGCCATGCTGCCAAGGGATAAAACTATTATTTTTTATAATAATAACAGTAGATTTAATTATCGAAGGCCGGACGCTGAGGCAGATTTTACCAGCGGCGTCATCTGCTTTCCGCAAAATTTTGAAAATTTTGCAAAACAGGAACATTTTGAGATACGGCTTACCCATTTAGCTAATTATCATAAGTGGCAGGAGCTGTATAAGAATCGTGAGCTATATAATCAGCATAAACGAGAGGCCGCCGCAGTCTCTGCCCGGACTGCCGGTAAAATAGTTGGTGATTTTTCTGATGATATTGTATATCAGGACACCTTTACGCCTGTTACCATTGAGAGGTACACCGCCAAAAAGGAAGGGGCCATTTACGGCAGTCCGGCCAAGTTTAAGGATGGTGATATCGGCTGCGAAAATCTTTTTCTGGCCGGAACAGATCAGGGTTTTTTAGGAATTATCGGCTCCATGCTAAGCGGAGTTTCAATCGCAAATCAGCATCTATTACCAAAGATATAATCAATTATGCCTGTTACAATAGACGATCTTGACCCGAATTATGATGCCATCATTATCGGTTCCGGCCTTGGCGGATTAACCACGGCTAACCGGCTGGCCTACTGCGGCCATAAGGTTCTGCTGCTGGAACATCATCATCAGCTCGGCGGTCTGGCTGCCTGGTTTAAGAGAAAGGAGCATATTTTTGATGTTTCCCTGCACGGTTTTCCCTATGGCATGATCAAAACCTGCCGTAAATACTGGAATAAGGAAATCGCCGCATCCATTGTGCAGTTGAAAAATATTGTTTTTGACAATCCTCAATTCAGCTTGACCACCAGCTTTGACAAGGACGATTTCACCGGGATTCTGGAAAAAAAATTTCGGATACCCAGAACCGTGATTGATGATTTTTTCAGCACCATTGCGGGCATGAATTTTTATGATGACCGAACCATGACCACCAGGGAATTGTTTGAGCAGTTTTTCCCCGGCCGCACCGATGTTCACCGCCTGCTGATGGAGCCGATCACCTACGCAAACGGCTCGACCCCTGATGACCCTGCTATTACCTATGGCATTGTCTTTTCAAATTTTATGAGCCGCGGCGTATTTACCTTCGAGGGCGGCACCGATAAATTGATTGGCCTGATGGTCAGGGAAATGGAGAGGCAGGGAGTAACCATCTGTACCAGGGCCAGGGTGGACAGGATTATAGTGGAAAAGGGCCGGGTGTGCGGGGTGGAGGCGGCTGGCAGGACTATAACCGCCGATGCTGTTATCTCCAATAGCGGCATTACCAATACTGTCAATGAGCTTACGGATCGGTCGGCCTTTTCAGACGAATTTCTTGAACGGGCGGCAGAAGTTCGGGTAAATAATTCCAGTTGTCAGGTCTATATAGGTCTGAAAAGGGAAAGTTCCATGGCTGAGATTGGCGATCTGCTTTTCACCTCAACTGCCCCGGAGTTTAACTCGGATGAGCTGCTTGATTTTCATACCAGATCAAAAACCTTTTCGATTTACTACCCCAGAACCAGGCCCGGCCATAATTTATATGCCGTAGTTGCCTCGATGAATAGCAGTTATGCCGATTGGCAGGGGTTTGACAGGGAGCAGTATCAGGCGGAAAAGCAAAAACTCATAGACCGCACTATCATTGATCTGGAGCGTTATATCCCTGGAGTAAGGGATAAAATAGATTGGCTGGAGGCGGCCACGCCCAACACCTTCAACCGCTACACCCTTCACACCCAAGGCACCTCTTTTGGTACCAAGTTTGAGGGGCTGGATATTTCACGCTCGATTTTCAGGGAGGTGCCGGGGCTTTTTCATGTGGGTTCGGTCGGGATCATCATGTCGGGCTGGCTTGGCTCCATAAACTACGGGGTGATCGTTGCCAATGATGTGGACGGTTATCTGAGAAGCATTAACTGAAATAACGGGTTATAATTATGAGTTTTTTTAAGGATAAAAAGGTTATTGTTACCGGGGCCACCAGAGGTATCGGCAAGGCGGTTAGCTGCGGCTTTATGGAGCAGGGGGCCGCCGTAATCGGTCTTTATGGCGGTAATGAAGGGGCTGCCAGGCAGTTTGAGCAGGAGGCGGCGGAGAAATCATGGCAGCTTGACCTGTTCAAATGCGATATTTCACAGGAAGAAGAAGTTAATGATTTTTTCAAGGTGGTTGAAAAGCAGCATGATACCATCGATGTTCTGGTTAATAATGCCGGTATCCGCCGCGATGCCATTGTGGCACTTATGAAAACCGAGCAGTGGGAGAGGGTGCTGGACATCAATCTGAAAGGCACTTTTTTTATGTCCCGGTCAGTTATACCCTTGATGATGAAACAGAAGTTTGGCCGGATTATCAATATTACCTCGCCCATGTCTTATCTGGGCTTTGCCGGTCAGGCCAATTATGCCGCCTCAAAGGCCGGGCAGATCGGCTTTGCCAAATCTCTTGCCAAAGAGACGGCCAAAAAGAAGATCACGGTTAATTGCGTATCTCCTGGCTTTGTTGCTACCGAACTGTTGGACGATTTACCGGCGGAGCAGATAGCCGAATATAAAAAGATGGTGCCGATGAGGCGCTTTGGTACGGCCGGGGAAATCGCAGATGCGGTTCTTTTTCTTGCCAGTGATAAGGCTGCTTATATATCCGGTGCGGTGCTGGAGGTAAACGGAGGACTGTGATGAGTAAGGTTACTGATTTTATTCCCCATCGTCCGCCTTTTTTATGGGTGGATGATATTATCTCCCTGGAAAATGAAGAGGTTATAACTCAAACCGCCTTTCCGGAAAGTCTGCCGTTTTTCGCCGGACATTATCCGGGCAACCCGATTGTTCCCGGGGTCATCTTATGCGAGGCGGTTTTTCAGACCGGAGCAATCCTGCTGGCAAGGCTTGGGCAGGAGGAGGGAAGCGGCGGCACACCAGTCTTGACCCGCATTGAAAAGGCCAAATTCAAGAGCATTGTCAGGTCCGGCAGCACCGTGAAAACCTGTGTTACCCTGCAGGAGACCATCGCTTCAGCCGCATATCTAAAAGGAAAACTGTATCTGCAGGATCGGCTTGCAGTGGCAGTGTCATTTGTCTGTGCCATGACCTGAGGGCCGACATAGATTTTTGATTGACGCTTACTGGTTTTACCGGCGGGGAGTTGATTTTTTTTGCTGTCCTGATATGATGACTTGAAGATGATGCGGTTATTTTTGGTGCATTTAATAACACAATCAAGAAAATAGGGTGATTTTTCCGTGCAATTATCCATTACGTCCATGATTATGAATGCAGGTGCGGTCGGCCAGGCCGTGATGCTGACCCTGCTGGTTTTCTCTCTTGGCTCTTGGGCCATTGTCATCTCCAAATATCGGCTTTTTAGAAAGGTCAGGATAGATGGGGAGGATTTTCTCGATGTTTTCTGGAGATCCGGCAATCTGGCTGAGGCTTATGAGGCGGCCAGGGATTTTGAATACAGCCCGGAGGCATCCATTTTTATCGCCGGTTATGATGAACTGAAAAAAATCAACCAGAACCGAAGCGAGGAGGGTGCGGGGGAGACCCTTGAGACGCAGCTAGCGGTGATGGACAATCTAAAACGCAGCATCCGTAAAACGGAAACCCAGGAAATAAACTATCTGGGTTCTGCATTGCCCTTTCTCGCCACCACCGGCAGTGCCGCTCCCTTTATTGGTTTGTTCGGTACTGTTTGGGGGATTATGGCCTCTTTTCATGACATCGGGGCAAGGGGATCTGCCTCTCTGGCGGTGGTTGCCCCCGGTATTTCAGAGGCCTTGGTGGCAACGGCTGCCGGGCTGGCGGTCGCTATTCCGGCGGTTTTTTTCTATAATTTATTTTCAGCCAGATTATCGGCCATTGAAGATGAAATGCGGGTTTTCTCCACTGATTTTCTCAATCTGGTTGGCCGTGATTTGTTAAACCGGAAATGATGGGGAAATTATGGGCATGAGTTCGGCAAAAAATAACCGGGGAAAGTCCCTGGTTTCGGATATCAACGTTACCCCGATGGTTGATGTGATGCTGGTCTTGCTGATTATTTTTATGGTTACCGCCCCGATGATGACCCAGGGGCTGAATGTGGAGCTGCCGGAAACAGACGCTAAGGCACTGCCTCAGGATGAGGATATTAAGGTGGTAACCATAGAAAAGGACGGCAAAATAAGCATCGGCGATCTGGAAACGCCGCAGGATCTTATCTTTAAGCGGCTAAATGGAGAAAATAAGGAGGAAAACCGCAATAAGCCTATTTTTTTGAAGGCCGACAAGGATGTTTCTTACGGGCTGGTGGCGGCGGTGATGGCTGAAATCAAATCTGCCGGTTATGAAAAGCTGGGGATGATTACCCGGCCTGCAGATAAGCAGCGAAAATAATTATGGCGTATCGGGTTAGATATGGTCGGCGGCAGGGCTGGATGCTTCCCTTTAACCTGGCCTTGTTTTTTCATGCGGTTTTTTTATTGGCGGTTGTTTACCTGCCCCAGCTTCGTCATAAGCCCAGGCATCCGGAGATTTATACGGTCAATTTGGCAAATTTTGTGGAACCTGCTCCGAAGGTTGAGCAGTCAGCCCCGGAAGTTCAGGAGCAGGCTGAGGTGAAGCAGAATAATGAACCGGCACCTGTTAAAGCCAAAATTGTCCCTAAGGTAAAAAAGATCAAGAAAACGGTTAATAAGGCCCCAGAGCCGGTGGCCGAGCCGCCTAAAAAGGCGGTATCAATTAAACCGGCCAGAAAAAAGATCAAGAAAAAACTGCCGCCGAAACCCAAAAAATTGCCTAAGCCTAAACCGAAGCCTAAGGTGCAGAAGCCTAAAATAGATAAGCAGAAATTGATTGAGGCACAAAAGGCTAAACAGGCGGCCCTGGAAGCGGCAAGAATTGCCCGGATGGAGGCCGAGATGGAGCGGCAGCTGCTCCAGCAAAGCCTGGCCGATGCCAAACGGGTTGCCAGACAAAACCAGGCAATATTAAACAAGCTGAAAAGTACGGCCAATTCACGGCCAAGCGGCAGCAATGTCGATTTGACCGGCATAGAAAAACAGTTTTATAATGCCGTTAGTAACCATGTCCGCAGTTACTGGCAGATACCTGAGCATAAAAAGCAGAAAAAAGAGCTGACCGCTACTGTTTTTTTGACCATTTCTGCGGATGGTATGATAAAGAGCATGTATATCAAGGAAAGTTCTGGCGACAGGATTTTTGATCAATATGTACAAAAGGCCCTGAGAATGGCAGAACCGCTGCCCAGGATTCCACCGGCCATGAAGAAGAGCCGATTTGATGCGGCTCTGGTTTTCAAACCAGCCGGATTACAATAAAATTAACCTGGTTAAATATGATGATTAAAAAAATAATTACTGGATTAGTTCTGTTTTCAATGTTTTTTGCTACGTCAGTTCTTTATGCCGAGGATCGGGTTTATCTCGATATATCTTCTTCAAAGACCAAAAAGATTAAATTTGCGGTGCCGTGGTTTGTTAATGGCGATATGCCCGGTCAGCCCCAGAAGTTTGGCCGTGAACTGGCAAATGACCTGGCCAATGCCTTAAAATTTCACGGCATCATCTCGGTTTTACCGGCCAGTGAATACGGCGGAAAGCAGGCCGCTAATTTACGGGCCTTTGATGTGGATTATTCAGTACTCGGCAGCTACAAAATCAGCGGCGGCAGTATCCGGCTGGAAATGAGACTGATGGAGGTAACCAGCGGTCAGATGCTGATGGGAAAATCCTATCAGGGCAAGACCGGTCAGCATTTATCCATGCTGCTGAAATTCTGCGATAAGGTCATCTATGAATTGACCGGAAAAAATGGTATCGCCTCTACTCAGGTGGCCTTTATCTCCAGTACCAAGGGGGCCAAGGAACTTTTTTTGACCGACATCCTGGGTAAAAAGGTCCGGCAGGTTACCAGGCACAAGAATCTGGTGGTCTCACCCAGATTTACCCCAGATGGACGTTACCTCTCCTATACCTCTTATCACAGCCGGAAGCAGAATCTTTATATCACCGATTTAAGACAGAACAAGACAACCACGGCACTTTCCCGCCGCAAGGGGATGAACCTTGCTCCGGCCTGGAGTCCGGATGGCGGCAGCTTTATTCTCACCCTGTCGGAACGGGGCAATCCGGATCTCTTCCTGCTTGACCGCACGGGACGCATTATCAACCAGCTAACCAGCGGGGCTGGTAATAATGTTTCGCCCAGTTATTCACCAGACGGCAAAAAAATTGTGTTTGTTTCGGATAGAAGCGGCAAGCCCCAGATCTATGTGATGGATATTGCCACCAGAAAAACCAGGCGGCTGACCTTTGACAGTTATGAAAATTCTGAGCCATCCTGGTCGCCGGCCGAAGATCTGATTGTTTATTCCAGTCTGCGTGACGGAGTTTATCAGCTCTGCACCATAAAACCCTCTGCCGATGCCATGCCCAATCAGATTACTTCGGATTTATCTCACCATGAATCTGCTTCCTGGTCGCCTGATGGTAATCAGATTATCTTTTCAAGGCGTGAAGGCAAGTCCTATAAGATCTATGGCATGATGAAGGACGGCAGTTATCAGAGAAGACTTTTTGATTTCCCGGGTAGCCAAAGATACCCAAGGTGGTCATATAATTATAAATAATTTATGGTGGAAGCTATGAGAAAAAATACTTGGTTTGCCATTTTAATTACGGCTCCGCTGCTGGCTAACTGTGCCTCGCAAAGTGAGGTGCAAAGGCTTCAATATCAGCTTCGGGTGATGAATAAAAAGATGCAGGAGATGGAACGCAGCAAGGTTGACCAGATTCAGAAAAGTCAGGCATCATCCCTGAATCAGATTGATCAGCTTAAAAGCGAGATTCTGTCGTTGAAAGGTCAGCTTGAGGAAACCCATCACCAGAACCGGCTGCTCAAAGAACAAAGCAAGGAATTTGCCAACTCCTTTGATAACTACACTCATACTGAAGCCCAAAAGTGGAAACAGGAGCAGAGCCGGATTCAGGCTGAACTGGCCGAAAAGGAGAGGAAGATAAACCAGTTAAATAGTCAGCTCAGGGTGCATCAAAAAAATCTTGCCAATATTCAGCAGGCCAGGGTTCAGGAGGCCGAGCGAAGGGCAAAGGCGGCTAAAAAGGCTGCTGAAATGGCGGCCAGGAAGGCGGCGGCTGTATCTAATCCAGGCAGCATTCCCCGCATCAGACCGTCCAGAGTGAAGGTGCTGCGTAATGTCAGTCCGTTACCAGTCAGGACGGAGGTGCAGCCAGTGCAGCCGGAACCTGTGAATTATAATCAGGAACAGCCTGAGCCGAAACAGCCTGAAGCTGCGTCTGTCCAAGAGGTAAAGACTGATAACAAGCCCGCCCCGAAAGCAGAAATTTCCCGGGCTGAATCCCTTTTTCAGGTTGGAAAATATGCTGAGGCATATAATCAGTATGATTTACAGGCGGATAGTGCTGCCAGTCAGGATGCAAGGCTTGAGGCGATGTTTATGATGGGTGAGTGTCTTTTCAAGCAGGGCCTCTATAATGATGCGGCCATGGAATATCAGCAAATCCTTCATTTTGATCCGTCCCACGCTAAAGCCCCAAAGGCCATGTTAAGACAGGCAGAAGCCCTTGAAAAGGTAAATGATCAGGAGGCCGCCAAGGTTGTCTATAAAAAGATTATTTCAAGATTTGGAGACACCAGGGAAGCTGCTGACGCCAGAGCCAGAATGGAAAAAATGTAAGTGAAAAAACGTCTGGATGAACTGCTGGTCTTAAAGGGGCTTGCTGCTGATCTTAAAAAGGCGCAGGCCCTGATTCTTTCCGGGGTTATAATCGTTGAAGAACAGCGGGTTGACAAGGCCGGGGCCTTATTTCCCTCATCTGTTGCCATCAGAAAAAAAGAGTCCTGCCCCTATGTTTCACGGGGCGGCTTAAAGCTGGCCGCTGGCTTAAAACATTACCAGCTTGAGGTTGGCGGTCTGATTTGTGCCGATATTGGTGCCAGTTCCGGCGGTTTTACCGACTGCCTTCTGCAAAATGGAGCAGCAAAGGTCTATGCCATTGATGTTGCCTACGGTCAGCTCGACTGGAAAATCCGGCAGGATGAAAGGGTGGTGGTGATGGAAAGATTTAATGCCAGAAATATAAAAGCGGGCGATCTTGCCGACAAACTTGATTTGATTGTGGCCGATCTATCCTTTATCTCGCTGACCGCTATTTTACCGCCGCTTTTTCAGGTATTTGCCAGCCATGAAAAAATTTCTTTTTTAGCCTTGATTAAACCCCAATTTGAACTTGCCAAAAATGAGGTGGGCAAGGGCGGGGTGGTTGGCTCTGAAAAACTCAGACAAAGGGCCGTGGATAAGATTGGAGAGTTTTGCAGGCAAAATCATCTGCGTATGCACCAGCCAATCCCTTCGCCTATTTTGGGGGCCAAGGGCAATAAGGAGTATCTGGCCCGCATAGTCGGGCAAGGGTAATCAGTCTTCCAGTTTCTTTATGATTTCAAGAGTTTTCTTTATTTCTGCCGATAATTCCTTGTTTAGGGAATTATCTTTTACCGCCTGGCCGAAATTTTTTTTGGCAAGTTTGAGTTTGCCCTCATAAAGATTGTATTTGCCCAGATAATAGTTCATTTCACCTTGTTTTTTTTGCATTCCTGCGATTTGAGCAAGTTTATAATAAACCTTGGCATATTCCTCAATTTCGGCGGCAACCTGCTTAAACAACTGGCCTGCCTGCTCCGGTTTGCCCGCTCTAAGCAGGGATTCAGCAAGGCAGTAGGCTGCATAATTATCTGGATTTTTTTGATATTCATCCTCAAGAATCGCTAAAGCCTGCTGAGTGCGGCCTGCTTCTGAAAGTATGATGCCCTTATCAATCCGAAGAATTTTTTTGTCTGGAAAGGCAGCTATAACTTCGCCTATTAAAGACAAGCTGCTTTGATAATTATTTTCCTGCCGATCCAGTTGGGCCAGACCATATTTAGCCATCATGGCCTCAAAACCTGTCTTTTGGGCAATGATGGATGCCAGCAGACGGCGAATCCGGCCAGTATCTTCCGAGAGACTTAATACCCGATATTTGAAACGCAAAAATTCAAATTCATCGGCTATGGATGCCTTGGCAGGTTCCGGTTCAGCACTAATCAGGGCCTGCACATAACCAAGCCGTGCTTCCGGGTCGGGGTGAGTAAGCAAATACTGGGGGACCTGCCCCATCCGGTAGCGGATAATCCGCCGCATGGTCTGCAACATCCTTTCCTGACCCGCCGGACTGCGTCCCAGCTTTTTCATCCATTGATAGGCAAGCAGATCGGCCTCTTCCTCATTCTGCCTGCTAAAATGCAGTTTGGCCGACTGCCCGGCCGCCATGGAGCCGGTCAATAGAGCAGCGGTTGCCTTGCCGTCCCCCATGGCCAGAGAGGCCAGGGCCACCCCCAGGGCGGTAAGGTTTACCATAGAGTTTTTTTCAATTCTGGCGGCCAGATGTCTTTTAACCACATGCCCGATTTCATGGGCAAGCACGGAAAAAAGTTCATCTTCCGAGTTCATATTCTCAATAATTCCGGTATAGAAGAAGATCAGGCCGGAAGGGGCGGCAAAGGCGTTAAAATCACGGCTTTCAACAATAAAAAAATGGTAATCAAAATATTGCCTGCCGGCCGTCTTCAGCACCTCTGCTCCCAGCGAGTTGATATAATCGTGAATATCCGGTTCATCGATGACCGGAAAACTGCTTCTGATCTTGTAGAGCAGTTTTTGACCAACCTCTCTTTCCTCGCCGATGGTAAAGCCGCTGCCGATGGCAGGCGTGCAGGTTGGTTGAATAAATAAAAATAATATCAATAAGTTATGCAAATATTTATATATCATTTTCCCTAATCCAGATAAGCAGGTTTTCCATGGCCTGAGCAGGGTTTACCAGCGGCTGATAGCCAAGCTCTTCCCTAGCCTTTTGATGGGAAAAATAATGGCTTTTTGATAATTGTTCGGCCACAAATCTGGTCATGGGCGGCTCTTTTGCCAAATTTAATCCTTTATATAACAATTCTATCAGACCGCTGGCTGCGTAAGCCGCCTTGGCCGGGACCATTTTTTCGATGCGGGCAAGGCCGGTTTGCTCAAAAAGTGAGTTTATCCAATCCCATAGTTTAACCGGCTCCTCATCACCGATAAAATATGCCTGCCCTTTGGCCCTGCCGTCAGATAATAAACTTGCGGCCGCCAGAATATGCAGATGTGCCACATTGTCAATATAGGAAATGTCCACCAGATTATCACCGCTGCCGACTATTTTCAGCTTTCTCTTGCGTCCCCGGTCAAGCAGTCTCGGCACCAGATGCGGATCGCCCGGCCCGTAAACCAGATGCGGCCTGACGGCACAGGCGTTAAGCCCATTTTCTTTGACGGCTGACAGAACTGCCTTTTCCGCCATGGTCTTGCTTTTGGCATAATGGCACAGAAAATTTTCCGCATAGGGCATATTTTCATCGCCGCCGCAAATATCCTGGCCGTTAAAGACTACCGATGGAGTTGAAGTGTAAACCAGGCTTTTCACCTGATTTTTCAGGCAGGCGGCAATGATATTTTTGGTGCCGAGAAAATTTACGGCATAATAATCATCCCATTTTCCCCACATACCGGCTATGGCCGCCGTATGAAAAACCGTGTCCACTCCGCTGCAGATTTTTAGGACAAAATCATTATCGCAGATATTGCCGATCAGGCATTTTACCCCTAACCGCTCCAGCTCAGGATAGTTATGTCTGCCGATTACCAGACAATCCACGCCCCTTGCCAAAAGCTGACCGACAATTTTCCTGCCGATAAAACCGCCGCCGCCGGTGATCAGGGCCTTTTTTAGTTCAGCCATTTTGCTCCTCTGCCC
Organism: Deltaproteobacteria bacterium; assembly: GCA_002747805.1. Classification (GTDB taxonomy): domain Bacteria; phylum Desulfobacterota; class Desulfobulbia; order Desulfobulbales; family Desulfocapsaceae; genus SZUA-575. The sequence goes on from PDQP01000034.1 coordinate 14,991, forward strand.
AGACGGCAATTTTTTCTCGGAATATCTTGGCATTATGCCTGATATCCACCGGAAAACCAGGATGAACCAAAAATATATCAATATCGCTGGTTAGTGGTGATTTACGGCATAGTTCCCTAACTTCTTCGAGCAGCACGGCATCCGGCATCCGGCTGTTTTTTTTCTTTTCAATTACCATGACCGGAATTTTATATTTCTTGCTATGACCATCAGTTATTCCGACCAAGGCACTTCTAAACACCTCTGGATGATTATTGGCTATGGCCTCACAGCAAATGGTATATTTGGTGCCGTTTTCCGTTTCTACCCGGTGAGCCTTCCGGCCGCAAAACCATAATCTGCCCTGCTGGTCGAGATAGCCAATATCACCCATTCGGTGCCAAATATCTTCGCCGTCCGGTATCTTGGCCATCCTGGTTTCGGCAGGATTATGATCATAGGCCTTAGTTACCACATTACCTTTAACAATAATTTCACCTGCTTGTCCGGCCTCTAAAAATTCCGCTGCCGAAATATCCGTAATCGGGCGGCTTGTAGGTTTTATCACCGCCATACTGATCCCGGGCAGGGTTCTGCCCACACAATATCCCTTGCCCTCTTTGGTCAGCGGCCAGGTATCCTGAACAATTTCCCGTCCTTCCATGGAGATTATCGGCAGGCTTTCTGTTGCTCCGTAAGGGGTGAAAATCCTGCCGTTTTCAGCAATAACAGCAAAAAACCGCTCAATTAACCCGCCCGAAATCGGCGCTCCGGCCATTAGTACTTGATTAAGGGTGTCCAGCCGCCGTCCCTGCTGCCGGCAATATTCGGCCACCACCCGCCAAATAGCCGGTGAGCCGAAGGAGTAGGTAACGCCGTATTTTTCGATGGAATTGATAAATTTTTCGGGGTCAACCTGGGCCGGCCGGGTCGGATCCATATCCGGTATCACGGCACAGGCCCCCAGGGCGGTTGAAAACAGGGCAAACAGGGGAAAGGCGGGCTGGTCAATATCCGCCGATGAAATCTTATAATAATCCCGGATATGTTTGAGCTGGGCCGAAAAAATTGCATGTTCATAGCGGACGCCCTTGGGCGGCCCGGTGGAGCCGGTGGTGAAGATTATGGCTGCCAGATCCTTATCTTTCGGCCTGTAAATGGGAAAGGCTTCCTGGCGGTTATATGCTTTTTTTCTAATATCGCCGCCGAACAGACCAAGGCAGAAACCGCAGCAGAAGGTTTTGCGGATGGTGCTGAAAACGGCAGGAAAAACAGAGCGTAACAGGCAGGCTTTAGGGATGCCCACCAGAATATCCGGCCGCACCGATTTGATGCACCGCAGGAGATTTTTCTCGCCCATGCCGGGATCAATTAAAATTATGGCGGCTCCAATCTTAAACAGGGCAAAGGTCAGGCAGATAAAATCAGCCGAGGGGCGAACCATCAGCATCACCCGATCTCCGGCATTAACCCCGTTTTCGGCAAAGAGAAAGGCGTAACTATCCGACCGGCTTTCAAGCTCGGCAAAGGTCATCTCCTTGCCGCCCGCTGCCTCGATCAGACCAGTTTTTTCAGGGGTTTTAGCAGCGGCTTCCCTCAAGGTGCAGGCTATGTTTTCCATCTCTATCTATGAATAAAAAAATTTTTAAGTAAGGGCTCTATCTTATCCCATTCATCTTCCAGCACATAATGACCGGCATTGGCAAAATAATGGCAATCAGCTGCGGGAAACCGTCTTTTCCATTCGTCATAAAAAAAATCATTAAAACAAAAATCTCGGCCGCCCCAGATAATTTGCATGGGAATTTTCATCTGCTCGATAACCCCAAGACCCTGCTCTATATTCAGCAGGGTTTGGTAGGAAATATGCCCCTTATGCATGGGAATATCCTTGACAAAGCGGTGAATTGCAATGCGGTTTTGCCAGGAATCATAGGGCAGGATATACTGCTTTTTGATTTCGTCCGGCATCTTTTTGGCTGTTGCCATAAAGGCAGCCGGCCAGGCAAAACCATTAAGCCCTCTGACCAGGAGTTCTCCCAGCAAGGGAGTTTTGCAGACTGCTATTCTAAAAGGAATTTTTTTTGACCTGAAGGCTGCCGTATTAAGCACCACTATTTTTTCCAGCCTTTCAGGATACTTAACTCCAGCCCCAAAACCTATGGCCCCGCCCCAGTCATGGACCATCATGGCATAACTGCTTATCTCAAGGCCATCCAGGAGAGCCAGCAGATTATTGATGTGGTTTTCAAGGGTATAATTATATTTTTGCGGCTTATCCGACCGGCCGCATCCCAAGTGGTCAACAGCGATTACCCGGTGCGAGCCGGATAAAAGCCGGATAACCTTGCGGTAAAAAAAAGACCAGGTGGGATTACCATGCAGCAAAACCACCACCGGCCCCTGTCCCTGGTCGATATAGTGAATTCTATGCTTGCCGACCTTAAAATAATTAGACGCAAATGGATATTCTTCGTTCAAGATATTTTTCCCAGGTACCTGTTGATCATGTAAGACGCTGGCCGTGCATCCTAACTGCCTTTGTCTGTAACTTCAAATTAAAAAATTGCTCAGGCATCAGCCGGAAAAATTTTTATCATATTTTTTTGTTTTAATGCTTGATTTATTTATAGCCATATAGTAGTTGATGAGTTTGTCGCAGGTTTTTCAGAATATGATGTTAGGTGTTATTAACATGCGGCGGTCGATTTAAGCCGGCCATAAAAGGCTGGTAATTTTAATAAAATCCTTAGTATGGATTAGGTAAAAAAAGGAGTTTTAAGATGGCAGAAGGTACAGTTAAGTGGTTTAATGATTCAAAGGGCTTTGGTTTTATCGAGCAGGATGGAGGTCAGGATGTCTTTGTTCATTATTCTGCAATTCAATCTGAAGGTTTCAAATCTCTTGAGGAAGGTGCAAGAGTAAGCTTTGAAATAGTGGACGGCCCCAAAGGTCCTGCTGCCGATAATGTTCAAAAGCTGTAATATCCCTTTGATTTAACTGGACGGCTCTGCTATTCCGCGGAGCCGTTTTAAGTGTTTTCTTCTTATTTTCTTCCGTTTTTTATCCTCACTATAAATTTTACGGTGAAGTTTCTTAGCCGGACGTTTGTTATCTTTTTGCCTTGATGATCACAACCCATCTGCCTCTCCTGACATAGAGGATGAAAAAAGAAAAACGCTATTTGAGGTCAAAATACAATACTCAGCCGAGGATATAGTTCAAATCAGGCAATTTCACCCGTTATGGCCTTGCAAAAATAAAAAAATCGTTCTTAATAATTTTAGTAAGTTACGCATGTAAAAATCGTCAAAAAACTTTTTTACGAGATCATCATCATCAACAAAAAGTACGTTTAGTAAACCCATGCCCCATGCCGCCAATAAAGGCGGTATGGAGCGTGCCAGTACCATCTGTACAAGGCCGGGTCAACATAGTTGTTTACATCCCTATCACGTGCCGCCTGTGCCTTTTTCAGAAGCTTGGCAGATTCCTTGTCTCCCTGTCCAGCGGCAAGACGCAGCCATTTAGCTGCTTCCATCGGATCCGGTCCCATCTCTTCCATGCCGGTAAGATAGAGTTTACCCAATGCGATATGTGCCTTATGATCGCCGTGTTCACCAGCCATACGCAGACATTGTAAGCCCTTATAACTGTTTTGGGTTATACCGTCTCCCCGCAGATAACGCAGCCCCAGATCATAGGCTGCGGCCGGGTCAGATTCTGCCATTTTCTGCAAGGCGGCAATGGAATCCTCTTTTCCCCCCGTATGACCCTCATGTATAATGGTTCCGCTGGTTTTGGGATTTTTCAGACTGCATCCTGTCAAAATCAACACGCCAATTATCAGAAAACACCATATCGCATTTTTCATTGCTTTTTCCCTAGTTGACTTTAAGTGTACCGCCGCGTCCAAGACCGCCTTCTACATCCTGTGCCTTGTAACTTCTAAGAGACCTGACCATACCGTTATAGGCATCAAGAAAGGCGGCAACGGTAGCCTTTCCGGCTGGAGTGGTTTGGTAGCCTGATAATTTTCCTCCTCCCTTGCTGCCGAAAATACTCATGGCCGCCCCGTAATTTGTGGCCGTGGAGCTGCCCTCTGATATGCCAACCTGAACTGCTGAACGAATATCGAACAGGGAAAGAGTAACCACAGAAGATTTCATCCCCATATTGCCGCCTACAGAGCCGATAAGATTGCCGGTTCCCAAAACATTGTCAAGAACGCCGCCCACGCTTCCGGCAAGCCCGCCGGCTGAGGCGTTATTGATAATAATCTGCGGTTCCAGATAATAATCGGCAGCCACCCGCTGTCCTTTATGCTGTTTGGAACCGGCCCGATATTCACCGGAATTACGTTGTTTTTCCGTAATACGGGTCAGCCGGTCATCGGTTCGCAAATTGCCGATGGAGGTAATGACAAAACAATTGCTTTGCTGCACTGCCAAACGGATCAAAGGTTCAACAGTAGTTACTTGAGTTGCACGGTAGAATTCATGCCACCAAGTTTTGGATCTGCCGTCATCAATGGCAAGGGTGCCAAGCGGGGCAGAACAATGCTCCAGCGAGGCATTAGCCCCGACACTGGTGCCGCCGGCAGCAGAACCAGATATAAGAGAACCGCCGGTTCCTGTCGAGATGGTATTGCAACTGGCAAGCGAGGTTGAAACCAGTACGGTAAAGACAGCATTTCGCAATAAATTTTTTTTCTTTTTCATAGCTTTCTCCTTTTGGATTTAACTTTTAATGTTGATTAAGCGCAATAAAACATCAGGGTCAAGTTGAATGGCGGGTTATTTAAGCCATCACCAAACTGCTATTCTTAGAACTTAGATGTCAATAATAACACAAGTTTGTTCATCTTAACTCCTTCTTCTGGTTAATATAAAAAGCTGAACTTTCAGCCGAAAACCTAAGTTGCACAAGCAAAATACTTGCCAGTTATAATTATCTATGACAAGTAGCTGGTATTATTTGTAAAATGTAACTCTATAAATCACGGCCAATAAACTAAATCTTACGAAAAGTTATTTTTACTACCAGCAAACAGGATTGCCTGCAAGTAATTTCTCTGCCTGTTTTTCCCAAGCGTCCTGAATGTTGTTATTCAGACGGCAAAATCGACTGCCGGAATTTGTAAATTATTTTTATCCTTGCCATAAACCATGGTTAACGGGTATCTTCGGTGCAATTATTATGGATGGATTAAGATAAAAAGGGGGTAGCTCCCAAAAAAAACAATGGGTAGGAGTTATGGCTGGACATTCAAAATGGGCTAATATCAAGCATAGAAAAGGTGCAAACGATGCAAAACGGGGTAAAATTTTTACTCGTCTTATCAAGGAAATAACCGTTGCTGCCAGATTCGGCGGCGGTGATCCTGACGGAAATCCAAGGCTGAGAACCGCCATTGCTGCGGCCAAGGCTGAAAATATGCCCAAGGATAATATCAATCGTGCCATAAAAAAAGGCACCGGTGAGCTGGAGGGTGAGGTATATGAAGAAATCCTCTACGAAGGGTACGGGCCTGGCGGGGTAGCGGTGCTGGTCAACTGCATGACGGACAATAAAAACCGCACTGTTTCTGATGTCCGTCATTATTTTTCCAAAAATAACGGTAACTTGGGTGAATCCGGCTGCGTTGCCTGGATGTTCGAGAAAACCGGAGTGATTCTGATTGATAAGGAAGGCGTTTCCGAAGAGGAACTGATGGATCTGGCACTTGAGGCCGGGGCCGAGGATGTGGTGGAAGAAGAGACGGAATTTCAAATATTAACCAGTCCCGAAGATTTTAACCAGGTGGTGGCCGCCCTGGAAGATGCCGGTCAAAAATTCACTGAAGCCTCGGTGAGCATGGTACCGAAAAATACGGTTGAGGTTACTGAGGAGAAGGTAGCCAAAAACCTGCTCAGGCTGCTTGAAAGTCTGGAAGACCATGACGATGTACAAAACGTTCACGCCAATTTTGATATTGATGATGCCTTGATTGAGCAGTTGTCATAGTCATCTTGTCTGCCGCATAGATGGAGAGAATACTGGGCATTGATCCCGGCTCACGGATAACCGGCTACGGTATTATCGAGGCGGATTGCGGGCGGGTCTGGGTTGTTTCATGCGGGGTTATAAAAACCAGTCCAGATTGCCGGTTTTCCCACCGGATTAATGAGATATTTGACGGGATTAACCAGGTGATACAATTTCATGATCCGGCGGTGGCGGCGATAGAGGATGTTTTCGTCTCCCAAAACCCGCGTTCAGCCCTAAAACTTGGTCAGGCCCGGGGGGCGGCGGTGGTGGCGGCCATGCAAAATGGTTTGATGGTCTATGATTATACCCCTAAAATGGTCAAACAGTCGGTGGCAGGATATGGTCAGGCGGAAAAAAAGCAGGTTCAGCACATGGTGAAAGTTTTGTTAAATCTTCCCGGCCAGCCGCGCAGTGATGCTGCAGATGCCCTGGCGGTTGCCATTTGCCACGCCAGTCAAGGTCGCATTGCAGGAGAGGGCAGATGATTGCTTCACTGACAGGCAGGGTACTTTTCACCTACCATGACCGGGTGGTGGTGGATGTCTCCGGGGTTGGTTACGAGGTGTTTTTAACCACCGCAGGTATTGCCGGAATGCCCGAAAAAGGCGGTGAGGTCTTTCTCCATATCCATACCAGGATGAGGGAGGATGCCATTACCCTGTTCGGCTTTCTGGAGGCAGAGGAAAAGGAGATGTTTATGACCCTGAACTCGGTTTCCGGCATAGGCCCCAAGGTGGCCCTCGGCGTTTTGTCCGGTATTCGGGTGGATGAGCTTTGTCTGGCCATATCAGAGTCCGATGCCGGGCGTCTTACCAGCCTGCCGGGAATCGGTAAAAAAACTGCTGAACGTATATGCCTGGAATTAAAAGATAAAATGCCGCAAACCGGTTTGCAAATTTCGGGCGGAGCAGTTTCTGTCGGCAAGGCTGCATCTGCGGCCGGCAGCACGGTTTCGGACTGCATATCGGCCCTGGTCAACCTTGGCTACCCGGAACCGGCGGCAAGGGATGCCCTTGGCAGAGTAAAAAAACGGCTGGGAGAAGATGATTTCGGCCAAATGGGAGTGGAAGAACTGCTCCGTGAAACCCTGCGGTCGCTGGCATGAAGATAGAAGAGGAATTTAGTGGCAGCCAGAGGCTGGTTTCCCCCGAGCCGCAGCCAAGAGAGCCGGTGAACGATAATGCCCTGAGACCGAAAAGGCTCAAGGATTACATCGGCCAGCAACAGGTCAGAAGCAGCCTTGAGGTCTTTATCGCCGCCGCCAGAAATCGGGGCGAGCCGCTGGATCACGTGCTTTTTCACGGCTTTCCCGGGCTTGGCAAAACCACCCTGTCCCATATTATTGCCGGCGAGATGAACAGCGGTATCAAGGTAACTTCCGGGCCGGTCATTGAAAAACAGGGCGATCTGGCCGCCATTCTAACTAGCCTGCAAGAGGGTGATGTCCTTTTTATTGACGAAATTCACCGCTTAAATCATGCAGTTGAGGAAATCCTTTATCCGGCCATGGAGGATTTTCAGCTTGATCTGATCATCGGGCAGGGCCCTGGTGCCAGATCGGTCAAGATGGATCTGCCCAAATTCACCCTGGTTGGGGCAACCACCCGAACCGGCCTCTTAACCCCGCCCCTTCGGGATCGATTCGGCATTATTCTCCGTCTGGAATTTTACAGCCCCGAGGAACTGGTCAGCATCGTCAAGCGGTCGGCGGCAATTTTAGGCATGAATATTGATGATCAGGGGGCATTGGAGCTGGGCAGAAGATCACGGGGAACGCCCCGGATCGCCAACCGTCTGCTGAGAAGGGTGCGTGATTTTGCCGAGGTTGGTAAACATAAAATTGTTGACCGGCAGGTTGCCGATGATGCCTTAAATATGCTGGGTGTAGATAAATACGGTCTGGAGGAGATGGACAGGAGAATCATGCTGACCATCATCGACAGGTTTCAGGGCGGCCCCATCGGGCTGGAGACTTTGGCAACAGTAGTCTGTGAGGAAAAAACCACCCTGGAAGATGTGTATGAGCCCTTTCTTATCCAGTCTGGTTTTCTGGCCAGAACGCCGCGCGGCCGGATAGCAACCCTTACTGCCTATCAGCATTTTTCACGCAAGGCTCATTCCAGGTTTCAACAGCAGCCAAACCTGTTTGATGAAACTGAATAACCAGCCAAAATCACGGCCTTTAGCCTATCATCCTGTATGCTGCCTGAAAATATCCGGTTTGAGGCGTAAATGATCGTCAAAGGCTGCATTAAGGCTTAGAAGGATATTGCAGATGGCAGAAAGGATAATGGCAGCATAGATGCAGATCATAATGGCAATTTGATAAAGAATGGCTTGCATTGGCGGGGTGCCGCCGAGGATTTGTCCGGTCATCATGCCCGGCAGGGAAACTATGCCGGTGGTGGCAATTGAGGTAAGAGTCGGGTTTCCTGCGGCCTGCACCGCCTCACGCAAAAACGGCACCACCGCTTCACGCAGATTTGCCCCCAGATAGATACTGGTCATATATTCTTCTTCCCGCAGCCTAAGCTGGCTGTAAAAACGCTCCAGGCTCATCACGTTGGCCTGCATGCAATTACCAAGCACCATTCCCGTAATCGGCACCACATAACTGGCTTCATAAAGGGGAGTAGGGCCGATAACCACGCCGATAAACCAGCAGGATACTAAAAGAGTGCTTAGGGATAAGCCGATCAATACCCGCCATAGAAAAAGTTTGGTTTTAAGTTCTGTCTTGCCGAGGATGGAGAAACCGGCGGTAATCATCATAATCACAATCCATAGCATGGTCAGCCATAGGTTGTTGAGATTAAAGATAAATTTA
>PDQP01000035.1 GCA_002747805.1 Deltaproteobacteria bacterium
TTGTGAAAATGATGGAAGGCGTAAGGTGCTTAAGACCATGGTTGGAGGAGCCTCTGCGGTTGCTGCCTATAATTTGCTGCCCGCCAAATGGGGAAAGCCTTATGTGGAATCTATATTTTTGCCAGCCCATGCGGCCACCAGCGGCACCTCGGTAACTGGTCTTAAAGTAACCCGTATCGCAGGGGATGCCGCTACTAAAACGGTTACAGTCAGGGTTAGCGGTTCTGTCAGTCCGGCAATGGCAGGAGTTCCGGTAACTATTGTTGCCACTCCGGTAAAATAATCATCATATTTCCTTATAAACGCAGGAGGCATAAGATATGGCTACAAAAACGGTAAAAACAGATAGCAAGGGATTTTTTTCGGCAGAGATTGTGGTTGAAGGCGGCCCCGGTATTAAAGATGTTGAGGTAACTGCAACACCGCAGGGCGGTAATTCTGCTTTAGCTGCTACAAGCGGGAAAAACAACCCATTTTTAGGGGAATGGAAGCAGGATACTAATACAACTCCAGACATTATTATCGCAGCATTTTACGATAATAACAGGTGGACCGTCAGCAATAGCACCTGGACAGATACGGTAGAAGGAACTTATTCTGTTTCCGGTAATAGAGCAAACGTCAATGTATCGGGGAATTCGCATGGTATTCCTTCAAAGGTTTATTATTTAATCAATAATGGGAGATTGGAAGAACATCACTACGAAGATAATGAGGTCTATTATTTTAACAAAAAGGGATAGAAATTTTTCGGTTCTTTTGACATACCGGCCGCAAAGCACATCCTGTCCGTTTGATGGTTGGCCTGCTGACTCTAAAGAAACTCAGGAATTTATCGAATGAATCAGTGGTTGAACAATGGGTAGAAAGCGGATATTTCCAGTATTTCTGCGGTGAAGCATATTTTCAGTGGAACCCGCCTTGTCCGTGATGTAGAAAGGAAGCTGCCGGAACATTTGTTGCGGAGCTATGACAAGGAACTTGCACTTTTTCATCGGGTGTTGGAGCAGGAAAAAGGAAGTAAGAACAAGATTTACAGCCTGCATGAACCACAGGTTTATTGACAAGGGCAAGGCACATAAAAAGTATGAGTTTGGAGCGAAAGCATCCATAGTGGTTACCAAGGACAGCGGTATCATTGTGGGAGCAGTAAGCCACCCGAAAAATATCCATGACAGTAAAACCCTGGTGGATGTAATCGGCCAGTCAACAGGATTGCGGGGTGTCTGCCCTGAATTTGCCATTTGTGATAGAGGTTATCGCGGAAAAGCCAAAGTTGGTGAGACCCAAATTTTAATCCCAAACCGTCAAATAAAGACGATACACCATATCAACGCCAAAAAATGAGAAAAAGGTTTAGACGCAGAGCAGGCATTGAGCCAATAATTGGTCATCTTAAATCAGATTTTCGGTTAGCCCGCAACTTTCTCAAGGGTAGTATCGGTGATAGTGTCAATTTAATGCTTTCAGCGGCTGCATTTAACTTCAAAAAGTGGATGAGGGAGGTATGTAATTTTTTACCAGCGTAATGTTACATGTCGGCTTTGCAAAAATTAGCTTTGAAAACTCAAAAATAGAGTTTTTCAGGGTTGACGAATTAATAATGGACTACTGGAAGTGCTGAATTCCAAAAGAACCCAAAAAAGGTTGGAAATAAAAAACCACCTACAAGATTGAAGGTTGTAAGTGGTTGAAATTGTTGGTAGCGGGGGGCGGATTTGAACCACCGACCTTCGGGTTATGAGCCCGACGAGCTACCAGACTGCTCCACCCCGCAACGCATCGACCCTTATACTTGCCGTGGTAAATATTGTCAACAATTATTTATCATGAAATTTTCAGAAACCGTCATCTGGATAAAACAAGATGGCCAAGTTTGTTCATCACCCCGTCCGGCAATCTGACAAGTTTACCGTTTTTGTCCACCGCAACATGGATGGTGTAGCCCTTGGCAAGCAGCTTTTCCCTGCCTTCTTCTTCCCTTAGAATCCTGCAGTTAAATCTGCATTTTATCTTGCTAAGCTCGGCAATACTTGTCTCTATTACAAGTAAATCATCGTAATATGCCGGTGCCTTATATCTGATATGACATTCCACCACCGGCAGAATAAAACCCTGCCTTTCTATTTCAGAATAAGAACAGATCCATTTCCGCATCAGCTCGGTCCGGCCAATTTCAAAATAACGCAGGTAATTGGCATTATAAACCACCCGGCCGGCATCGGTATCGCCATAGATCACCCTGACCGTGGTGCGGTGAATTTTAGGATTCATACCGCCTATCAATTTTCGGCAAGGATTCTTATTTTGATAACCGGCTTAACCACGCCCTTCAGCCGGTTTATCTCGTCCACAGCCTTTACCGTCTCCGCCTCTTTTGCCTTTTCGGTGATAAACACCAGACAGCTAAGATTCTCAGCATCACAGCTTCTTTTTTCCAGCAAACTAATCTGGATATGGTATTTGGCAAATATTTCGGTTACTTCGGCTAGCAGCTCGGGATTATCATTGACCGCCAGCCTAAAATAAAACGGACAAACCAATTCTCCCATCGGGGTTATGGACGGTTTCACCATATTCTCCGGCTGCCAGGCAAGGGCCGGAACCCGGCCAACGGCACCGGACAGGATATTTCTGCCAATATCCACCACATCGGCAGCTACGGCACTGCCGGTCGGCATCATACCCGCCCCCGGGCCGTAAAGCATTACATCGCCGACCGTATCACCATTAAAATAAATGGCGTTGAATGCCCCGCCTACCGCAGCCAGCATATGGTTCTCCGGCACCATGGCCGGATGCACCCTTGCCTCAACGTGTTCACCGTGATTATTGCTGACGGCAAGCAGTTTGATCCGGTAGCTCAGGTTTTCTGCCATCTCAAGATCAACCGGCTCAATGCTGGAAATACCCTCGATACTGATGTCATCCAGATGCACGTTCATGCCGTAGGCAATATTCATCAGTATTGCCAGCTTATGGGCTGTATCTATGCCTTCCACATCATAGGTGGGATCGGCCTCGGCATAGCCCAGTTTCTGAGCGGTTTTCAGCACCTCGGCAAAGGGCAGGCCATGTTCGGCCATTTGGGTAAGAATATAATTGCCGGTGCCGTTCATAATGCCCTTGATGGAATTTATCCGGTTGGCAGCCAGTCCTTCTTTTAATGCCTTGATAACCGGAATGCCGCCCCCGACACTGGCCTCAAAGCCGACTTCCACTCCGGCCTTTGCGGCGGCAGCAAAGATTTCCCGGCCGTGGACGGAAAGCAGGGCCTTGTTGGCAGTAACCACATGTTTGCCGTTTTCGATGGCTTGCAGCAGAAAACTTTTGGCTGGTTCCATGCCGCCGATTAGTTCCACCACTATATCAATATCAGGATTATTGATAATGTCCTCGCCATGTTTGGTGGGCAGGACATGGGCAAACTTCTCCGGCAGCGACTCAAGCGAGGTAGATGCCGCCTGCGACAGAACTATCTCGGCCCCCATCTGCTCGATAATCCGCTGTTTTTGATCAATAAGTGTATGAGCAAGCCCCTTGCCCACCGTGCCAAAACCAATGATACCAACATAAATTTTTTTCATAGCCTTATGATTTTTTTAATTTACGGTAATCACAATATTTTTGCAAAAACCAAAAAGATTATTTGATGAAATTTCCCGCAACATTTAGGGAAAATACCTGCTTTATTCATTAAAGTCAAAAAAATAGCGTAGATTATTTTGCTGGTCTTGGCAGATAATTTGGGCTATAATCACTTTTTTCAAAATGAAATCACGATTGGATTAAGTGGTTAATCATTTGTAATGATTGGTGTTTTTAATAAAAACTTAAAAGGAGCTAGTGATGGGAAAGAACCTCTTGTTTTTCGGGCCGAATGGAAGCGGTAAAGGTACTCAGGGTGCCATTGTGCAGAAAAAATACAATATCCCTCATATCGAGTCTGGTGCTATTTTCAGAGAGCATATAGGCGGCGGGACTGAACTTGGCAAGGCGGCCAAGGAGTATATTGACCGCGGTGATTTGGTGCCGGACGACATTACCATTCCGATGATGATTGCCCGTCTGCAGAAGGATGATTGCAAGGACGGCTGGATTCTTGACGGCTTTCCCCGCTCCAAGGATCAGGCCATTACTTTGGCTAATAACCTGAAGGAAGCCGGTATTGAACTTGATTATGTGGTTGAAATTGTGCTTGACCGCCAAATCGCCAAAGACCGCATCATGGGCCGCCGCCTTTGCGAAAACGACAACAATCACCCCAACCATATTGCCTTTGATGCCATCAAGCCGACAGAAAAAGACGGCAGACTGGTTTGCCGGGTCTGCGGCGGCGAGCTTAGCACCCGGGCCGATGATCAGGACGAGGAGGCCATCGATAAGCGTCATAATATCTATTATGACGACAATACCGGCACCATGGCCGCCGTCAACTATTTCAAGGATGCGGGCGATGTTAAGGTTATTTCCGTGGATGGTTCGGTGTCCATCGCTGAAGTAACCGAAGGTATTATGAGAGAACTTGACTAGGCGTCAACAGAGTAACAACGCTGAATCAGTCCAGACCTGCCGATAATTAACTATTGGCGGGTCTTTACTTTTTTGCATTATGGAGCAATGGACACTGGCCTTGCTTGCCGGTTTTTAGCTATGAAAGAACAGGAAAATAAAAGCACTGGAAAGGTTTATCTGGTTGGAGCAGGCCCTGGCGACCCTGGTTTAATAACGGTTCGGGGCAAATATTTGCTGGAGAGGGCCGAGGTGATCGTTTATGATTATCTGGCCAATAAGAAACTGCTGAGACATGCCTCAGCGGATGCAGAGCTTATCTATGTCGGCAAGAAAGGCGGGGTCCGCCATCCGGTACCCCAGCACCGGATTAACGAAATACTGCTGGAAAAGGCTGGGGCCGGTAAACTGGTGGTCCGGCTGAAGGGCGGCGATCCGTTTATCTTTGGCCGGGGCGGCGAGGAGATTGAGGAGCTGCACCAGGCGGGCATTGATTTTGAGATTGTTCCCGGTGTTACCTCGGCCACGGCAGCCGCCACCTATGCGGGCATCCCGATTACCCATCGAAAATATACCGGCTCAGTGGCCTTTATCACCGGCCATGAAGATCCGGCCAAGACCAGATCCAATATCGACTGGTCAAAACTTGCCACCGGGGCCGGTACCATCATTATTTATATGGGAATCAAGAACCTGCCTCTAATCGTGGAAGAGTTAATTACCCATGGCCGCAGCCCCGAAACTCCGGCTGCAGTGGTCAGATGGGCTTCCACCCCAGAGCAGAAATCGGTTTATGCATCCCTTGACAGCATTGCCGAGGTGGTCAAGGAGGCCGGAATTACCCCGCCGGCCCTGATTATTATCGGCGAGGTGGTAAGCCTTAGAACTATTGTGGACTGGTATGAAAAACGTCCATTGTTCAGCAAAAAAATTATTATTACCAGAACCCGTGAGCAGTCAAGCGAACTGGTTGCCGGTCTGGAGGAAAACGGAGCCAACTGCATTGAATGTTCAACCATTCATATAGAACCGGTTGATTCCTATGAAATTCTTGATGGTGAACTGGAAAGGCTGAATGAATACCATTGGATCTTGTTTACCTCTCTGCACGGCATAGAGTATTTTTTCAGAAGACTGCAGAAAAACGGGATGGATGCAAGGGATCTGAAAGGGCCGTCCATTGGCGTGGTCGGCAAGAGTACCGCCGATTTACTGCATAGTTACGGCCTGAATGCCGATCTTATCCCGCCGGTTTTTACCAGTGAGGGACTGGCGGAAAGTTTGCTCGATCAAGGGGTTGAGGGGCGCAATATCCTTATTCCAAGGGCTGTACAGGCAAGAGAGATTTTGCCGGAGACCCTGCGCGGCGCCGGAGCCAGAGTAACCATTGCACCGGTATATCAAAACGTGCTGCCGGAAGATAAAAAAGAGGAACTGCGGGCCGAGCTTGAAAGCGGCGGGGTGGATATGATTACCTTTACTTCATCTTCCACGGTGCGTAATTTTCTTAGTATGCTTGATGCCGGAGATGAGCATGAGCTGGCTGATTTGATGCAGGGGGTTAAATTGGCTGCCATCGGGCCGGTTACCGCCAAGACCATAACCGACAGCGGCTTAACAGTGGACTTACAGCCGGAAAGCCATACTATACCGGATATGATAGAGGCCATCGTTGATTATTTCTCCGGTCAGTAAACTTCTATTCCTGCCAGGTATCTGCAGCATGTCTTTTGAGCAATTTTTTTTGATGCTTACTTCTAGTGATAGCCGGAAAAGTACCACATGATGTATTTTGTGGTTGAGATGGCCGCAGATATAGTTTATATGGCACCTCTTATGTTTTTTTTATTGCCGAAGTTTTTAGTCTCAATAATCCCGTAAATATAGAGGAAGACCATGCAGCCTGATACACCAAAACAAGTGTTGACTGATACCGCCGAAACCGTACTAGCCAGAAGATATTATCTAAAAGATGCAAACGGTAAACCGCTGGAGACCTGGCAAGACCTTGCCCAGCGGGTTGCCGATGCCGTTGCCCGGGTGGATAAACAGGATGAGGGTTATGAAGAATTAAGATCAACCTTCTTTGATATGATTTATCATCTTGATTTTTTGCCTAATTCACCATGCCTTATGAATGCCGGCACCGATCTTGGTCAGTTGTCCGCCTGCTTTGTACTGCCGGTGGCAGACTCCATGGACGGTATATTCACTGCCATCCGAAACGGGGCGCTGGTTCATAAAACCGGCGGCGGCACCGGCTATTCATTCTCCCGTCTCCGCTGTAAAAATGCGGCGGTCAAATCCACCCAAGGGGTTGCCTCGGGGCCGCTTTCCTTTGCCGCTGTTTTTGATGCCGCCACGGAGACCATCAAGCAGGGCGGCAAGCGGCGTGGTGCTAATATGGGGGTTCTACGGGTCGATCACCCTGATATAATGGAATTTATCACGGCCAAGGAAGATCAAAATACCTTTAATAATTTTAATTTCAGTGTTGCCGTAACCGATAAATTTATGGAGGCCGTTAATAGCGGCGGTACCTATGAACTGGTGGAGCCGTCCACCGGGCTTGCCACAGGCGAGCTGGATGCCCAAAAGGTTTTCGACAAAATCATCGATCTGGCCTGGCATAACGGCGAACCCGGCGTATTGTTTATTGATACCGCTAACCGCAGCAATACTACCCCGCAGCTAGGCGATTTCGAGGCCACCAACCCTTGCGGCGAACAGTGGCTCTTGCCTTATGAAAGCTGTAACCTCGGTTCAATAAACCTTGGTAACTGCGTTGCTGACGGCAGGATAAATTATCAGAAAATTGAAAAAATTTCCCGGGCAGCAACCATTTTTCTGGATAATGTCATTGATTGCAACCGTTTCCCCATCCCTGAAATTGAGGAGATGACCCGCAAAACCAGGAAAATCGGGCTTGGCATCATGGGGCTGCATGATATGCTGATCCAGCTTGAAATACCTTACGGCAGCGAAAAAGGTCGTAAAACCAGTGCGGAAGTTATGGCCTTTATCCGCCGGATTTCGGAAGAGCAGTCCATTGAACTAGCCCAAAAGAAAGGGGCGTTTCCTGCCTATGATGAGGCCGTAAATAAATATCCGGCCAGAAGAAATGCGGCCTTGACTTCCATTCAGCCCACCGGCACCGTCTCCATGATTGCCGATTGTGCTTCCGGCTGCGAGCCGTATTTTTCCATCGTCATGATCAAGCATGTCATGGACGGCGACCGCCTGCTGATGGTCAATAAACATTTTGAGGAGATTGCCAAGAGGGAGGGCTTTTATTCCGAGGATTTAATGTCCAGAGTAGCCGATTCCGGCACCGTGATTGGTCATGCCGAGATCCCGGAAAAATGGCAGGAAGTATTTCGTACTGCCCAGGATATAATGCCCGAAGATCATATCAGGATGCAGGGAATTTTGCAGAAAAACGGGGTAGACAGCTCAATTTCCAAAACCATCAATCTGCCCAATTCGGCGACCAGAGAAGAGGTAAAAACTTCCTATTTAATGGGCTATCAGCTTGGCTGTAAGGGCCTTACCGTCTATCGGGACGGCTCCCGCGATGCCCAGGTGCTGAACACCAAAAGTAGAAGTGAGTCGGAACAAAGGGCGATAGTTTCAACCGACGGCATTGTCAAGCAGAACCTGCCGGATACCCTTGATGCCAAGCGTTACCGCCTCAAGGATCAGGAGCAGAAATCGGTTTACATTATTGTTTGTTTTGATGAAAATGAAAAACCGATGGAAGTTTTTGCCAAATTCCCGTTTGATAACCGGGTTGACCTGAAAGATAAGTCAACCATGTGGACTACTACTTGCCGTTTAGTCTCGCTTGCGTTAAGATTCAGGGTGCCGATGGACGAAATTATCAAACAGCTTGACCGTTCAAGCGGCCATATGCTTGATCTGCCGGCACAATTAAGCAAGCTACTCAAATCCTTTCTGGCTGGTACTCAACATGGATTTGCTTCGGCCTGCCCGGAGTGTTCCGGCCTGCTGATCTTTGAGGAAGGATGTGAAACCTGTAAAAGCTGCGGTTATAGTAAATGTTCATAAGGAATTGATTTATGGTAAAGATAGGCAGAAATGAAAAATGTCCGTGCGGGAGTGGCAAGAAATATAAACATTGTTGCAGCGGCAAGCAGGAATACCGACCGCTTACTGCCGAGGAGAAAGCGAAAGTAACCTTGATGGATGCGGTGGAAAAGGTTGTCAAGGCGGCGGTCGGCGGTGAGGAGTTATTGATTGAACTTGGCGTATTTATTTTATACTCAAGCCGGAAAGGAGATGCCTGGCTCTTTGATCTGACCGACTGCGATTGTGTGCGGCTTGCAGAAGAAGGCCGTCAGCTAGGTACGGTGATTAACGAAAGCCCGGAGACTATTGAGATCGACTGGAGCCATACCTTTGATTTCAGGGATAAAAAAATGTTTATCACTACCTATGCAGATCGGTTTGAATCAGAGCTTGCAGATGTACCGTCAAAACAGATACATGCGGCTAGAAGACGCATTATGAAAAAGTTTACCAAGCAGCAGCTGGACAGTATTCATATCTCCGCCGAGCGGCTTGGCTAACATCAATCAGGATTAAGAATATGAGTAAGGATAAACTCAGTCTTTTAATCGATAAAATCAAAAAGACCATCAAACGTGCAAAGCAGGGCGGGCAGGAGCAGGCGGCCTCCTTTGTGGCTGACCTTCCTCCTGACACTCCGGAACATATTCTGGATATGATGCAGGAATATGAAAAAATCAAGGCCGAGCCGCACCAGCCCATTACCGGCTGGGATTTTGACCGGGCCTTTGACTTTATCGAAAAATACCCGGAAAGTATCCATACGGCGAAATTGATTGAGGAAATGCTTGATACTACCAGGGAAACTCTGAAAGGCTTGAGCTATGAAAGTGCGGTAAACATACTTCAGATGCTACCTAGTCATCGCGGAGCCATGTCGATTATCAACGGCATCTATAAACTGGAAGATGATTATATTGCCGAGCTGAGATCCGATATAATCATGTTTATTATGGAGATAGCCCCTGATCATCCCCGCCTGGATGTATTGGGTAAAAACCTGGTTTATAATAATTTCACCAAGGCCTATGCCTTTATAGAGGCCAATCCAGATCATCCTGAGACCAAGAAAATCATCGAGTTTATGTTTGAAAAAGATCCTAATATTGCTACCTTACTATTAAAGGAGAGGATGGATCATGCCCAGGTAGAAAGCATTTTGGCAGGTATTTATAATATTGATGCCCGTTATGTGAAAACGATGATGCCGGATGTTTTGATTTTTATTCTAGAGGTGGCACCGGATCATAAATATGAAAAGCTGATTATTTCGGTACTGATCAGCAAAAATTATATTAAAGCCTTTGATTTTGTTAAGGAAAATCCGCAGCATCCCCATTCAGCATATATGCGGAAGATGATCTGCAGGAAGAAACCGGAACTTGCCCCGTTGCTTGGCGTTGAAATGGAGTAGGCCGATAAGGCAGGACAGGCAAACCACTTCGGTTAAACTTGTTCTGATTGGTTGTCCCCGTTTTCATATTTCTTTTCTTCAAGATTTCTTCCCGTAACAAAAACAGCTACCAGTCCTACAACGGTTGTGCCGCCGATGATGGAAGCTGCCGCAGGGTGGCCGAGAAACAAAGATGCTGCAGAAAGGCTTAATGCCATGCTGCCTATAAAAAAGCCGAGTATTTGCCCCAACCGTCTTTCATTTGCTTCAATTTCGATAGCTTTTTCTGTAATTTTTCTTTGAAAATCGGCATCTTTTTCAGCCATTATCAATATACGCTCAGCAGCATTAGGAATAATTTCATTATATTGTTCAAGGATTTGCGGTGCAGGAAGAGGCCCTTGAAAATAATACCGCTTCTGCTCATGGGTGAGAATATTTCGTTGTTCGTTGCTTTGGTTTTCGTCTTGCATGAATGATGTATTATTTATTTTGTTCATATTCAAATGACTTTACAGCCTTATAAATAATTGCTCCCACGCGGTTCCAGGTTTGTTCCGCCCGGTCGTAATATGTTCCCGAAGGAATATAACTAGCGTAACGCTTAAAGCTGTTAGACGGCAATATTTCAAGAATACTGCCAACTCCTTGTGTCATATTGATATGTTTACGTTTCATTTTTTATCCTGATATGAATTTGAACTGATTTAGCTGAGAATGTTTAAGCCGAAGCCGGCAACAGTTTGGCATAATCAAGGAATATTCTCAAATACTTTAATTTCAGACTTATCTGAAATCAATAATTTTATATTTCAGCAAAACTTCGATTAGCTCTGTCATGGGCAAACCGACCACATTGGCATAGGAGCCGTTAATCCTTTCCACCAAAATTGTCCCCTTGCCCTGGATGCCGTAGGCCCCGGCCTTGTCGGCAGGCTCGCCGGTTTTAACATAGGCCAGGGCGGTTTGAGGAGAAAAGCTGCTAAAGACAACTTCAGTGGTTACTGTTTTTAATGTCTTGATATTTTTAGATAAATTGCCGACAAAAAAAGCGGTCATTACTAGATGTGAACGGCCGGACAAGGCAAGCAGCATTTCGCAGGCCTCTTGCTCATGCCTAGGTTTACCCATAATCTGCTCATCCCTGACCACAATGGTATCGGCAGCCAAAACCCATCTTGCCGATTCCTGAAGGCAGACGGCCATCCCCTTATCACCGGCCATCCGTTCCACATATGCGGGGGCTGACTCACCATCTCTTACGGCTTCATTTACATTAGCGGTCTTGATGGTAAAATCAAGTCCGGCCTCCTTGAGAAACTCCTTTCTCCTTGGTGAGCCAGAGGCCAGAATTAAGGGCTGTAAGGTAATAAACATATTTCCTAGCCCAAACTAGCCTCGAACCGCATAACCGCCGTCAACAATAATGGTTTGTCCCTGCACCATTTTAGCCAGATCGCTGCATAGGAAAAGAGCAATATCGGCCACATCCTCCGGGGTGGTTAACCTGCCCAGCGGCGTTTTCTCGACCGCTTCATCAAGAATTTCCTGCCGATTGGGAAAATGTTTAAGGGCTTCGGTATCCACCGCTCCGGCACTGATGGTATTGATATTGATACCGCTGCCGCCAAGTTCTACGGCCAGATGCCGCACCAGCGATTCAAGAGCAGCCTTGGATGCCCCAACCGTGGTATAATTTTCAATCGCCCGCACCGAGCCGAGGCTGGAAACCGCCATTACCCGCCCGCCTTGCTTCATTAGGGGAACCGCCTTTTGCACCAGAGTAAGCATGGCTCTGGCATTGATGTCCATGGTCCAGTCCCAATGCCTAAGGGTCAGCTCAAGAGCCGGTTTCAACACCCCGGAAGCAGCATTACTAACCAGTACATCAAGGCGGCCGAATTCCTGTTCTATAAGGTCAAACATGGCGGCAACTTCCTCCTCAACCGCCACATTGGCCTTGACCAGCAGGCATCTTCTGCCCAGTTTTTCCACTTGCCTAGCAGTTTCTCCGGCATCTTTTTTATGACGGACATAATTTACTGCCACATCCATATTATTTTCGGCCAGCCTGATGGCAATGGCCCGGCCAATGCCGCGGGAGCCGCCGGTTACAAGGGCTTTTTTTCCTTCAAAATCAAAAATCATATCTATCTCCTTTGCAAAATATATAAAACCGTCAGGATAACACACCGGCAAGATTATGGCAAATCAGGGAAAATCGTCATTTACTTTTTTGCATATCTTTTATAAGTTTTGAACTATTGTCCATATCGGCATTGGTGAAGGTGGTTAAGAATAAGCGGCCGGTTCCGGCTGCCCGGATTTTTAGGTAAATTATGAGTCATGTAAGCCGCAGCATCTTGGCAGATGTCCGTCTGCCGGAGTTTTTGGTTCCCGATCACACAGTTGAAAAACAGCTTTCTGATCGGCAGGAGCAGGAGTTAATTATCAAAATTAAACGGCTGTTAAAGGAGCAGAACGCAGCTCTGGCCGCCCATTATTATACGGATGGCAAGGTGCAGGATCTGGCCGAAGAAACAGGCGGATGCGTGGCCGACTCGCTGGAGATGGCCCGGTTCGGTACTGAAACCAAGGCCTCAACTTTGGTGGTATCCGGCGTAAAATTTATGGGCGAGACCAGCAAGATATTAAATAATGATAAACGGGTACTGATGCCGGATCTTGATGCCACCTGCTCGCTGGATGAGGGCTGTCCGGCTGACCTGTTTTCTGATTACTGCGATCAGCACCCGGATTACACGGTGGTGGTCTATGCCAATACCAGTGCCGAGGTTAAGGCAAGATCAGACTGGGTGGTAACCTCCGGGATTGCCTTGAAAATTATTAAACATCTGGCTGAAAAAGGAGAAAAGATTCTTTGGGGGCCGGATCGTCATCTGGGAAGATATGTTCAGCGGTTAACCGGTGCCGAAATGATTTTCTGGCCGGGTTCCTGCGTGGTGCATGAGGAATTTCAGGCTTTGGCTCTTGAAAAAATGAGACGGCAGCACCCGGAAGCGGCCGTACTGGTTCACCCGGAATCACCCGAAATTATTGTTAAACAGGCCGATGTGGTCGGCTCTACCACAGCCATTATTCAGGCTGCCCAAAACCTGCCCAACCGTGAATTTATTGTGGCTACCGACATTGGTATATTTAATAAGATGAAGCAGTTAAGCCCCGAAAAAGTGCTGATCCCGGCACCAACCGAGGGAGAGGGGGCCACCTGTAAAAGCTGTGCCAAATGCCCGTGGATGCGGATGAACTCGCTGGAAAAGATTGCCCATATTCTGGAGACGGGAGAAAACGAAATTCAGGTCTCGCCGGAACTGGCCGCCAAGGCACGTATTCCCATTAAACGGATGCTTGATTTTAGTGCTTGAAACGGCTCGTAGAAAAACTTTTCTATTCCGCCCAAGGTATCGGTACTCCAACCATTACGATGGAGTACCGTCCCAGGTTCTTTATCTGCCGCAATCAGACTGGTCGCCCAGCATCTTTTCAAGGCCGTGCTGCAATACATCAACCACCGCCAGCAGATTTTCTTCGGCGGCCTTTTTACTGCCGGGCAGATTGATAATCAGGCTTTTTCCCCGAATGCCTGCCTTTCCCCTGGAAATACAGGCACGCTTGGTGATTTTCAGGCTCTCCAGCCGCATCAGCTCAGCGATGCCGGGAACCTCCTTTTCCACCACCTCATCCATGGCCTCGGGGGTAACATCGGTCGGGGCAATGCCGGTGCCGCCGGTGGTAACAATCAGGGGGATTTCCATATCGCACAGCTTGATCAGGGTCTCGGCGATTAGCTGCTGCCGGTCGGGAATAACCTCGTAATAAACCTTGCGGTAACCGGCTTTTTCAAGGATACCAATCAGGTTTTTACCGCTGGTATCCTCCCGTTCACCGCGGGCCCCCTTATCGCTCAAGGTAAGTACTGCAAAATCAAAAACCATTATTCGCCGCCCGCCGCTGCTACGATTTTTTCCGCAATCTGGGCCGGCACCTCCTCATAATGGGAATGGGAGACGGTGAACATGCCCCGCCCTCCAGTCATGGAAGTAAGATCAACCGCATATTCCTGCACCTCGGCCATGGGTACCTGGGCATTGATTATCTCGACCTTTTCATCCGAATCCATGCCCATCACCCGGCCCCGGCGTGCATTCAAATCTCCCATAATATCACCGACATGATCCTTGCCGACCTTGACCACCATATCCATAATCGGCTCAAGCAGCACCAGACCTGCCTCCTGAGCCCCCTTCTTGAAGGCAAGAGAACCGGCAATCTTGAAGGCCATCTCCGAAGAGTCAACATTATGAAACGAGCCGTCATAAAGAACCACCTTAACATCGATCAGCGGATAACCGGCCAGAACGCCCTTTTCCATGGCCTCCTGAATGCCCTTGTCCACCGCCGGCCGGTATTGCTGCGGGATAACGCCGCCGACTATCTTGTCCTCAAATTCATATCCCTTGCCGGGATTTGCCGAAATTTCAATCCAGCAATCGCCATACTGTCCCCGGCCGCCGCTTTGCTTTTTATGCTTGCCCTGAACCTTGGCCGAACCGCGGATGGTTTCCATATACGGAATTTTGGGTATGGAAAGCTCCATTTCCACGCCGAATTTGCGCTTAATCTTAGAGCCGACCACCTCCAGATGCACCTTGCCGACCCCGGAAATCAAGACTTCCCTGGTTTGGGGCTGTCTGACCAGACGCAGGGTTAAGTCCTCCTCCAGCATTTTGGTAATGGAGCCAAATAGCTTTTCCTCATCTCCCTTTTTGGCGCCAACTGCATAGGATATAACCGGCTCCATAGACACAGGCGGCTCAATCAGAATGGGATCTGCCTGATCGCATAAGGTGTCGCCGGTTGAGGTTTCCTTTAGCTTGGCAACCGCCACAATCATACCCGGCCCGGCCTCATCAACCGGTTTTTGCTCCTTGCCTTCCAGCAGATAAAGCTGACCAAAACGCTCTACGGTCTCCTTGCTGGAGTTATAAAAGCTGTCGCCGGTAAGGGTTCCCGAAAAAATCCTGAAAATGGTAAGTCTGCCGGCATAAGGGTCGGCCATGGTCTTAAATACCAGGGCTGAAAACGGCTCGTCCGGTTCCGGTTTCCGTTCAACCGCATCCTTGCCGTCAACAGTGGTGCCGGATATGGCCTGCTTGTCCAGCGGCGAGGGCAGCACCTGATTTATCAAATCCATCACCGCCTGGGTGCCAAGATTCTTGACGGCAGAACAAACAGATACCGGGGCAATCTCCCCTCTGGCTACCGCATTTTTGATTGCTGCCAGACATTCTTCAGTGCTAATCTCCTCTTCCTCGAAAAATTTCTCCAGCAGCTCGTCATCTGTTTCGGCCACGCTTTCCATCAACTGCTCCCGGTGGGATGCAAGCTCATCTGCCAGCTCGCCGGGAATGTCAGCTTCCTTAAAGCCGCCCTTATCGCCCTCAAAGAGATAGGCCTTTTCAGTAATCACATCAATAAATCCCCTGAAATCATCCTCGGCACCAATGGGCAGATGAACCACCACCGGCTTGAGCGGCAGCTGCTCCTTGATGTCGGCCACGGTTTTTTGAAAATCGGCTCTTTCCCGATCCATCTTATTGACCACAATCAGGCAGGGTAGCTTATTTTTTTCAACCATATCAGCAAATTTTATGGTCTGCCCCCGGACGCCAAGAGCCGCCCCAATGGTAAATACGGCACTATCGCATATCTGGGTGGCAAACACCGTTTCGTTGATAAAGTTATCATCGCCGGGGGTATCAATCAGATGAACTTCATGTTTTTTCCAGGAATAATTATAAAATGATGAATTGATGGAAATATTACGTTTGATCTCCTCCTCGTCATAATCAAGCACCGAACTGCCGTCATCGACCTTGCCCAGCCTGGTTGTCTTTCCAGCAGTATACAGCATGGCCTCTGCCAATGAAGTTTTCCCACAATTACCATGCCCGATGATTGCAATATTTCTGACCATGTTCGTATTCTGCTTGTCTTGCATTTGTATCTCCTGAAAAATGTTTATGCTTACAAATGTTTCGCCTCAACCAACACGGAACATATATTTCTTTTGTTATTTGCTTGTCAAGTTTGTTTCGCCAAATCTGGGTATTTGTCGAAAAATATGGTTCTTTGCCATCCAGATTGGGGGATAACCAGCTAAAAAAGTTAGTCTTTGAGGTGCTTGGATAAGCATTAGTACCTTAAGCCAACCCGGTCTCTCACCTGATCAAGGGTAACAGCCGCCTTTTCCCTGGCCTTGTCCGCCCCTTTTTTCAAAATTTGCCGCACCATTTCAGGATCATTCATAAATTCCTTTTTTTTGGCTCTGGCGGCAGAGAATTTATCGTTGATCATATCAAGAAGCTCAAGTTTAAGATGACCGTAAGCCGCACCGCCGCCGGTATAAAGCTCCCGTATTTCGGCCAGCCTTTCTGGATCAGAAAAATGTCTGATAATATTATATAAATTGCAATTATCAGGGTCTTTTGGGTCTTCAACCGGCGTGGCATCGGTTTCTATGGACATCACCCGTTTTTTAAGCTCCTTTCCTTCCATAAAGATGGGAATGGTATTATTGTACGATTTTGACATCTTCTGGCCGTCCAGCCCCGGAATAACCGCCGTTTTTTCGCTGATGGCAGGTTCCGGCAAGATAAAGGTTTCGCCAAATTCGTGGTTGAACTTTTGGGCAATATCCCTTGCCACCTCAAGATGCTGCTTCTGATCCTTACCAACTGGGACTCTATCGGCCTGATAAAGCAGAATATCCGCCGCCATTAAAATCGGATAGGAAAACAGACCGTGGCTGGCCGTAATCCCTTTAGCCACCTTATCCTTGTAGGAATGGCACCGCTCCATCAGCCCCATCGGGGTAAGCGTGGACAAAATCCAGGTAAGCTCGCATACTTCCGGTACATCAGACTGCACCCAGAATATACATTTATCCGGGTCGAGACCAAGGGCGAGAAAATCCGCCGCCGCCTCCAGGGTGCCGCCGGCCAGACGCTCCCGATCCTGCACCGTGGTCAGGGCATGGAGATCAACTATAAACACATAGAGTTCTGCCGTCTCCATCTGTGAAATCATGGTCTGCATCATGCCGAAATAATTGCCAATATGTAATTTTCCAGAAGGCTGGATACCAGATAATATTCTCATAGTTCAATACTGTTTATAAAAAATTAACCAAGGCCGTGATTTAACCCAAAACAAAAAGGGGAGAATGGAATCATTTCCATCCTCCCCAAAGACGAACCGATACCCGATAGGTTTACTTTACTTCCTCATAATCGGCATCTACCACATCGTCATCATCGCCCCCTTTTCCTCCGGCAGCGCCATCAGAAGCGTTTGCTCCACCGGCTGCTGCACCGGGATCACTGCCGGCAGCATTTGCGTACATCATCTCGGCAAGTTTATGTGAGGCGTTGGTAAGTGCCTCGGAAGCAGACTTGATGGCCGCAATATCATCGCCTTCCAGGGTCTTTTTCAAATTCTCAATTTCCTTTTCAACCTTGGTTTTGGTTTCCGCATCAACCTTATCACCAAGATCTTTCAGGGATTTTTCAGTAGCGTGAATAAGAGCATCGGCCTGATTTCTGGTTTCGGCGGCCTCTTTGCGTTTCTTATCCTCTTCTGCATGAAGCTCGGCATCCTTGGTCATCCTCTCTATTTCTTCCTCAGTCAGACCAGACGAAGCGGTAATCTTGATGGATTGCTCCTTGCCGGTTCCCATATCCTTGGCAGAAACATTCAGGATACCATTGGCATCAAGGTCAAAGGCCACCTCAATCTGCGGCACTCCCCTTGGTGCGGGCGGAATATCGGTAAGCTCAAAGCGGCCGATAGTCTTGTTATCCTGTGCCATTTCACGCTCACCCTGAAGCACATGAATGGACACCGCCGGCTGATTATCCGCCGCCGTAGAAAATACCTGGCTCTTCTTGGTCGGCACGGTGGTATTTTTTTCGATTAGCTTGGTGGTTACGCCGCCAAGGGTCTCGATACCAAGGGAAAGAGGCGTAACATCAAGCAGCAGCACGTCTTTTACATCGCCCTGAAGCACGCCGCCCTGAATGGCCGCACCAATGGCCACCACCTCATCGGGGTTTACGCCCTTATGCGGCTCCTTGCCGAATATCTCGGCAACCTTTTCCTGCACCTTGGGCATCCGGCTCATACCGCCGACCAGAATAACCTCGTTAATATCGCTGGCACTAAGACCGGCATCCTTTAAGGCCACGGTGCATGGTCTGACCGTTCTCTCAATCAGATCTTCCACCAGACTTTCAAATTTTGCCCGGCTAAGTTTGATGTTAAGGTGCTTGGGGCCGGAAGCATCTGCGGTGATAAACGGCAGATTTATCTCGGTTTCCTTGGTGGTGGAAAGCTCCATCTTGGCCTTTTCACCTTCCTCTTTCAGACGCTGCAGGGCCATCTTGTCGTTTCTAAGATCAATACCCTGCTCACGCTTAAATTCATCGGCCAGCCAGTTGACGATTCTCATATCAAAATCTTCACCGCCCAGGAAGGTGTCGCCGTTGGTGGATTTCACCTCAAACACGCCGTCACCAATCTCAAGGATGGAAACGTCAAAGGTGCCGCCGCCAAGGTCGAACACCGCAATTTTTTCCTCATTCTTCTTGTCAAGCCCATAAGCAAGAGAGGCCGCAGTCGGTTCGTTGATAATCCGCTGGACATTAAGACCGGCAATCTTGCCGGCATCCTTGGTGGCCTGACGCTGGGAATCGTTGAAATAGGCAGGCACGGTAACTACGGCTTCGGTTACCTCCTCGCCCAGATATTCCTCGGCAGTCTGCTTCATTTTGGTCAGTACCATGGCCGAAATTTCAGCAGGCCGATATACCTTGCCCTCAACCTCCACCGACACGCTGCCGCTGGTTCCCTCAACAATCTTGAACGGGCTGACCTCGATGGATTTTTTTACCTCTGCATCGGTAAACTTGCGGCCTATAAGCCGTTTGATTGCATATAAGGTCCGCTCAGGATTGGTTACCGCCTGACGCTTGGCAACCTGCCCGATCAGACGCTCTCCATTGTCAGTAAAAGCCACCACGGACGGCGTGGTTCTATTGCCCTCCACATTGGCAATTACCTTCGGCTCCCCGCCTTCCATGACCGCCACGCAAGAGTTGGTGGTACCAAGGTCTATTCCAATAATTTTGCTCATCTTTCTTATCTCCTTATACCCCAAACGGTCTGCCCCGCTCAGGAAATTCCGGTTTTAATAAAAACACCTGTTTCGACTGCACTTAAAGTTGTCATTCTCATATATTTGTCAAGCATGGCGGGCAAATTTTTCGCCCCGGATTACTCAGCCCTGCCCGATGAAACAACCACCTTGGCTGCCCGAAGCAGGCGGTCTTTATAAAAATAGCCTTTTTCATATTCGGTCAGCACATGATTGGCAGGAATTTCATCGTTAGGCTCCATGGTTAGTGCCTCCTGCCTGTTTGGGTCAAAGGCCTCGCCAACCGAATCAAAGGGCTTTACTTCAAACTTTTCCAGGGTGGTAAGTAGATTCTTTTTAATCAGGGCCACGCCTTCCATCAGGGCAGTGAATCTTTGTTCGGCATCTGCAGCCCCGCCGCCGCTCTGCTCAAGGGCCCGGTCAAGGTTGTCGATGGACGGCAGGATTTCACGAAAGATGTTTTCTCCGGCATATTTAAGGGCGGCAAGCCTTTCCTTCTCCATCCTTTTTTTGGTATTTTCAAAGTCGGCGGCGATCCTTAACATCTTGTCCTTCAGTTCGGCCGCTTCTGCCAGAGCTTCCTCAAGCTGAACCTCCAGACTTTTTTCCTCGGCAGCCTCCTCTGACCCTGCTTGCGGCATCTCCTCGGCCTGCTCTTCCTGAACCTGTTCCTGCTGATTTTCGTTATCCACTTTTTCCTCCATCTATTTATTGTAATTACAATAATATAACTAATTTGGCCTGATCGGAGCAATAACTGCCCGGCAGGCAGCATCAAGCCGCCACAATATTTCCGCTGATAAGTGCATCTTGGCCGCGGTTACATCCTCAAAGCCAAACTGACGCTTTAGATAAAAGTTTGCATTGTCCAGCCAGGCACTTTTGGGATAGTTATCCATAAACCACAGGATAGCAATCAGACTGCGGCGGGATTTAGCCAGCTTAAGCACCTCGTAATCACGGTAATACCTTGCCTTGTCATACCAGTCGCTTTGGGGATGCTTATCCATAAAGTCTTGATAGACCTCAAAAGTATTAATTTTTCTGGCCGCATCAAAAACATATTTATCCCGGTAATGCCTGACCGTATCATACCATTCACTGTTTGGGTACTTATCCAGAAAGTCCTGATATGCTTCAAAGGTGCCTGCCTTTTTAGCATCATAAAATACTTTTCGGTCGCGGTAGTACCTTGCATCTCGGTCATATATGGTGCCGGAATATTTGCTTATAAATTCATTGTAATCATGCAGATTATCAGCGGCCAAGACTTGCTGATATGCCTTTTCGGGCAACAGTTCATAATACTCAAGAAAGGCCAAGCGGCCGCTTAGCAGAATAACCAGCAACAGCAATAATACAATCAACCAGTTCTTATTGGCCGCACCGTCCCCTGACCAGACCCTACGCAGCCAGTTTTTTTGAGCAGACATGGCAGTTTCTCCGTCAAAAACATCGTTCCAAAATTCCGGCAGACAATAAGCAGCAGCATTTTTGGTGTCAAGATTTGCGGGATAAAAAAGCCCGCTGCTTTTCCTTTATTGTTTAAGCAGCAGGTTACGAAAAAGGCGGGGCGAAAGCCTTGAGTTCTGGTCAAAATCGGCCATCAGCTCAAGGTCCGGAATAATGGCCCGGCATACCGGGATATTCATATCAGCTCGGGTAAGATTGACGTAAACCGGAGTTTTGCCGCTGGCAGTAAGGGCCTGTTCCAGAATGGCGAGATCTCCTGCCATACTGGCGGTGGAATAGTCAGGCAAATCTTCCAGGGTACGTACTGGCAGACCTTTTGGAGCCGGACGGCTCGGCGGCCCCCACGGATACGGGTACGGCACCTCCAGCATGGCCGAAAGGCAGGCCTTTGCCCCATTCATATCGGCAGATGCCCCTTTGGTTACCTGCCCCTCCGGTCCCACGACAAAGCTGCGGTAACAGGGCAGGCCAAGTTCCGAGCTAATATCTTCAAAAAATACCTCAATGCCCCGTTTGGCATACTCGTTCAGCAGGGCGGCTATGGCTTCATCATCTGATCTGATGCAAAAACATCTGGCCGGATGGTGGGGAAAGGTACTTTCGGCATCACGCTCTATTACTTCCAGCAGGGCAGTTAGTCTGGCCCGATTCATATCCAGTCCGGCACCAAGACCGGTGGAGCCAAGGCCGCTGCACAGGCACGGTTCATCCAGATTGGCAAAAAGAAAAACAAACTGGGCCGGCACCAGCATTCTGGAGCCGTCAGGACAGCTACCAGGCAGCCAATGCAGGATTTCATTTCTATCAACCGGCACTTCCAGCGGCAGACAGGCCGGATCAAGGGCATCTTCTTCCAGCCTTGAATAGCTTGACCTGATCAGCGGCAGCGGCTTTGCATAGCCCAAGGCACCTTCCGTCTCAAAACTTGCCAGGCTGGAAAAGCGCTCGCAGATCTCCATCAGCAGGCCGGTTTGGGCGGTATCAAAATCCAGTCCCCGGCCAAAGGAGTTCTGATTGCCTTTAAGCCGGTAATCAAGATGGCCGTTTTGTACCGCAATCTCTGCCTGCCAGCCGCGTACCAATCCCACCGGAGAGAGAGAAGATTGATGGAGCATTTGCCGGTCGAGATTTACCCCTGCGGCTTCCAGAGCAGTTTCCGCCCTTTGAATCACCTCTTGCAGGGGCGGCTCCTGGACGGTGTTTTCAGAGAAATCTGCGGCGGCAGATTTACTTACTGGAATGAATCCTTGCCCTGCCTGTTCGATTTCCTGCTTAGAGTATGGCAGTGGCGGGGCCTGCTCAAGTTCCGGCAGGGGGCGATGTTCAAGAAGATTATCCGAAAAAATCTTGCTCCAGGCCCGATGCAGGGCCATATCCGTAAATTTTTCCTGCCGCAGATTAACCAGTGAAGATGCCCTGCATGGTAATTTCTCCGGCATAAATTCAGTTAATTCCGGCCTTTGAATTACTGTTTCGGCCAGCAACGAAGACATCACCTTAGAATCCGCAAATACTGCCGCCAGCAGCTTTATTTCATTTGCAGATTTGCCAAGCATTTGCCGCAGCAGATGGCGGTGCATAAAGTCATCCATCGGGCATTTGTCCAGATATTGCAGGGCCTGTTCAAAGCTGACTTTTTCTGCCGGACTGCAGGCCAGATAGCCGATGGTGGCCGCAGATCCGGTTATTTCCAGTTGATATTGCATGTTTTTCTCCTATATTTTTGCTTTCTTCTACTCCAGATAATGCAATTTTACCATTTATATTCGTCTTGACAGATTGGGGAGTATCATTTATTACAAGGGCCTGCATAGGGGTGGCACGGTGCCTGAGAAATACCCTTTGAACCTGATCTGGTTTGTACCAGCGTAGGAATTGCAATTATCCCTGCCATAGTGTTGTGGTTCGCCGTACTGTGCCTGCTTATTTTTCATATCAACAGGAGGACTTTATGGCAAATCCAGCTTATATCGCCGAAAATCTTGAAAAATTACGTCAAGCCAACCCATTGGTACATAATATCACCAATTTCGTGGTGATGAATTTTACCGCCAATATCCTGCTGGCCGCCG
Source organism: Deltaproteobacteria bacterium (assembly GCA_002747805.1). Taxonomy (GTDB): domain Bacteria; phylum Desulfobacterota; class Desulfobulbia; order Desulfobulbales; family Desulfocapsaceae; genus SZUA-575. The sequence continues at coordinate 22,775 of PDQP01000035.1, forward strand.
GAGCCTCGCCAGTGATGGCCCATGCCGAAAACGAGGTTGAGGAGATGGCCGCCTTTGCCGGTTCGCTGGTGCTTAACCTCGGTACCCTGTCGGATTCCTGGGTGGAATCGATGATCAGGGCCGGACAGAAATGTGCAGAGCTTGGCAAACCGGTGATTCTGGATCCGGTAGGTGCCGGAGCGACCACATTACGCACTGCCTCGGCCAAAAGGATTATTGAGGAGACTTCCGTAAAAATCATTAGGGGCAATAGTTCCGAGATTCTCTCCTTAGCTGATGATCAGGCCAAAACCCGAGGCGTGGATGCCGTACACGGGGTTGAGCAGGCGGCAGAGGCGGCGGCTAGCCTGGCCGAAGAGCTTGGTACTACGCTGGTCATCACTGGTGCGGTCGATCTGGTAACGGACGGCAAACGGATGGTCAGGGTGGAAAACGGCCATCCGCTGATGCCCAGGGTTACCGGTACCGGCTGTGCGGCCACTGCGG
>PDQP01000036.1 GCA_002747805.1 Deltaproteobacteria bacterium
TAATTTTTTACGCCTATTTTTTATTGGCACAATGTACATGTTGGCTTTGCAGAAATTAGCTCTGAAAACTCAAAAATAGAGTTTTTCAGGGTTGACTAATTATAATGGCTGAATTGCCGGACAAACTCTATTTCAAGATCGGCGAGGTGGCAAAACTTGCTGATACTGCCCCGCATGTCATTAGATATTGGGAACAGGAATTTGAGCAAATTACCCCCAAGAGGGCAAAGTCTGGTCAGCGGCTTTTCCGCAGGGAAGATGTGTTATTTATTTTTCAGGTAAAAGATTTGCTTCATAAGCAGGGATTGACCATTGCCGGAGCAAAAAAGTATCTTTTGCAGCAAAAGACGCAAAATAAGCTGCCGTCAGAGGCAAGGTCTTCTTATGGTGATGCCTGCAAGATCGCAGTGATCAAGGAGCAGCTTTTACAGATTCGGGAAATTTTAGGCAGATCGCCATATTGACAAATATGTTTCTGCCGTGTTACAAAAAAGAACAAGGTCGGGATGTGGCCTAGTCTGGTAAGGCGTCGGTCTGGGGGACCGAAGATCGTTGGTTCAAATCCAATCATCCCGACCAACAATTTTAACCACTTACAATATCCATCTTGTAAGTGGTTTTTTATTTCCAACCTTATTTCCAACCTTTTATCAATCGCTTTTGATTCTCACTTTATCCTCCGTCAGGAGAATAAGGTTTTATGCACGATAAATGATTTACTTGCCGATAGTGGATTTGATCATCTTTTGTCATTCTTTGTCATCATTAAACCGCCGTTTGAAAAAACGTCCTTCTTTCTGATTGATGGGAAGTCTTTCCGGTTATTTTCAAAATTTTCCCCACTTTCTCCCACCGGATTTTTTCATTAAACAGCAGAAAAAAAACAAAGTTAGCTATATCAAATAGTTGTCCCTGTTGTTACTTTTTTGGTAATTGGTGTGAAAATATCCAGTAAGGAGTTTTGTGCAATCTGTTGTGTCTATTCAATCTTTATATACCATGTGTTGTTATCTGGTTAATATCTCTTAAAGCTCTTTCCCCCTTGGCCTCTTCACCGTTTTTCCTTGACATGGAAAGATTGTCTACATTAGAAAGGGGAGAAATGGGAGAAGGTGGAGCTAAGTGGAACAGAATTTTTGGCAAGGTCGAGGTCTGGGGTGGTAATGGAAGGGCAGGTTGTCAGAAAGGCCAGGTTCAGATCAAATTATGAACGTATTCTTGACGGCAAGGGCCGCTTGAGCATGCCGACTAAATTCCGTGAGGTTTTTCGGCAAAGCGGCTTTGATGACGTGATGATTACTTGCGTTGATGGAAGATGCCTGCGGGTTTATACCCTGCCGGAGTGGGAGCGTTTTGAAGAAGAATTGTTTGCCAATAAGAGTGATCCGCGTGTAGCAACCATCGTATCTGCCGTAAACTCTCATCTTGTCGAGTGTTCTCTGGATAAGCAGGGCAGAATTGTTTTGCCGGCCAAAAGCCGTGACAAGGTTGGCATTGATAAGGAAGTTGTTCTCAACGGCTCCATCCTGTACGCAGAAATATGGGCGAAAGATGCGTGGGAAGAGTCTGAAAGTGAAAGGGATGAGGTCTTGAAGGACAAATCTATCTTGTCAAAATACAATATCCTGTAATGGAGCCGGAACAGATTCATACTCCGGTTCTGCTTGAGGAAACCATTGATTTTTTGCATCCGGTTTCAGGCGGTCTGTATGTGGACGGCACTATGGGCATGGGCGGCCATAGTCTGGCCATTCTTGAACGGTCTGCACCGAGTGGCAGGTTGCTGGCCCTTGATTGGGATGAGGCTGCCATAGCTCAGGGCAGAAAAAGATTGTCCGGCTACCTGGGCCGCCATGAAATTATAAGGAGTAATTTTGCCAAGCTTACTGACATTCTTGCAGAAAGAGAGACCTTGCAGATAGACGGTCTGCTGATTGACCTTGGCCTGTCCTCGCTTCATCTGGACTGCGGCAGCCGGGGATTTAGTTTTAGAAAGGATGAACCTCTGGATATGCGGATGGATACCCGAAGGAAACGCACCGCTGCCGAGCTGGTGAATGGATGCACCGAAGATGAATTGGCGGATATTTTTTATTTTTATGGCGAGGAAAGACAGGCCAGACCGATGGCGGCGGCCATTGTCCGGGAAAGGGAGCGGCAGTATATCGGCTCTTCGCTATTGCTGGCCGAGATTTTATTCGGGGCGGTTCCCAGAAAATATCATCCTGATAAAATACATGTTGCCACCAGGGCTTTTCAGGCCCTGAGGATAGCGGTCAACGGCGAACTGGAAAATCTGGCTGGGATTCTTGATCATGCAGCCGGGGTCTTGAGGACGGGGGCCAGGTTTTGCGTTATCAGCTTTCATTCGCTGGAAGATCGAATGGTAAAAATAAAGTTTAAGGAAAACAGGAAATTGAAGGTTTTAACGCCTAAACCGGTTACTGCGGGTGTGATGGAGCTTGCGAATAACCCGCGGGCCAGAAGTGCAAAATTGAGAGTGGCAGAAAAAATCTGAAGGAGAATAATAATGAGCATGAAATATTATGATTTTACCCATATTTACTCGGCTAAAGTTAGTTGTCCCGTGGCGAGGCAGCAGGTAATTGGACAGAGCCTTCCCGGCGGCGTGGTCTTGTGGCAGTCCATTGCCAAAACGGCTGCGGTCTTTGCCGTTATTTTGCTCGTATTTAGCATGACTATTTCGTCATTTATAAGTAAAAACAGTGTAATAGTTGATTCGGCCCAGGAAGAGTACCGGGCGGTGATGGATGAAAAGCTGGCCCTTGAAAGAGAGAAGACCAGATTGTTTTCGGCCGAGCAGGTGGAGCTTGCGGCCTCTAAAAAACTTGGTCTGGTAAAAATAAATCAGGATCGGATATACCGTTTGTATTAGATGAAAAAATCTTCCCGGCTAAAGGCCCAAAACAGTAAGGGCATCTGGTTTTATATATCATGGGCCGGTCTGTTTTGCCTGGTCGGGGCGGTGGTATATTTTTGGCCGCAATTATCTGTTTTTTTTAGTTTTAATGAAGATGATATACTGGCCTCAAGGGGGACAATTTACGACCGCAATTATAAGGAGCTTGCCGTTTCCCGTGAGCGGGTTTCTGTTCATGCCCTGACTCGCAGGATTGAGAACGTAGAGCAAACCGCCCTGAAATTGTCGATAGTTCTGGATCGGGATGTAAAAGAAATCCTGGAGCTGCTGAACAGCAGTTCGGGTCTGGTTTGCATCCAGAGCAGTATTGATCAAGTTGATGAGGAAAATCTGCAGCAGTTAAACTTGCCGGGCATCATCATGAAACCCGGCAAGGAAAAGGTTCGCTTTTATCCTGAAAATACCAGTGCTGCTCATATTCTCGGCTTTTCAGAGCATGGCGTTGGGCTGGCCGGTGTGGAGTATAATTATGACCGGCTCCGTTATCAGGGCCGGATGCCTGCTGAAAGTCTGACCGAGATTGATCGGGACGGGAGGAACCTTGTCCTGACCATTGATTTGAAAATTCAGAAAATTATTGAAGAATTTATTCATAAAATCAGTTTGTTGCAGTCGGATGTGGAGATAGCAGCCTGCATGATGGCAGGACGCACCGGGGCTATTATCGGGGCGGCAAACTACCCGTTTTTTAACCCGAATTTCTTTAGGGAATATGATGGCGTGCCGGATAATATCTTGCTGGAACCCATGGCTGTTCCCCAGAATTTGCGTTTTATGCTGCGGGATGCGGCACAGATAAAAAATGAGTCGGGTAATGCTGCGGCCCTGCCTTGGTCGATAAGCTATCCGGTCATTGATTTCGGTGCCGAAATGAAGATGTGGTCATTACTGGGCTTTGATGAACAGCCGAAATATGATTTTAGCCTTAATGATTATGAAAAAAAGGCCCTTGAGCTTGCAGTCCCCTTGCGTAATGCCAGAACAGGTGTGGGATTTGTCCCCATCCATGCAAGCCCTATTCAGATGCTTTCCGCCTTTACTGCCATGGTTAACGGCGGCATCAAAGTTACGCCCTTTGTTTGTGATAAGGTCGTGGATGACAAGGGTAAAAAATCATTTTCAGTGGAACATGAGAAGGCCGGGCAGGTATTCGGCAAGCAGGTCTCGGTAGAAATCACCAGAAGTATTATGGCTAAGGTCCGCCGGAACAGGTTTGGCGGCAGATATATTTTCGGCACCAGTCTTCAGTATGATAATCAGGGGGGAGGGCGTAATTATACCAAAAATCAGATAATTATCGCTCCGGTTCCCTTTTATGATCCCGAGGTTGTCTTTATGATGGTAATCAGGGATCACCGGGCCAGACCTTATGAAAAGAATAGCAATCTGGTTGATAAGCTGGACTTTGAGGAGCCGGTTAGCGATTTGCTCTCTTCGCTGGTTCCCCTGCAGCGGTCGATGAAAGATGCCGCCGGGCTGATGCAGGCGGAAGAGACCAGGGAGGAAAATTTTCCCAATATTAAGCGGACGGTGATCAAAAAAACGGCTCTGCAGGTCAAGGTTCAGCCGACCATGCCGGATCTGCTCGGAGTTAGCCTGCGTAAAAGCCTGAGAATGCTGAGCGGCAAGGGGGTCAAGGTGAAGATTGAGGGGACTGGCGTGGTGGTGGAGCAAAACCCGCCGCCGAAGACGGTTCTAAAAAAGGGTGATGTCTGCCGGGTAAGGCTGGAGCCGAAAAAGCAGGTAATCTAAAGGTCGAAGCATGTCAGAGCAGATTGAACATAAAACCTGTATCACGGCAGTGCTGTTAAGCGGGGTGGAGTACTCCCTTGTCTGCGGCATCTTGCCGGATGATTTGCCGGTTACTGCGGTGAGTTCAGATTCCAGAAAGTGCAGGCCCGGCAGTATGTTTGCCGCCCTTGTCGGCAGCTCGCTTGACGGACATGATTATATCCTTCAGGCAGCCGAGGCCGGAGCTTCCCTTATCATGGTACAGAAGGGACGGGTAAAGGCAGCTAATCTGGACGGGCTGACCGTTCCGGTGATTGAGGTTGAAGATTCCCGTGCAGCTTATGCGGTGGTTGCGGCCAATATGTACGGTAATCCTGCCAGAGAACTAACTCTTGTTGGTATAACCGGTACCAATGGTAAAACTACCGTTACCTGTCTTCTGGAGGAAATTTTTACCGGCCTGGGCCATGCTGCCGGGGTGATTGGCACCGTCAGTTACCGCTGGCTGGATAAAAATGGCGGTCAGCACCGGAAGGATGCCGCCAGAACCACCCCGGATGCCGTGGAAATGCAGGCTATTCTGCGGGAAATGGCCGATGACGGCGTTGAATATGTCTTTGTGGAGGTCTCTTCTCACGCCCTTGATCAGAAAAGGGTTGCCGGGCTTGAATTTTCCGTTGCTGCCTTCACCAATTTATCCCACGATCACCTTGATTATCACGGCGATTTGCAGGATTATTTTGCGGCAAAGGCCCTTTTGTTTGGCTCTTACCTTAAAAAGGACGGGACGGCGGTTATATATATTTCGGATGAAACCGATAGCTGGGCAGATAAAATGGCTGAATACTGCCGCTCGCTGGGTTTGAGAACCATCACCGCCGGTACGGGAGTAAGCTGTGAAATCCGGCTGACGGCGGGAGAATTTGATCTTTACGGCAGCCGGGTAAGTTTTGAAACCTGTGGCCGGGAGATTGATTTTCGCTCCCCGCTGCCCGGCATGTTCAATATTGAGAATATGCTGACCGCGCTGGCGGTTATCACCGCCCTTGAGGTGCCGATCGAAAAGGCGGTGCGGTTTCTGGCTGGTGCTGCCGGTGCTCCCGGTCGGCTTCAGCGAATTGAAGTAGTCGATAAGAATTTGAATATTCCAGAAGTTTTTGTTGATTATGCCCATACCCCTGATGCTCTCGAAAAGGTGCTTCGAGTTTTGGGCGAGCTTCCCCATAAGAACCTGGTCTGCGTTTTTGGTTGCGGCGGTGAGCGGGACAGGAGCAAAAGGCCTGTCATGGGAAAGGTGGCGGCCGAGCTTGCCACGGTTAGCGTGCTTACCAGCGACAATCCCAGAAACGAAGAGCCGGAGGCCATTTTGGAGCAGATTGTTTCCGGGGTATTACAGGCAGGCCGTGAGATAAAGCCGGTTGACTGGCTGCTGAACCGGGCGGAGGGCGAACCTGGCTGCATAATTGTTCAGGATCGGGCGGAGGCGGTCAGGGCCGCCGTTTCAAGTGCTGCCAGAGGCGATGTGGTGTTGATTGCCGGCAAGGGGCATGAGAAATATCAGGTGCTTAACTGCAGGGTACGTTTTTTTGATGACTGTCTGGAGGCTGAAAAAGCCATGTTGTCCTGGAATGGCGAACTGCTGGAAAAAGCCCTGTCTTCGCCTGTTGAGGGCAGGGTAACACGCTGGTGGTCGGGTAGGATTGAAACCGACAGCAGAAAGGTTCAGTCTGGGGATGTCTTTATCGCCCTTAAGGGAGATAATTTTGACGGCCATGATTATATGGCCGAGGCTGAAAAGCATGGTGCGGCCGCGTTGATTATTTCTAATCCTGAGCTGGTTCCTGCTGATGCGGAGATTCCCCGGATAGTGGTCGATGACACCCTGGCAGCCCTTGGCCGTCTGGCCGCTTTCCGCCGCCAGTTGGTAAAATCGGTCAAGGATGTGAAAATAGCAGGTATAACCGGCAGCTGCGGGAAAACCACGGTCAAGGAGATGACCGCAGCCATCCTGGAGCAGCACTGGCCGGTAAATAAAAAAACTCCGGCTGAACGCATTCTGAAAACCAAAGGTAATTTCAATAACTTGATTGGTGTTCCCCTGTCGGTTTTACCGCTTTGTCCCGGCCATGAAGCCGCCGTTTTTGAGCTGGGTATGAACCGGAGCGGAGAAATCAGTAAGCTGGCGGCCATAATCGACCCTGATGTTAGCTGCATAACCAATATTCATGCCGCCCATCTGGAAGAATTGGGGGATATTTCTGGAGTGGCAAGGGCAAAGATGGAGCTTTTTGATTGGACTTCGCCCGATAATGCCCTGGTAATTAACCTTGATGACCAGCAGGTGGCCGCCCGTGCTGGAGCATATCCGCATCGGCAAGTAACTTTCAGCATGGATCCGGGCAAGGATGCCGATTTTAAGGCGTTAAATCCGGCCATTGGTGCGGACGGCTGTTTTTCCTTTATCCTGAAATATGCAGGTGAAGAAGTTGAGGTTTTCCTAAACGTGCCGGGTTATCACAGTATCAGTAATGCTCTGGCCGCTGCGGCCATTTCCGGCACCTTGGGTGCATCTCCGGCTGAAATTGCCGCCGGTCTGGAAAGTTTCAGGCCGATTGAAAAAAGAATGAACCTGAGCAGGCTAAATGGCCTTAACCTGATTAACGATGCCTATAATGCCAATCCTGAGTCCATGAGGGCGGGCGTAGAAACTTTAATGTCCATGAAATCAGGTAAAAAAATGGCTGTGCTTGGTGATATGCTGGAGCTTGGCAGCAGTGCTGAATCTGCCCATCTGGAGCTTGGCCGGATGCTTGGCGGTGCAAAGCTTGATTATCTGGCACTTTACGGGGATTTATCCCGGCATACCATGCAGGGAGCAATGGAAGCAGGTCTGGGGCAGGTTAGACATTTTGAGCAAAAACAGGCTATTGCCGACTGGCTGGCCGAGCTGCAAAATAACGGCTGCCTGCCTTCCGGCAGCTGGGTACTGATTAAGGGTTCACGCGGCATGAAGATGGAAGAAGTGCTGAACGGGCTGGGGGCAAAGTAATGTTTTATCATCTTCTCTATCCCCTGCATGATATTTTTACCGGCTTCAATGTCTTTAGGTATATCACCTTCCGCTGCATTTGTGCGGCGGTTACGGCCCTTTTGATTATGATTGTTTGCGGCCCGGTGTTTATCCGCATGATGAAAAGGTTTCAGATCGGTCAGGTGGTAAGAGATGACGGCCCGGCCAGTCATTTGTCCAAGCAGGGCGTTCCAACCATGGGCGGCATCCTGATTCTGGCGGCCATTGCCGCTGCGACCCTGCTCTGGGCAAGGCTTGATAATTATCTGGTCTGGACAACTCTATTGCTTACGCTTTTTTACGGCATGATAGGTGCCTACGATGATTATAAAAAGATCAGGAAAAAGACCAGCGATGGTTTAAGTGCCAGGGGTAAAATGGTGTTTCAGTTGGCCGGAGCCTCGGTGGTCGGGCTGGTTATCTTCTTGCATCCGGGTTTTGACGGCCATCTTGATCTGCCCTTTTTCCGTAATCTCAGGCCGGATTTAGGCTGGTTTTATCTGGTTTTTGCGGTGCTGGTTATTATTGGTTCATCAAATGCGGTTAATCTCACCGATGGGCTGGATGGTCTGGTGGTAGGGCCGACCATGATTAGTGCGGCGGTATATCTGGTCATGTCTTATCTGGCTGGTCATATGGTTATCTCGGAGTATTTAAGGGTGTCATATGTGCCGGGGGCCGGGGAACTAGCGGTTTTCTGCGGCGGCATGGTCGGGGCCTGTCTGGGATTTTTATGGTTTAATGCCTTTCCGGCCCAGATGTTTATGGGCGATGTGGGTTCCCTTGCCTTGGGCGGCGGCCTGGGTACGGTGGCCATCCTGGTCAGACAGGAGGTCTTGCTGGCCGTGGTCGGCGGGATTTTTGTCATGGAGGCCCTGTCGGTGATGATACAGGTCGGCTCGTTCAAGTTTACCGGCAAGCGGGTTTTTTTAATGGCCCCCTTTCATCATCATTTTGAGAAACAGGGCTGGCATGAGGCCAAGGTGGTTATGCGGTTCTGGATTATTTCCATAATTTTGGGGCTGCTTGCCCTTGCTACCCTGAAACTTAGATGATGCAGGCAGAAAATCTTGCAATAAGGCCGGGAATGAAGGCGGCAGTTATCGGGCTTGGCCTTTCCGGCCGGGCTTGCCTGAAATATCTCCTGACTAGGGGAGTCAGGGTGGCTGCCTCTGATTTGGGGGACGGCAGTGATGACGGTTTACAGGAGCTTTTGGCCCTTGAGGGTGTCAGCTTTGAATTTGGCCGGCACAGTATCGGCTTTTTTGCAGGTTGCGATTTTGCCGTGGCCGGCCCCGGTGTGCCGCTGGAATCGGAAATTATCTTACAGTTAAGGGAGTGCGGAATACCAGTGGTGGGAGAACTTGGCCTTTTGGCCGGCGAGTTTGATTGTCCCCTCATTGCCGTAACCGGAACCAACGGTAAAACCACGGTAACGGAATTACTTGGCACCACCCTGACGGCCGCAGGTCTTGATGTTTTTGCCGGTGGAAACCTGGGAACTCCGGCCTGCGAGTATTTTTTGCAGGGTAAGGGCAAGGATGCGGTCATTTTGGAAGTATCCAGTTTCCAACTGGATTTGGCCGGTGAATTCAGACCGCATATCGGTATATTGCTGAATATAAGTCCCGACCATCTGGATCGGCACGGCAGCATGGATAATTACATTGGTGCCAAGAAGAAACTTTTTGATCATCAGGGTAAGGATGATTTTGCCATAATTGGCAGTGATGTCTGCGGCGGCGAATTTGCGGATTTTGGGCAAGGCGGCCGGCCCAGACTGCTGAGGTTTGGCTGCGGCAGCAACCTTGAAGCGGCAATTGATTTCAGCCGTTCCCTGGTCAGCTTTGGCGGCGAAGAATACCACCTGGCAGATACTGCCCTTGTCGGTCATTCAGGTTTGTTGAACGCCGCTCCGGCCATTATGGCGGCGGCCTTGCTCGGCTGCCCGCATGGGCAGATTCTTGCAGGGTTGAAATCCTTCAGGCCGCTTGCCCATCGCCTTGAATATGTGGCTGAAATAAACGGTGTCTCTTATTATAACGACTCCAAGGCGACCAATACCGGTGCGGTAATCGAGGCGTTGTCGGCAGTGGACGGCAAAAAGGTGATTCTTATTGCCGGAGGCCGTGATAAGGGTGATGATTATACCCTGCTCAGGAAAAGCCTTGAGGAAAAGGTCAAAACCCTGATTCTCATGGGAGAAGCCGCCCCCGTGATGGAGAAAAAACTGGACGGCAGTACCGAAATATTGAGGGCATCTTCCCTGGAGGAGGCGGTAGTGGCGGCAGCGGCGGTGGCGGCGGCCGGGGAGGTGGTGATGCTTTCTCCTGCCTGTGCCAGTTTCGATATGTTTGAAAATTATCGGGTACGCGGCGAAACATTTAAGCATCTGGTACAAAAAATGGCGGAAGGACATGAAGGAAAATAAACCGATTATCAGATTGCTGCTTACCGGCGGCGGCACCGGCGGACATTTGTTTCCGGCCCTTGCCGCTGCCCGGAAACTTTTGGAGGAATGTCCCGAAAGCAAGGTAATGTTTGTCGGCACCAAAAGAAAAATGGACAAGAAAACCCTGGATAAATACCCCTTTGCCAGCCGTTCCATTCATGGCTGTGGTCTCAAGGGGAAATCCCTGCCTGGGATTATCAAGGCCCTGTTGGTGCTGCCGGCTTCGTTTCTTGAATCGCTGGTAATTTTGCTTCGTTTTAAGCCGGATATGGTGCTTGGTGTCGGCGGATATGTTACTGCCCCGGTGGTTGCAGCGGCCAGAATGCTTGCTATCCCTGCTCTTATCCACGAGCAGAATTCGGTGCCTGGTCTGGCCAACCGGAAACTTGCCTTTCTGGTCAATAAGATTTGTGTTTCCATGCCGGATGATGCCGGGGTTTTCCCCAAAAATAAACTTGTTTTGACCGGCAATCCGGTAAGAAAGGAAATTCTTGAAATTGCTGATAAAAAGCCGTCAGCAAGCGGGCAGATAACCATTCTTGTCCTGGGCGGCAGCCAGGGAGCGCACGGCCTGAACCTGCTGGTTTGTGAGGCGGTAACTGAGCATTTTTCTTCCTGCCGTTGTCCTTTCAGGATGATTCACCAGACCGGCCAAAATGATGTCGATATGGTGCGGAAAAAATACGATGAAGCCGGAATACAGGCCGAAACAGCCCCGTTTTTTCAGGATATGGCAGGGGTTTACGAACAGGCAGATCTGGTGGTTTCAAGGGCTGGAGCGACCACCCTTGCCGAGTTGTCCGTTTTGGGTAAACCTGCGGTTCTGATTCCTTATCCGGCCGCCGCCGATAACCATCAGCTAAGAAATGCCGAGTATTATGCGAGAGTCGGCGGAGCCGTAATTATGGAGGAAAAAAAGACCAGTCCGGCGGAGCTGGCAGATGCCCTGGTAAATTTGATCAATAACCCGGATGAAAGAGCTGGTATGGGGATGAAAATGAAAGAACTTTCCCGGCCAGAAGCTGCTGAAAACATTATCAGAACCTGTTTGTCCTTGGTGTAGCCATGTACGGAACAACCCAGAAAATACATTTTGTAGGCATTGGCGGTATCGGTATGAGCGGTATTGCCGGACTGCTGATCAGTCTTGGCTATACGGTTTCCGGCTCTGATCTTGAACGCTCTGCCATTACCGACAACCTCTTGGCCCTTGGTGCATCAGTTAATTACGGCCATAGGGCGGAGTGGGTGGAAGGTGCCGATGTGGTGGTAACCTCTTCTGCCATTGCCGAAGATAATCCCGAAGTAATCGAGGCAGAAAGGCTGGGGATTCCGGTCATTCAGCGTGCCGAAATGCTTGCCGAGCTGATGCGGCTGAAAAAATTCGGCATTGCCGTGGCCGGCAGCCACGGTAAAACTTCTACTACCTCAATGATCGGCTGGCTTCTGGCCCAGGCCGGGCTTGATCCAACCATTGTGGTCGGCGGCAGGGTGGACGTGCTGGGCGGTAATGCCAAGCTGGGAGAGGGCGAATTTCTGGTGGCAGAGGCCGATGAGAGTGACGGCTCGTTTCTGAAGCTGTCGCCGGTGCTGGAGGTTATAACCAGCATAGATCTGGAACATCTCGATTATTATAATGATATTGATCAGATTAAGGATGCCTTTCTGCAATTCATTGATAAAATACCGTTCTATGGAGCGGCCATTGTCTGTCTTGATGATAAAAATATTGTTTCGATTTTGCCGAGGATTAAAAAAAGGGTGATAAGCTACGGTTTGACCAGTCAGGCCGATGTCTTTGCCGAGAATATCAAAATTGCCGATGGCCGGGTTGTTTTTACCGTCAGAACCCAGGAGGAAACCCTGGGGAAAGTTGCCCTTTTTCCGCCGGGCAGGCATAACGTCTATAATGCCCTCGGTGCTGTTTGCGTAGGGCTTGAACTGAAAATTCCCTTTGCAGAAATTGTTGAGGGGCTGGCCAGATTTGGCGGCGTGCAGCGGCGTATGCAGCTAAAGGGGAAATGCCTCGATATAATGGTGGTGGATGATTACGGCCATCACCCCACCGAGATTCGGGCGACAATTTCGGCGGTCAGGGAGGCATGGCCGGAAACCAGGTTGGTGGTTTTGTTTCAGCCCCACCGCTATTCGAGAACCAGGGCCTTGTTTGAGGAATTTCAGGACAGCTTTCATCAGGCCGATGTGCTGGTCCTAACCGAGGTGTATGCCGCCGGCGAGGCTCCCATAGACGGGGCTTCCGGTCGGGATTTACTGGAGCATATCAAGCTGCACGGCCAGAGATACGCCCTGTTCTTTGATGATGTAACCACTCTGGCCGATGAACTACTGCCTTATTTGCAAAAGGGTGATCTGGTTCTTACCCTTGGGGCTGGAAATATTGTTCAGGCTGGCGAGAGACTGCTTGCCCTGTTAAAAGATAAAATCTGTTAAATAAGCAAAATGAATAGTTTATACAAACAGATAGCAGATAAATTCGGAGATCGGGCATCTTTTAACCGTTCGCTGAAAGATTACAACACCTTTCATATCGGCGGGAAGGCGGATGTGGTGGTATCTGCGGAAAACACTGAGGAGGTCAGTTGGCTTCTTAATCTGGTTAAGGCAAATAATCTTGCTTGGCGGGTAATCGGCCGGGGTTCCAACCTGCTGGTGCCAGACCGTGGTTTTCCCGGCATCATCCTGATTCTCGGCGGCAGTTTTAAGCAAATGTCTGTAAAAGGCCGGTTGATAGAGGCTGGAGCCGGATGTTGTCTGACCAAGTTTATCAAATGGTGTCAGCAGCAGGGGCTGGGCGGCGGCGAATTTCTGTTTGGTATTCCCGGGTCGGTCGGCGGGGCGGTTTTTATGAATGCCGGAGCCTTCGGCGGCCATATAGCCGATATATTGACCGGAATTGAGGTGATAACTCCCGAAAAAACTGCATATTATGACCAGGACGAGCTTCGATACAGCTACCGGCGCCTTGATAATTGGAGTGATATGGGCATGGCAGTTATTGCAAGGGCCTGGTTTGCCTGCCGCCCGGATGATCCGGCAATGATCAGGGAGCGTTGTGTTAAATTGATCAGAAAGAGACAGGGGCGGCAGCCGTATGGTATGCCCAGTGCCGGTTCCTTTTTCAAAAATCCGCAGGGAGACAGTGCCGGGCGGCTGATTGATGTCTGCGGTCTTAAGGGTTTCAGGGTAGGCGATGCCATGATTTCCAAAAAACATGCCAATTTTTTGGTTAATGCGGGCCAGGCAAGTTCGGAGGATGTGGTTCGCCTGATGGAAATTGTGCAAAAGGAAGTTGAGTATAACAGCGGGGTCAGCTTGGAGCCGGAGGTCAGGTTTATATGATGGACTTGCCAAAACTCCGCTCTACTTCGCCTAGGGTTTTGGTCGGCACTACACCGTACTACATGTACTGCTGTAGCACCGACCGCAACTCTAGGCCTAGTATAGCGAAGTTTTTCCAAAGTCCATCTGAACGGAGTTAGTTACTTTTTTACGAGAACATTTTATATGATTTTTGCAGGAAAAAAGAAGAACAGGCGGTTGAACGGGCCATATAATCCGGGCAGGAATCTTGCCGGGCCTGTCAGAAATTTTGCTCCTGGTTCAGGCAAGGCTTACGGTTATAAAAATGGGCTGGGGCCTGCTGGCTCCGGGGGCAGAAATTCAAGTATTAAGAGTAAGTCAGGCCGCAAATTACGGCATCTTTTTAGGGCATTACCTGCTTTGCTGGCGGTTATTGTGCTGGCCGCAGTTTTTCGTCAGGCTGGAGGGTGGCAGGCAGGTTTGGATATGTTGTCCGGTCTTGATTATTTCAGGCTTGCAGAAGTCAAAATCTCAGGGTGCAATTTTACCAACCGCTCGGAAATACGCCGCACGCTGGGAGTTGATCATAAAACCAGTTTATTTGATATTGATGCCGATGATTTGGCAGAAAAAATCAAGGAAAAATCATGGGTTTATTCGGCAAGGGTCAAAAAAAGGTGGCCGGACGCCCTGCTGGTTTCCATTGAGGAACATACCCCTGAAGCCTTGATAGTCTTTGGCGAGCAGGATCATACCCGGATGTATTATCTTTCTGCAAGCGGTCAGCCCTTTGCCGAGGCCGGGGAAGATGATGACCTTGATTTGCCGGTTATTACCGGCATTAAATCGGCAGCCGAACTGGAAGCAAGCCATGAAGTGAAAAAGGCCCTATTAACTCTTTTGAAGCAAGTGCGGCGCAACAGCCCTTATCTGCCTCGGCAAAATGTTTCGGAATTGCATGTTATAGATAAACAGCGGCTGGTTATGTATTTGGTGGATTATCCGTTTCCGATTTACCTCGGCATTGACAGGATTAAGGGTCAGTATAAAAACTTGCTGACCTTGCTTGGCGTTCTGTATAAAAAACATGGCAAAGGCGTAAAAATTGACGATGTGGGCAGTATTTGTATGAACTGTTATGAAAGACGGGTATCGGTGTTATTAGCCAGATGATTAACGGACTTGGCGGATGAATAAAAAATATAGACATTTTTTTTCTGCAGGCTGCTTGATGATTTCTGTTTTAAGCCGGTCTTAACTATTTGATTTTAAGAGGTGATGATAATGTCTTTCAGGATAGCAGATGAAAAGCCGGTGGCCCGGATTAAGGTGTTCGGGGTCGGCGGCGGCGGCGGCAATGCAGTTAATACCATGGTCAAGAGCGGACTGCAATGTGTGGAATTTATTGCCGCCAACACGGATAAACAGGCCCTTGCCCAGTCAAGGGCGGATATTTGTCTGCAGATTGGCCCCGGCGTAACCAAGGGGCTTGGGGCCGGTTCCAATCCTGAGGTCGGTTTTCTGGCCGCCCATGAATCAATTGAGGAAATCAGGGAATCCCTGCTGGGTGCCGATATGGTTTTTGTTGCCGCCGGACTGGGCGGCGGCACCGGGACGGGAGCGGCTCCGGTGGTGGCCAAGACCGCCAAGGAGCTTGGCATTCTGACGGTGGCCGTGGTCAGTAAGCCCTTTTCTTTTGAGGGCAAGCTAAAGAAAAAATATGCCGAGGCGGGCTGGCAGGAACTGCGTAAACATATCGACAGCATTATCACGGTTGCCAATGACCGCCTGCTGACCATGATGCCGAAATCAAAGTTTGATAATGCTATGGGCATGGCCGACAGCGTGCTTTTGCAGGCGGTTAAAGGGATTTCGGATATTATCAATGTTCCGGGTATCATCAATGCCGACTTTGCCGATCTGCGGACGGTCATGCAGGAGGTAGGGCCGGCGATTATGGGAACCGCCATTGCTGCCGGAGAAGACCGGGCCGTTGAAGCGGCGAAAAGGGCCATTGATAACCAGCTATTGGAAGATGTCGGTATCAGCGGAGCCAGGGGGCTGCTGATCAATGTTTCTGCTTCGCGGGAGAGCCTTTCCCTGCCGGAGTATGCCGCGGCCTTAAACCTTGTTCAGGAGCAGATTGACGATGAGGCCAGGGTGGTGCCTGGCTGCGTGTATGATGATGAGCTGGGTGATGAGATGCAGATCACGGTTATTGCCACCGGTGTCGGTGATAACTCACAGAAAAGAAACACTATTTCCAGCTTGATGGATTTATCCAGATCTTATCAGGGAAGCGGTCAGGATGCCTTTTCCCTGTCTGATGAACAGGCACAGGCTAATGCGGACAATCTGGAAGCGGGCCGGGATAAGGCCGATAATGATAATATTGAAATTCCGTCTTATTTTCGTAATCAGACGCTTCCTGATGCCGTATGATTTTAGGTTGTAAATGAAAATGCCGGCGGCGGCTGTCCCTGGCGGTTTTAAGTTTATTGGTTTGGCGAGGTTGAAATGATTGAAGAAAAAGACAAGCAAGATGAATATGAGGAATTTTTAGAAAATGAAGGTGCCGGGCAGTCGGCTGAAGAAAATGAAATTCTGGATAGATCCTTTGAAGAATTGAGAAAACCCGGAGAGCTGGTGGTAGGACTTGACATCGGCACGACCAAGATTTGCTGTGTGGTTGGAGAGGCCCGCGAGGACGGGGTAGAGGTGATCGGCGTTGGCACGGCGGCCTCGCTCGGTATCAAAAAAGGGGTGGTGGTTAATATTGAATCCACGGTCAAGGCGATCAGAGAGGCGGTCAGGATGGCCAGGGAGGATGCAGACTGTGAGCTTTGTCAGGTCTATGTCGGCATTGCCGGTGATCATATCAAGGGTTTTAATTCTCCCGGAATTATTGTGTTAAACAACCGAAAGATCGGGCCGGATGATATAAATGATGTTATTACTGCGGCCAGCACCGTAAAAATATCTGAAAATCAGCAGGTTATTCACGTGATGCCGCAGGAGTACATGGTTGATGATCATACCGGAATCCAGAATGCGGTCGGTATGACCGGCGTGCGGCTGGCTACCAATGTGCATATGGTTACTGCTGACAAGAATGCGGTTGACAACCTTTATACCTGCTGTAACATGGCCGGCCTTGAGGTTGCCGGTTTTGCCCTGGAGTCCATTGCCTCGGCGGAAGCGGCCTTGAGTGATGACGAACTGGAGCTTGGGGTGGCCCTGCTGGACATCGGCGGCGGCACCACCGATCTGGCTGTTTTTTACGATGGCACCATCAGGCATACTTGCGAATTTGCCATCGGCGGACATTATCTGACCTTTGATTTGGCCGAGAGTTTTAGAACCACCATGCAGGATGCAGAAAGATTGAAAAGGGATTATGGTAATGCCTTGCCTGATACAATCAAACCCAATCTGGTGGTGGATGTCCCTACCGTGGGACACCGTGAGCCGACGCCGATTACCCAGAGGCTGCTGGTTGAGATTATCAATGCCAGGGTGGTCGAGATCCTTAAAATGGTCAATAAGGAATTGGTGGTTTCCGGCAATAAGAGCTGTATCAAGGGCGGACTGGTGATTACCGGCGGTACGGCCCTGCTGGCGAATCTGGTGGAACTTGCCGAGGAAATGTTTGAATTGCCGGTGAGAATTGGTTATCCTGTTAATATCTCAGGAGATATTGATAAGTTGAAAAATCCTGGCTTTACTACCGCAGCCGGTTTGACTATTTATGGCAGCAAACATAATGTTCATGGTATTGTCAGGGAAAAGTCATTTTTTGACCGGATTATGGGCTGGATAAAAAGATAGGATGCGGTGTCGGCAGAGAGGGTTTTTCATTGGTCGTAAATTAACTTTGAGAGGTAACGGTGGAATCTTTTAGGATGGCAGAAGAAGAGGCAGCGGCCAAAATCAAGGTGGTCGGGGTAGGCGGCGGCGGCGGCAATGCCATTAACACCATGATCAGCGGCGGACTCAAGTGTGTGGATTTCATAGCTGCCAATACGGATAAACAGGCAATTAAATTATCCCTTGCGGATGTAAAGCTGCAGCTTGGTCCCAATATAACCAAGGGATTAGGGGCCGGGGCCGACCCTGAAATCGGTAGTCAGTCAGCCCATGAATCAATCGAGGAGATCAAGGATGCCCTGATTGGTGCCGATATGGTTTTTGTTACTGCCGGACTGGGCGGCGGCACCGGCACTGGAGCGGCCCCGGTGGTAGCCAAGGTGGCCCGGGAGCTGGGGGCCTTGACCGTTGCCGTGGTCAACAAGCCCTTTGGCTTTGAAGGTAAGCTGAGAACCAAATATGCCGAGGCAGGCTGGCAGGAATTGCGTAAGCATGTTGACAGCATTATCACCGTTCCCAATGATCGGCTGCTGACCATGATGCAGAAAAATTCCAAGCTGGACGAGATGCTGAGGATGGCGGACAGCGTGCTTTTGCAGGCGGTGAAGGGGATTTCGGATCTGATCAATGTTCCGGGCATTATCAATGCCGACTTTGCTGATCTGCGGCGGGTGATGAAGGAGGTGGGACCGGCCATTATGGGAATCGGTTCTGCTTCCGGCGAAGACCGGTCGGTTGAAGCGGCGAAAAAGGCCATTGACAACCAGCTTCTGGAAGATGTCGGCATCAGCGGGGCCAAGGGGCTGCTGATCAATATTTCCGCATCCAAGGAGACCCTTTGTCTGCCGGAGTATGCGGCGGCCAGTAACCTTATTCAGGAACAGGTTGATGATGATGCCATTGTGGTGCTTGGCTGCGTTTATGATGATAATTTGGGCGATGAGCTGCAGGTAACGGTCATTGCTACCGGAGTGGGGGATATTTTACAGAAAAGTGATTCCATTTCCCGAAGGGGAGATTTGCAGAAGTTAAGTCAGTCAGATAGGCAGAATGATCCCCCCGTGTCCGTTATTCCGGCCCGCCCCAATAATAATTATGACGGAATTGCCAAGATGCCCAGGCCGGATTTTACCTCTTTTGAAAATCTTGGCGATGGGATCGGCTCCAGTCATTCAAAGTCGGTGCAGGATAGATGGAAAGATGATAAACTCCTTGAAATTCCTGCTTATTTACGTAAAAAGGCCAATTAGTTTTTCCTGATTTTGCCGGGGGACTAAAGGCCGAGAATATTGATATGGCTATTTGGTTTTACGAATCAAATAGCCATTTTTTTTAGGTTGAATCGGTGAAAAAAAAAGAGCTTGATTCGGGCCTTAAATCTTTTAGGCTGCTTAAATATTTTTCCTTTTCCAGTATCGGCGTAATTCTGGTCTTTACCCTTGTTCTTTCCTGGATTATCTCGGATCATACCAGAAAGGTTATGCTGGAGCAGAGTGAGGAGTATTCACTCTTGCTGGCAGAAAACTTGAATCAGCAGGTATTCCGGCGTTTTGTTATCGAGGCGGTGATTCGTTACGGCGGCATAGCCCTTAGCAATGCCGAGCAGTTTGAACAACTGGACAAGATTATCCGCGGCATCATCCACGGCCTGAAAATAGATTCGGTAACTATCTATGATTCAAAGAAAAATATTATTTCCTATTCCACGGTTGCGGAACTGGTGGGTAAGGAAGATCTGGGCGGCGTCAGCTATCTGAAAGCCCTTGACGGGCAGTCAAATTCCAAATTTATTTACCCGGGGCGGCTGCAAAGCCTGATACCGGGCCGTAATGAAATGGGCTGCAAGCTCAAGACCTGTATTCCCTTCAGGCAGGTCAAGGCCGATGGCAAAAGCGGCGATATTATTATGGGAGTAATTGAAATTACTCAGGATTTGTCTAGTGAATATGGTGCCATTGTTGCCTTGCAAAGAAATATCATCATGGTCTCAGCGGCGGTGATGACCATGCTTTTTATGGTGCTGACGGTGATTGTGTCGATTGCTGGAAAAAAAATGGAGGAAAAGGCCCTTGAGCGGCTAAATCTTGAAGAAAAACTTAATCAAAGCAAGAGACTAGCTCATCTTGGTACTATGGTGGCGACCGTATCCCATGAAATTAAATCGCCGCTGGGCATTGTTAGAAGCACGGCGGAAATTCTGGGTAAGAGACTTGGCAGGATTTCACCGGAAAACACCCATTTATCTGATATTATTGTTAATGAAACCAAAAGATTAAATAATATTGTGGTGGAATTTCTGGACTTTGCCAGACCGCAGGAGGCCAAATTTACCAGGGGCGATGTTAATGAGATGGTAAACAAGGCCCTGGTTTTTATTTCATCTCAGGCCAAGGAGCGTAAAATTGAGGTGTCTGCCGAGCTTTGCCCCAGGCTGCAGCCGATCAATCTGGACAAGGAGCAGTTTTACCGGGCCTTGCTCAATATCCTGATCAACGCCTTGCAGGCGGTTAATGAAGGCGGCAAAATCCGGGTTGTTACCGAGATGGACGGCTTGGGCGTAAAAATTATGGTCAGTGACAGCGGCGTAGGCATGGCCGAGGAAAAACTGGAGAAAATCTTTACCCCCTTCTACACCGATAAATCAAAGGGAACCGGCCTGGGGCTTGCCATCACCAAGAATATCATTGACCTGCACCACGGAGAAATTACCGTGGTCAGCAGGGAAAATGAAGGCACTACTTTCACCATTAACCTGCCACGATAGGGGTGGGCGGCTGCAAAAAAAAATATTGAAAAAATGAACCCTGCATGTACATATAATCCTGTTTGTTAATAATTTTACGGAGGATTAAATGAAAGAGAAAATTTTAATCATCGGCGGGGTTGCAGCCGGGCCAAAGGCTGCCAGCAGAATCATGCGGGTAAATCCCTATGCCGAGGTAACCATTATCGATCAGGACAGTCTGGTTTCATATGGGGGATGCGGCATACCGTATTATGTTTCCGGCGATGTTGCAGATGAAAAGGAACTGCGGTCAACCAATTTTCATATGCTGCGTGATGAATTTTTCTTCAGGCAGGCCAAGGGGGTGAAAGTCTTGACTTCAACCAGGGCCACAGCCATTAACCGTCAGGAAAAAAATGTTGAAGTTCAGCAGGTTGAGACTGGAGAAAAACAAAAGCTTGATTATGATAAACTGCTTCTGGCAACCGGCAGCAGCCCTCTGGTTCTGCCCATTGCCGGCACCGATCTGGACGGGGTTTTTACCATTAGCGACCTGCATAAGGCCATCGAAATCAAGGATCGGGTGGCTAAGGGCAAGGTCGGCAAGGTGGTGGTGATCGGCGGCGGGGCCATCGGGATTGAAATGGCCGAGGCCTTTGCCGATTTATGGGGGCTTGAAACCTCGATTGTTGAATTTATGGATCAGCTATTGCCCAGAATCGTTAACTGGCCGATGGCGGCCATTCTGGCTAAACATCTCCGTGATCATCAGGTAAACCTGTTTTTGGGGGAAGGTGCGGTTGAAATTCTTGGCAAAAATGGCGTGGTAACCGGTCTTAAAACCAGTAAGCGAACCATTGAGGCCGATATGGTCATTATGGCCGCCGGAGTCCGCCCCCGTTCAGAACTGGCGAAAGAGGCCGGCCTTAATGTCTCTGCCATGGGTGCCATAGTGGTCAATCAGAGGATGCAGACCTCTGATCCAAATATCTATGCAGCCGGGGATTGTGTGGAAATCCCGCATCTGGTCAGCGGCAGAAGGTTCTTTGCCCCGCTTGGCTCCCTTGCCAACAAGGAGGGCCGGGTTGCCGGTGATAATATGGCCGGTATTCCCACGGTTTTTAAGGGAGCGGTTGGCGCCTTTATTATGAAGGGCTTTGATATGTGTATCGGGGCGGCGGGCCTTAGTCTGGAGGCAGCCCTGGCCGAAGGCTTTGATGCCGATGTATCCCTTACCTCTCCGGCGGATCGGGCACATTTCTTTCCGGGCCAGGAGGTTGCCTGTTTTGAGCTGGTCTTTGATAAACGCACCAGAAGGGTGCTTGGTTTTCAGGGCATAGGCCCCATGAATGACGGCATTTCGGCACGCATTGATGCGGCGGCGGTCAGCATTGCCAATGGTGCGGTAATTGAGGATTTTGCCAATCTGGAGATGGCCTACGCCCCGCCATTTTCTGCGGCGATAGACTCGATCAACGCCGCTGCCTATGTGGCGAGCAATATCTGTGATGGTCTGATGAGAAAGATTGATATGGATGTCTTCTATCAGTGGATGGAAGATCCGTCTTCTCATCCTGACTGGGTGGTGCTGGATGTTCGTCATCCGGTTCAGGTAAGGCCCTTTGCCGATAAATTCGGTAAGGATTTATGGCGTGCCATGCCCTATGAACAGCTTAGAGACCGCTGGGCAGAGCTGCCGACCGACAAGACCATGATAATTTTTTGTAATGCCGGTTCCCGTTCATATGAAATGCAGAGAATCCTTGACCATCACGGCAGAACCAATAATCTTGTTTTGTCCGGCGGCTTTAATGTGATAAAGAGGATAGGGGGAAGCTGGCTGCCATAACCTGGCGGGAACCTTGAATAATTGATATTTCTTCCAACTTCTTCGTTACAGTAGAAAATTTATCCTTGGAATATTAAGTATATGCCTGCGGTAAATTTTCTCCTGTGCCTCGAATTTGATTGAAATCTCTAATTATTCAAGGTTCCCAGATGCTGATAAACTTGCAAGAAAAAAAATGATTTTAAGCGGGTAGAAACCATGACAGAATTGAATGTGCAGGACATGATTGCTGAAATTCAGGATAATATCAAAACGGGCGACTCGATGAAGGCCCAAATCGTGCTTTCGCATCTGGGGCGGGTTGACAAGCAGACCCAAAACCGGCTGATTTACGAGCTTTCACGGGGAGATGCCTCTTTTTCCACGCCGCTGCTTCTGTATTTGTTAAACGAGCATCAGGAGGTAACCGATGAACTGCCCATTGTCAGGGAAACCATGCTGTCTAACCTTATGGCCTACCCGGAATTACTGGTTACCTTTCTTAAAGAGCCGAAAATCAGGGATAAAACCCATTTGATCAGTGTGGTGGGCGAACTTCATTTTGATGAGGCGGTCCCCGCATTGCTGGAAATACTTGCCGCTACCGATGATGAGGCCCTGATTATGCTCATTGTCAAAACCTTGGGGCAGGTTGCAGACCCGCTGGCTACCAACGCCCTGACCGATTATCTCTATTCGGCCAACCGTGAGCTGATTTTTGCTGCCGTGCAGTCGCTGGGACAGGTTGGCACGCCGACCGCCATGCACCGTCTGGCCGAGCGGATGGGTACAGATAATGAGATTGATTTTATGATTCTTTCCATCTTTGCCGAGGTGCAGGATCAGGTCTCTTTAAGTAAACTTAACGATACCCTGCGTTCGCATTACGCCCATATGAGGACTTATGCCAAAAAGGAGCTGGCGGCCATCGGCCCCAAGGCAGTCCCCTTCCTGATTGATAATCTTAAAAATGATGACCCTGATTTTCTTATCCACACCCTGAATGTGCTGGGGGATATTGGTGATGAATCGGCGGTAAAACCGATCAGGAAACTGCTTGGCAATGAGCCGAAAAATGCCAATGTCCGCTTTGC
>PDQP01000037.1 GCA_002747805.1 Deltaproteobacteria bacterium
GCCCGGCCGACACTTAGCAGCAACTGCTTGCGGGTAACCCTGAAGACCTTCATGGTCTGCACCTTCCTGATTCTGGTTTCCTTATGATTCCAGTAAACATCGGCGGCATCATCCCGGCGGAAATTTATCTCCCCAAGCCGCTTACATTTCTTATTATGCACTGACAAACCGTCGGGGGTGAACAAGGTACAATTATCTTTGGCTGCCGGATTCGGTCTGCAGCATGAGGAAAGTTTGACGCTGACCGGATCGATGGTGTCCAGCAAAATTTTGTTAAAAACTCCGGTCGGCGGGTAAAGCGGCAGATTCTCATCAAAAAGCTCGTTTTTGATAAATTCAAAAATCTTATACAGCCTGATTCTGCCCTCGCCGATCCGGATACATAAGTCCTCAAAATCAGCGGCTCCGAATTTTTTCAGCAAAACCCCGCCGCTCCCGGACTCAAGGAGATCAAAGGGAACCCCGTAACGCAGGCTTTCCTGCCTCAAAATAGAGCTTCCCGCTCCCAAAAGCACCTTGCGGCGGCGGATACGGAAGATTTTGGAGAGTTCGGCCCTGGTTTTATGGTTCTTGCATTTTCCCAGCATCTCCTTTTCAAAGCGTACCGGCTGGTCATTCCTGATAATTCTGACCATATCGCCATCGTGAAGGACATGTCCGGCCTCAACCCTTTTATTCCTGATTACGGCCCCCTTGCATTGCGTACCGATCAGGGTATGCACCTTAAAGGCAAAATCAAGCACATTGGAGCCGATGGGCAGGCAGATCAGGTCGCCCTGCGGGGTGTAGGTGTAGATTTCCTTCTTGCCGGAAGCGGCGATAACATCCCGATAGGATACCGATTCATCGGAACCAAGCACATCGAACATCTCCTTGATTTCATTGATAAACGGCACCCGCTTGCTGCTTTTTGCATCCCAGTTGCCGAAGATGCCCCGCTGGGCCCGTCTGGCCATTTCCGCGGTGCGGATTTTGAATAAAAACCTCTCCCTGCCGATCACGGCTCTGGCATGAAGCCCCTGATAACCGGTCGGTTTGGGATTGGCGATAAAATCCCTGATGGAACGCGGTATCGGCCTAAAGGTTTGATTTATCATGCCGAGCGCCCGGTAACAGGACGGCACATCATCGACCACAATGAGGAATTCAATCGGGGTGTCGATACACTTGAGCAGGATACGGTTGGCCGCATCATAATACGCCCAAAGTCCCTTGGTACGGATCTGAACCGTGCATTTCAGCCCCTCACTCAGGGCCTGCTCCTTCAGCTCTCCGGCAATTTCCCGCGCCGCCGGGGAGCTTGATAAATGCCGGATATGAGAGGCAAGTTTCCTGCCTTGGCGGGGATACTTGAAATGCAGGGCCAGATTATACATCTCTCTTTTCATTTCAAACAGGCCGAAAACGGCGGCAAGGGGAGCATAAATATCGATGGTTTCCTGGGCTATCCGCTGCCGCTTCCGCTCGGGCATGGCGTGGAGAGTACGGAGATTATGCAACCGGTCGGCAAGTTTGACCAGCATAACCTCCGGCCTTGAGGCGGCGCCGGAAAAAATCTTCCGGTGTACCAGCTTGACCCTTCTTTGTTTATCGCCGGAAACATGGGTTACCTTGGTGCAGCCCTCCACGATGGCCCGGACATAGCTGCCGAACAACTCGCCGACCAGCTCGCCGGTAACTTCTTCCACATCTTCAATGGTGTCATGCAAAAGAGCGGCGGCCAGGATTTCCGGATGACCAACGTCCATCTCCTCAATCAGGATTTTGGCCACCGAACAAGGGTGCAGAATGTAGGCATCGCCGGATTTCCGCCACTGATCATCATGGGCCTTGATTGCAAAATCAAGGGCCCGCCAAAATACCTCCTGCTCAGGGGCAGAGTCAAAAAGTTCGATCATCCGGCTTTCGTATAAGTCCAGATCAAAGGGAATATGCTGCATAAGTTTCACCTTGCTTAAAGCGGCCTCGTGAAAAATTAACCCGGCTGTTTCTTTTTCCCGTTATTCGGGCTATGATTCGGGCCGAGGTGAGGCTATAAAAAATTCAACCACACAAATTCATTTTACATGACAAAGATAAAAAAACACGGAAAAAATTATTCTGCAAAATCAGGCCGTAAAGCCGCCGGAAACAGGCCGTCAGGCAGGTTTCATCAGGAAATCATAACCTGCCTGTATCAATCGGGATGTCCCTTGACCATTGAGGAGCTGATCAAAAAGGCGGCTTTGCCCAAAAAAGAGCGGGAAGTAATTGCCGGGGAGCTTTATTTTCTGGCTGAGACCGGGCTGTTGCATAAAAACGGCAAGGGGCGTTTTTCGCTGGCTGGCCGCCAAAATATTTTTACCGGAAAACTTGAAAAAAATCTCAAGGGTTTCGGTTTTGTTACCGGTCTTGAGGCCGAAACCGGCCCGGCTCCGCAAAAAGATGTCTTTGTTGCCAAATCCGGTCTTGCCGATGCGGAACATGGCGATAAGGTGCTGGTTACTATTGCCAAATCAAAAAGAGACCAGCGGCTGTCTGGCCGTATTCTGGCGGTTTTGCAGCGGGCCTCCGACAGATTGGTCGG
The DNA here is from genome assembly GCA_002747805.1 of Deltaproteobacteria bacterium. Classification (GTDB taxonomy): domain Bacteria; phylum Desulfobacterota; class Desulfobulbia; order Desulfobulbales; family Desulfocapsaceae; genus SZUA-575. Next base: position 2,567 of record PDQP01000037.1, read on the forward strand.
TTTCTTCCGGGCCGAAAAGGGCCGCAATCTGATCTTTCCCGAAGATTGCCGCTGCCCCTTTGTCATTGACATCGGTAAAAAAATTCCCAAAAAACTAAAGGAAGGAGATGCGGTGATTGCCGCAGTAACCAGGGCCGGCCGCAGCAATTATCATCAGGGGAAAATAAAAAAGGTCCTCGGTTCGCCAGACCTGGTGGATGTGCAGATGCAATTAACCGCAGAAAAATTTGAGCTTCCGGTTAAATTCAGCAAGGCAGCCCTTACCGAGGCAGCAGGTTTTACCGATAAGATTACCCGCAGGGGCCGCGAGGATTTACGGGAGCTTCTCCATATCACCATAGACGGCGAGGATGCGAAAGATTTTGATGATGCCGTATGTGTTACCAAGACCAGAAAGGGTTTCAGGCTGCATGTTTCCATTGCCGATGTCAGCCATTTTGTTAGACCCGGCACCGCCCTTGACCAGGATGCATATCAAAGGGGGACCTCGGTTTATTTTCCCGGGCGGGTTATTCCCATGCTGCCGGAGAGATTATCCAACGATTTGTGCAGCCTGGTGCCGAATGCCGACCGGCTGGCCTTCACCGCCATTCTTGACTTTGACCGGCAGGGTCATTTGGTCAGGAAAAAATTCTGCAAATCGGTGATTAAAAGTCATCACCGCTTCACCTATCAGACCGTTCAGCAGATTGCCGTTGACAAGAATCCAGAGCTTAGGAGAAAGCACAAACCGTTTCTGACCCCGCTGAAATGGGCGGTGGAACTGGCAGGGCAGCTTATGGCCAGACGAATTGAACGGGGGGCCATCGGCTTTAATCTTCCCGAGCCGGATATCCGCCTTGATCAGAATGGCCGGATTGTCTCGATTGAACGCGGCAAGCGAACCTTTGCCCACCAGCTTATCGAGGAATTTATGCTGGCCGCAAATGAGGCGGCGGCTAGTTTGCTTATCGAAACTGAAACTAAAGCACTTTTTCGAATACATGAGCGGCCTGCTCCTGAAAAAATAGAAGAATTTTCGGTGTTTGCTAAAAGCATGGGGTTAAAACTCCCCCAAGCCGAGATTAGTCCGGCCTGGTTTGCTGAAATCCTTGACAAAATCAAGGGAACCCCGCAGGAATATATCTTTAACAGCCTGCTGCTCCGCACCATGCAGCAGGCAAAATATTCCCCGGAAAATCCTGGTCATTTCGGTCTGGCCGCCGCAAATTACACCCATTTTACCTCGCCGATCAGACGCTATCCCGATCTGCTGGTTCACCGGGCCTTGATGCAGGCCGTCAAGAAGGGCAAAAAAACAGGCCGGCAGGATTCCGGCAATATGGCAGAGGCCGGACGGCTGCTCTCGGCCCGGGAAAGAAGGGCCATTGAAGCGGAGCGGGACATCCATGAACGGCTGAAAACCGCCTTTATGAAAAAATATGTGGGAGACATCTTTGAGGCGGTTATCTCCGGGGTCTCGGATTCCGCCCTGTTTCTGGAGCTGATCTCTCCGATGGTCAGCGGCTCCATCGGTCTTGCAGAGCTTGCCGATGACTATTATATTCACGACCGTAAAAATTACCGTTTAATCGGTGATACAGGCAAAAAAACCTATCAGATTGGCGATTTAATCATGGTCAGGCTGGTGCGTGTTGATCAAAACCTGCGCAGGCTGAATTTTGTTCCGGCCAAAATAAATCAGGCAAAGCATGGCGGCAGTGATTAACACCTTGTATAAATTTATAATTTGGTGCTTGACTTGAGGCGGGAATTAGCATTAAGTTCAGGCATGGTGGTTTTAGGATGGTTTTAGGAAGAAGTCGTCAATAACTTGGAGGAAAAGGCATGGAAGAAACTAGCTGGTTTATGACTGTTATCTCAAACCCATTTGCGAAAGGATTGGCCTTGGGAATAGTTTTTTGCGTGATCATCTACGTTCGTGGATTTTTAAGACGCAGGGAACTAAGCAAGGAAGTTGAAAGACTAAGAACCCATCTGCATACCAAGCTCGAAATTGATTCTTCCGAAAACGAGAGAAGAAAGAAGGAACTGGATCAATTAAAGCAGGAACGGGATAATTTGCGGATCACGGTTCAGTCTCTCAATCAAAAGCCGGGCCGCAAGGAAATACGCCAGTATTTTCTGTATCAGACTGCCCTTGATATGATGTTTGAAAAGGCTCCAGGTTTTGCTCCGGCCTGGCAGATTACCCTGAAAGAGGCCGAGGCCCTGTTTGAAAAGTCGGAACACGGGGTGGTACCGCTCTTAAAAAGGCTGATGCCGGGCAGCAGTGTTGACAAGCAAACTGCTGAATATGAAAAGATCAGCAAGATCTCTTTTGACGAAACCGGTAAATAATTAGTTATCTCTCCGTCCCTTGCTTCTGGACTTTTCCTGCGGCAGGGAACGGAGTTGTTTTTACCTGAGCCGCCGATGATTGCCGATCTAAGCGGGGTTGCTATCGTTATGGTGCATCCCAAATATCCTGAAAATATTGGGGCGGCCGCCCGCATTGCCTGTAATTTCGGCATTTCTGAACTGATTGTTGTTTCATCTAAGGGTTATGATCAGGCGGCCATGGCCAAAATGGCCACCCATAAGGCCCGGCATATTGTTGAGGGCATAAGCTATTATGATAGCCTGGCCGAGGCGGTCGGCAGGTTTTCCATCATTGTCGGCACCACGGCCAGAAGCGGCAGGCAACGCAGTACGGAAAAATCACCACGGGACATTATCGAACGGATCGGCCCGGATCTGGCCGCCAACCGGACGGCCTTTCTCTTTGGCCGTGAAGATTCCGGCCTTACCAACGATGAACTGAAATACTGCCATTATAATTCATCCATTCCCACGGCAGATTTTTCCTCGCTCAACCTGGCCCAGGCGGTTGCCATCCATTGCCATGAACTTTATTATCACCTGATTCATACTCCGAAAAGGTCAGCAAAAGGCCCCAAACTTGCCTCTAGTTTTGAACTGGAAGGCATGTATAGTCATGTGGAAGCAGCCCTGACCGAGATAAATTTTCTGGAAGAGACCAATCACCGTTACTGGATGACCAGCATCCGCAAATTTTTCAGCCGCATCCGCCTGACCAGCAAGGATTCACAAATAATCAGGGGGATATGCAGGCAGTTTATCGGTTATCAGCGGCAGCGTAGAAAACAGTAAAGCCATCTTCATAGGACATGGAACCGACTATCAGGCAAGGCCAAGCCGAATGGGTATCTTTCTTTAAGTCCGTCAGGTTTTTTCTGGGCCATGCCTCGCTGCTGGGCTGGGGGATTCTGCTGGCGATGCTTACCTGCCTTCTTACCTGGCTGGCCTTTCATTTCGGGCTTAAATTCATTTTACAATTAACCGGAGATTTCTTTCTTACGCCGCCGCCTGCCGAATCGGTCTGGGGCTGGGTAAAATACGGCGGCTGGCAGCTTACCCGCTTTCTTTTTCATCTGACTGCCCAGATTGTAACCTTTTATCTGGCATTTTTACTGGCTTTTAGTCTGACCACCCCCGGCTATGCCTTTTTAAGCAGGGCGGTGGAATGTAAACTAAAAAACCGCATCGCCGGACAGGGTTTTTCCGTTCAAAGCGTATGCCGTGATTTGGCGGAAGGAGCCAAGATCGGACTTTTTGGAGTGCTGGTTGCGGCCGTCTCCCTGGCCGCCGGTTTTATTCCGCTGATTGGCCCGGCAGCAGTACTGGTCATATATACCTACTACTCCGCCCTGATGCTTATAGATTATCCGGCTTCGCAAAGAAACTGGACACTCGGCAGGAAAATAAACTGGCTTTTACGGCATAACCGGGCAGCATTTAAGCTGGGATTTTTACCGGCCTTAATCGGCATGATTCCAATATTCAACATTTTTTTAATTGCCCTGATTTTTCCGATGATGACCGTTCATGCCGCTTTGAATTTTAGTGCCATTGAAAACCAGTAGGCGAAGGGTGGATATGGAGAAATTAGAAGGGCGGATATGGAATCCGCCCCTACATTCGGTTGGGCGGGGTATCAATTTTGTTGGTAAATATAAAAATAACGCATGTGTTAAATGGCATTGTATAATAAGACGGTTCTTTTGAAATTCAGGTGGGTAAAAACTGGTTTATGCCTGCCAAATTCAGCTTACCCGTGAGCAAGTAAACGATTGTCTTAAAATGTTCGCGTTTATATCCTCTCGCCTTTCTCTTGGCAGCCTGTACAACAGAATTCAGCCCTTCCAGTAATCCATTATTAATTTTACTTTCCTGCCAGCGTATAATTCCTTCCCAGTGCCGTTTTATCGTTTTTGCAGCTTTAACCATGGGCGGCAGTTGGCTATGCGTTGCCCAGAAATACCATTTTTGAAGTTTTTCTCGATATACCAATGAGATTCAATGCCTAATGCTTGTTGAAATAAGTTTTCAATTGTCTTACAAAGTTGGTTTGCCTGTTGCTTAGAATTTGTGGATAAAGCAGGGAGCTATATAGCTCCATAACTGATAACTGTTTGTTTTTCTACGTAAAAGGTGCATTCTTACTAGTTGCCAAATCAAGGCTCATTTGCTGGAGACAAAAATCAGCATTCTTTCACCATCACTGCCTATAGATGTAGCAACAGGAAAAGACCATGCACTCCGGGTACTACGCTTCGCTTAGTAATAATCTGCTTTCCGTTTACTTGCTAACGGGTAAGCCGAATTTGGCGAACACAAACCAGTTTTTACCACCTAAATTTCAAAATAACCAATTTAAGTTGGTGATTTAGACAAAAAGTTGGTCGATTTTTAATTGTTGTTGACATCATGGGACGAGTGCAGCACCTAACAAGTCCAACATCCTTGATGCCATGAAAAAAGGTGTGCCAAAAAAATATTGGGTGTTATGATGCTTGGAGTTTTTTTGGAGCAGGGTGATTGAAAATACTTGGAAATTAGGCTGATGCTGCATGGAGGCTGTGTTTTGCAGGCGGGGGAGAAAACAGGTAAGGTTAGAGGGCTGCGGGTTACGGCCCTGCTTGACGGCAGGCCCGGGCATGAAAAACAGACCAGGGGCATTATTGAAGCCTTGTCTAGTTTTACCGAGGTCAGGGCGGATTTTATCCGGGTGCCTGATAATCCGCCGCTTGCCGATCTCTGGGCTTTTTTAAGATTGATTGTTACGGCCCAAAAAAAAGCGGCGTACTCCGGCCCTGATTTGGTGATCGGCACCGGACGGAGAACGCATCTGCCCTTGCTGCAGTTAAAAAAGAGCTATGGCTGTCCGGCGGTAGTTTGTATGCTGCCGTCATTATTGTTAAGAAACCAGTTTGACCTTTGTTTGGTGCCTCGCCATGACGGCATGCCGGAAAATAAACGTTTTTTCAATACCATCGGCCCGCCCAACACCTCAAGATCAGGCGGTAGCCACAACCCTAAGGCAGGGCTTATTCTGATTGGCGGTAAGGACAGCAGCCATTATTGGCATGACGAAGCAGTAAATCAGGCGGTCAAGGAGATTATAACCAGGGAAAACGAGGTCGACTGGTCCGTTTCATCTTCCCCAAGAACCCCTGAGACCACGGTTTTGATGCTGGAAAATTTAAGCCGGAATTTTGCAAACTGCCGGTTTGACAATTATCAGGATACTCCGGCAGGCTGGGTGGAAGAAAAATACGCCGCCTGCAGTAAGGTTTGGGTTACGGCGGACTCCATGTCCATGATTTATGAGGCCCTGACCGCAGGTTGTGAGGTTGGGCTTTTGCCAGTTAGGTGGAAAAAGAAAAATTCAAAATTTGCAGTAAGCGAGAGACATCTGACGGAAAATAAGCTGGTTTTGTCCTATGACGAATGGAAGAAACATGGCTGGCACCAAGGCGGCGTTTTGCCGCCCGATCGGCCTGTACTAAATGAATCCCGGCGTTGTGCCAAGGAAATAATAAGAAGATGGGGTCAGAAAAACTAACCGTGATGCAGATACTGCCCGAACTTGAAGAGGGCGGCGTAGAGGGAGAAACCCTTGATTATGCGTCATATCTTGCCCGTCAAGGGCATCGCTCAATAGTGGTTTCCGGCGGCGGCAGAATGGTGCCTGCCCTGGAAAAGGCCGGCTGCACCCATATTACCTGCCGACATGTGGGAAGCAAAAGTTTTAGATGTATCAAATATATCCGGCCGCTGGCCAAAATGATGGCCGATGTTGATCTTGTTCATCTGCGTTCCCGTTTGCCGGCCTGGATTGCCTTTTTCGCCTGGCGGTCTCTGCCGTTGGAAAAGCGTCCGGCCCTAATTACCAGTTTTCATGGTTTTTATTCGGTAAATTTTTATTCAACCATTATGACCAGGGGGGAACGGGTCATTGCTGTTTCGGAGACCATCAAGCAGCATATTCTGGAAAATTATCAGGTCGATGCCAATAAAATAGAAGTAATTCACGGCGGTTATGATGAAGACCTGTTTGCACCGGACAAGGTTGAGCCGGAGCGTATCGAACGGCTGCGTGATAGATGGCATATTCCGGCCGGGGTGCCGGTTATTATGCTGCCCGGGCGGCTTACCTTCCTGAAAGGGCAGGCAGATTTTATTGACAGCCTGGCCCTGATCAAGGATGAACCGTTTTTTGCCCTTTGCGTGGGGGATAATAATGAAAATGCCCCTTACACCAGGAAACTAAGGGAAAAAATAGCAGCCAACGGGTTGGAAAATAAGGTGATATTGGCTGGTTACTGCGGGGATATGCCGGCTGCCCTGATGCTGGCTGATATGGTGGTTTCAGCCTCTGCTGCCCAGCCGGAGGCCTTCGGCAAGGTTGCCATTGAGGCCATGGCCATGAAAAAAATGGTTATTGCCACTGCCCATGGCGGCAGTTTGGAGACGGTAATTGACCAGGAAACCGGTTATCTGGTGCCGCCCGCCAAACCTTCCGAATTAGCAGAGGCAATCAAAAAGGCCCTGGATAATCGGGAGCAGAGAATCAGGCTGGGCGAAAACGGCCGGGCCAGGGTGCAGAGACATTTTACTGCAGCAAAAATGTGTGAGAAGACCCTTGCCCTTTACCGCAGGCTTCTGCAGGAGCAGAAAAGGGAGCGAAGCGGCAAGCGGTTAACCGTTCTGCAGCTTCTGCCGGAGCTTGAAGGCGGCGGGGTTGAGCGGGGAACCCTGGAGATGGGCCGTTATCTCAGCAAAATGGGACACCGCTCACTGGTGGTATCGGGCGGCGGGCGTCTGGTTCCGCAGCTAGAGGCGGAAGGCAGTTGGCATATAAAATATCTGGTGGGTTCCAAATCTCCCTTGGTGTTATTGCACTTATGGCCCCTGAAAAGGCTTATTCAAAGGGAGCGGGTAAACATCTTGCACCTGCGGTCAAGGATGCCTGCCTGGGCGGGGATTCTGGCCTGCAAAATGATACCGGCCAGCCAAAGACCGCTGATTGTTACCACCTTCCACGGTTTTTACTCGGTAAACGGCTATAGTGCCATTATGACCAGGGGCGATATGATTATTGCCGTGTCAGATGGCATCAGCAGGCATATAAGGCAGAAATACGGCAAGGTTAATATCAGGCTGATTTATCGGGGCGTTGATACCGAAGTCTTTAATCCTGAGCGGGTAAGTCGGCAGGATATTGACCGCCTGAAAGTCAAGTGGGAGCTTGATGAGCAGCGGCCGGTGATTATGCTGCCCGCTAGGATTACCAGATTGAAAGGACATGATTATTTTCTAAAAGCCCTGGTCTTGGTCAGGGGCCGCAATTATCAGGCGGTGCTGGTGGGGGATAGAGCGGATAATCCCGGCCTGGTTGAAGAACTTGAACAGCTTATCACCGAAAATTCGCTTGAACCATATGTTAAGTTTGTGGGATATTCCCGTGATATGCCGGTGGCGTTATCCCTGGCCGATGTGGTGGTCTCCGCCTCTTCTCTGGAGCCGGAAGCCTTTGGCCGGACAACGGTTGAGGCCATGGCCATGGCTAAACCGGTAATTGCCACGGCCCATGGCGGCAGTCTGGAAACGGTGTTGCCGGGCAAGACCGGCTGGCTGGTAAAACCGGCAGATGCAGAGGATCTGGCTCGGGCCATTGAGGAATTTTTGGCCGCCTCTCCGCAAACCCTTGCTGAATATGGCCGGAATGGGCAAAAACTGGTGCTGGAAAAATTTACCACTACCAATATGTGCAAGCAAACCACGGCCTTATATGCGGAACTGGTTAAGGCAAGGAAGATGCAGAAGAATCAGCCCGATTCCTGACCGGATGAAAATAAAAGGGCGGTGATAAAGGCGTAGAAATGCCCTTGCATTGAATCAAATAAAAAAGAGTTCATCAGGCATCCGGTCATCATGCTGATCACCATGCCCTGCAACATATTCCGGTTATATTCCGGCAGCTTAAAAGAGCAGAAAAGCTGGGCCGAAAAGACGGCCATAAACACCGTAAGACCAACCAGCCCAAGCTGAACCCCGATCAGCAGATATTCATTATGCGGATTATCGGTGGGAGCCGTCCAAGTACCCTTGATTATCTGCCCCTGCACCTTGGCAAAGGAACCGGTACCATGACCAAGGAGCGGTTTTTGCCGGATCAGCTCCACACTGTTTTGATACCAGTCAAGACGCATGCCCATGGATGTTCTTGCTATGCCGGGCTGGTAGTTCTGCACCTCGCTGACCGCCTTTTGCAGGCGGCTGGATACATTGTCGGACTTATAGTAAATACCGGTCATGATCAGGCATAGAAAGGCGGCGGCCAGAAAAAAAACTTTGGCAGACAGCCTTTGCCAAAGATATAAAATAATTAACAAAACATAAACCATCATCCCGGTTCTGCCCGGTGTTACCAGGGCAAGATTGGCCGAGGCCAGCAGGAATACAGGCAGCCATAAGTATCTGAACTTACTGCCCGCTGAAAATTTATGCAGCGACCAAAAGGCCAGCACCGCCATAAAAAAGCTGTGGGTGATATGATGGATATGAGAGTCCCCCACGGCGGTCTGCATCGAGGTCATAAAACCAAAAAAAATCAGGTAGGAGATGAGCATCAGTACCATCAGCCCGGCGGCAAAGCAGTTCAGGGCCAGCCTTGCCTCTCTTGGTTTGCCGTGAAAAAGGGATAAGACCATCAGCATAAAGATTAGTTCCCGGTATTTTTTAAGATTATCAAGGGCTTCGCCAAGGTTTTCCGGGGTATATAAAAGGCCCAGCAGGAAAAGCACCAGCAGGATTAGGGCCAGAGCCGCCTGCGGATATTTGGCGAGTATTGCCTTAAGGTTTAAGCAGCGTCCGGACAAAACCCAGAATAAAAAGGCCAGGCCGGAAAAGGCCGCCAGCAGGGAAGTTGACAGGGGAATAAAAAAACAGGTTAAGGCGGCACTATAAAGCCCGGCCTTTAGTAAAAAAGAGCTGATATTTTCCTTGTTCATGGCTGGTTTCTTACCTATACTGCATATTATAAAGGAGTTCGTATTCCCCATGTCGGTCAAGTAGCTGCTGGTGGCTGCCTTCTTCCACGATCCGGCCTTTTTTAATCACGATGATCCGGTCGGCATTCTTGATGGTGGATAATCGATGGGCGATAATCAGGGTGGTCTTATTTTTCATCAAATTTTCAAGGGCTTTCTGAACCTCATGCTCCGATTCGGTATCAAGGGCCGAGGTTGCCTCATCCAGAATCAGGATGGGAGCGTTTTTAAGGATTGCCCGGGCAATGGAAATCCGCTGCCGCTCACCGCCGGACAATCTGGCTCCGCCCTCGCCGATACAGGTAGAAAAACCGTCGGGAAGATTTTCAATAAATTTAAGGGCGTGGGCGGCATGAGCAGCTTTTCTTATCTCGTCATTATTTGCCTTGGGATTGCCGTAAGCAATATTGTTTCTTACCGTGTCATTGAACAGGATGGTCTGCTGGGTTACCAGCGAAATTTGCCCGCGCAGTGAGGCAAGACTTACCTTTCTTATGTCAATGCCGTCTATAAGAATGCTGCCGTTTCCCTCTTTAACATCCAGAAATCTGGGAATTAAGTTGGTCAGGGTGGTCTTGCCGCCGCCGCTTGCACCAACGATGGCCAAGGTCTGACCGGCAGGCACGGTCAGGTTGATATTTGATAGGACCTCATTATCATCCTCATATTTGAAGCTGACAGATTTGAACTGGATCAGGCGGCCAAATTTCGGCAATGCCGCCGCATCTGGTGCATTACAAATCTCTGGTTCAATGTCTAAAATGCTAAAGACCCTGGCCGCCGAGGCCAGACCCTGCTGGATGGTGGAGTTGATTTCGCTGACCCTTTTAATCGGGTCGTAGGCGGCAATCAGGGCGGTAAAAAAGGCAAAAAAGGCCCCGGGGGTGGTCTGCCCGTAAATAACTTGTCTTCCGCCAAACCAGATAAGCAGGGCCGCAGCCAGCCCGCCGATCATCTCCATCATCGGGTGCTGCATACTCCGGTATCTTGCTTCCCGGATAATTACCTGAAACAACCTAACGACCTGAATGCGGAACCTGCCTCCTTCATATTCCTCACGGCTAAAGGCCTTGACAATCCGGCTGCCGGTGATGGTTTCATGCAAGAGGTTGGACATTTGTGCGGTCTCTTCCTGGGATTTGGTGCTTAGTTTCCTGAAAATTTTACCAAATTTTATAATGGGCCAGGCGGCAAGGGGGATGATAACAAAGGTGAGCATAGCAAGCCGCCAGTTCATATAAAACACCACTCCGAGCAGGATAAAGGTTTGGGTAAGGTCTCTTAGCAGACCGACCAGAGCCCTTGATACCGCCTGCTGCATCAGGTTTATATCCGAGATAATCCTGGAGATCAGGGTGCCGGTGGGCATTTGTTCAAAAAATGACAGTGATTGCCGGTGGATATGCTCAAAAACCATGATTCTCATATCTCGGATAATGGATTGCCCAACCTTCTCCAGCAGAAAACGATATGTATAGTAACATACTGATTTTAAGGTAAAAACAACAATAACTATAAGCGGCAGTAATTTGAGCATCAGGATATTTTTGGCAATGAAAATATCATCGATCAGGTCACGGATTAACACGGCCTGGATACCGGTAAAGACCGAGAGCAGGAGCATAAAGGTAATGGCGGTCAGCAGGGTTAATTTATACCTTTTTACGACCCGGTAGAGCCTGCTTACTATTTGTTTGCTTGACATAAAATATCCATGGAATTGAAAAATAAGAAACGACCGCCGTTTTACACCAAAGTTTTACAATAAAAAAGTACTTTCTTATTTGGGGGAAAGGGCTTGAAAAGCCTGGGCATAATGATTTATCCTGCCTTGTTAGAAAAATGTCTGAAACTTCCCGCAACTTAACAGGAATGGCCGTTTATGAAAAAGCCCAGCTATATTTCGGCAGCTTTGCCGCAGGTGTTAATCATTGATGATGAGGAAAATATGCTCCATATGCTGGCGGCCATGCTGGGCAAAAACGGCTACGATGTTACTGTCAGCAGCGAGCCGCAGCAGGGCGTTCAGCTCATAAGAAACGGATGCTTTGATTTCGTTTTATGTGATGTAAAGATGCCGGGGATGGACGGCATCGAGGTTCTGGAAAGCCTGGCCGGTATGGATGAGATGCCGACTATTATTATGATGTCGGCCTACGGCAGCATTGATCTGGCTATTTCTGCCATGAAGGCCGGAGCCTATGACTTTATTTCCAAGCCGTTCAAAAAGGATGAGGTGCTGCTGGCCCTGAAAAAGGCTGAGGAAAGGGAAGGGCTTAGAAAAGAAAACCGGATTTTGAAGGAAGAGATCAAAAAGGTTCGTGGCAAATCAGGTTTTGGCCGGATGCTATGGGCCAGCAAGAAAATGGACGAGTTGGTGCAGCTTGCCAGGAAGGTGGCGGCCTATGACAGTCCGGTCTTGATTACCGGCGAATCCGGCACCGGCAAGGAACTGATGGCCAGGGGGATTCACCAGTGTTCGGCGAGGGCTGAGCGGGCTTTTCAGGCGATCAATTGCGGCAGTATTCCAGCAGGTTTGATTGAAAACGAGCTTTTTGGTCATGTCCGGGGGGCCTTTACCGGAGCAGACCGGACAAAATGCGGGGTCTTTGAGGCAGCCGACTCCGGCACCCTGTTTCTGGATGAAATCGGTGAACTACCCATCGATATGCAGGTGAAATTATTAAGGGTCTTGCAGGAGCAGGAAATAAGGCCGGTGGGAGGAAATACAAATATCAGCATAGATGTCCGGGTGCTGGCCGCTACTTCCCGTGATATTGCCAGTGAGATAAGGGATGGAAGATTTAGGGAGGATCTGTATTATCGGCTGAATGTCATCCATCTTGAACTGCCTGCCCTGCGCAGCCGCACCGAGGATATTCCGGTTTTGTGCCAAGGTTTTCTGGATAAATTTACTGCCGGATTTAATAAAAAGGTGGATGAGATTGAGGCAAAAGCCATGGAAAAGATGCTTGCCTATCCGTGGCCGGGCAATGTGCGGGAACTTGAAAACACCATCCAGCGGGCAGTAATCATCGCCGATGAGCAAATCATAGGGCCGGAACACATCATTCTGGGACCCGCTGCCGACAGGGACGGCGGCAATGTCATCAAATTTTCTGAAGAAAACTGCTCACTTAAAGAGGCAAAAAAACGCCTTGAAAAGAGCTACATTGAAAAAGCCCTGCATGAGGCCGGAGGCAACAAAAGCAAGGCGGCAAGAAGGCTGGAGCTTAGTTATCCAGCCCTGCTTAACAAAATCAAGGAATACCGGCTGGGTTAAACCACCTCAAAGCCGATAGCCTCAATGGCAGCGGCCAGCACCTGCGGCGGCACCTCGCCCTCATAAGCGGCCTCTCCCCGTTCCAGATTTACCTCAGCCCGGCTTATTCCGTCAATTTTTTCCAGGGCTTCCTTGACCGATTTGGTGCAGTGCTGGCAGCTCATGCCTTTAATCTTGATAGTTTTCATTTGCAGTCTCCGCGGTTTGAATTATAAGTTTGAACTACAATTTTTGCCAAAGCTAAACTGTTTTGATTAAAAGTCAACTATTATGGCTCCAATATGAACACCTCAGAAAAATTAAAACTGGATATTTCCGGGATGCACTGTGCCGCCTGCTCCAGCCGTATTGAAAGGGTAGTCGGCAAGCAGAAGGGAGTAAGCAGTATTCAGGTTAACCTGGCCAGCGGCAGTGCCGAGGTCGAATTTGACCCGGCCATTTGTTCTTATCAGGATATTAACGCTGCTATCGAAAAACTTGGCTTCGGCTCCGCCATTTCGGTTAATCCGCTGGCGGAGTTTGAGCAGAAAAAGCATCAGGAGCAAATGCGGCTGAAAATGCTTGGGCGGGAACTTATTTCAATCTTTATCTTTGCCGTGCCGCTTTTTCTGATTGCCATGGGCGAAATGATGGGTCTTAGCCTGCCCAAAACAATCTCTCCCCATCACCATCCGGCCAGCTTTGCAGCGGTACAGCTGCTGCTGGCAGTGCCGATTATGCTGCTTGGCCGCCGTTTTTATCTGATCGGCATTCCGGCCCTGCTCAGAAAAAATCCCAATATGGATTCCCTGATTGCGGTGGGTACTGGAGCTGCCTTTATTTATTCGCTATGGAACAGCATTGAGATTTTTCTGGGCATCAGCCCCCATGCCAAGGCCATGGATTTGTATTTTGAGTCCACCGGCGTACTGATTGCCTTGATTTCCCTGGGAAAATATATGGAGGCAAAGTCAAAATCAAAAATGTCCGATGCCATTGCTCGGCTAATTGAACTTGCTCCCGATCAGGCGACCGTCCTGCGGGATGGGCAGCTCAAGGTGGTGGCGGTGTCAGAACTTGCCGAGGGCGATATTGTGGTTATCAAACCAGGTGAACGAATTGCCGTGGACGGCCAAGTAATCAAGGGGGGCGGTGCCATTGATGAATCCATGCTTACCGGTGAATCGATTCCGGTTACCAAAAGGGCAGGGGATCTGGTCTATGGCGGCACTTTCAATACCAATGGCACCCTGCATATTAAAACCGGACAGACCGGCGATAATACCATGCTGGCTAAAATCGTTGCCCTGGTGCAGGCGGCCCAAGGCTCCAAGGCCCCCATTGCCCGTCTGGCCGACCGCATCTCCTATTATTTTGTACCGGCGGTTATGCTTTTTGCCCTGCTGACTGGATTGCTATGGTATTTTGTCGGGGATGCCGGCTTTTCTGCCTCGCTCAGATTTTTTATTTCGGTGATGGTTATTGCCTGCCCCTGTGCCATGGGCCTTGCTACGCCGACTTCCATTATGGTGGGTACCGGCCGGGGCGCCCAGCTTGGCATTCTGGTCAAAAGTGCCGAAGCCATGCAGCAGGCCGGGGCTGTCCGGGTGATGGCCTTTGATAAGACCGGCACTCTTACCAGCGGGAAGCCGGAGGTTACAGATGTTATCAGCCTCGATTCTTCACTTGTTGACAGCGATATTTTATATCTGGCTGCCTCGTCAGAACAGGAATCCGAGCATCCGCTGGCGGCCTCAATTGTCCGGGCGGCCAGGGAAAAAAATATTCAACTGCATCTGCCGGAGTCCTTTACGGCGGAAGTGGGCGGCGGAATCAGGAGCATGATTGATAATAAAACCATCCTGCTTGGCAACCGTGCATTTCTGGAGAAAAATGGAACTGCGGCCCAGGTTGAAAACGGGCGTGATACTGAATTATTAAGTCAAGGGAAAACCGTTTTATATCTGGCCGTTGATAATAAACTTGCCGCCCTTATTGCCCTTGCCGACCAGTTAAAGCCGGATGCTGCCAAGGTCATAAAAAAACTTGCCGCCATGAAGATTGAGAGCGTGATGCTGACCGGGGATAATGCCGGTACCGCTGCGGCCATTGCTGGTCAGGCCGGTATAGATCAGGTCATGGCGGAAATTTTGCCGGATGAGAAGGCAGAGTATATTAGGGGGCTGCAAAAGCAAGGCCGCCTGGTGGCGATGGCCGGGGACGGTATCAATGACGCTCCGGCTCTGGCCGCCGCCGATGTGGGGATTGCCATGGGAACCGGTATCGATATTGCCATTGAATCCGGCGATTTGGTGGTGATGAAGGGCAGGCTGGAGGAGATTATAACTGCCATTAAGCTGTCCAGGGCGGTAATGAAAAACATCCGTCAGAATTTGTTTTGGGCCTTCGCCTTTAATATTATCGGTATTCCGGTAGCCGCCGGATTGCTGGTTATTTTCAGCGGCCCGGCCTTAAACCCAATGCTGGCTGGTGGAGCCATGGCCCTTAGCTCTATCACCGTAGTTAGCAATGCCCTGCGGCTCAGGTTTTTCAAGGCTTGATAAAGGGGGAATTATGGCGGAATTTTTACGGACACATAAATTCATTATTCCCTAAAACAAATCTGCCTCACGAAACCGCACGCCCTTTTTGTCCTTGGCAGAGAGAATCGGCTCCTGGTCAATCGGCCACTTTATATTTAAGTCAGGGTCATTCCAGATGATGCAGCGTTCATGTTCCGGTGCATAAAAATCGGTGGTGCGATATAAAAACTCCGCTGTTTCAGACAGTACCACAAAGCCGTGGCCAAAGCCCTCCGGCATCCAGAAGCATTTTTTATTATCGGCATCCAGATATTCGCCAACCCACTGACCAAAGGTGGGCGAGTTTCTTCTAAGGTCAACCGCCACATCAAAGACCCGTCCAGCCACCACCCGAACCAGCTTGCCCTGAGCCTGCCTGATCTGATAATGTATGCCGCGCAGCACCCCTTTAACCGAGCGTGAATGGTTATCCTGCACAAAAACGGTGTCAAGTCCAGTCACTTCCTGCCAGGTACGCTGGTTAAAACTTTCGTAGAAAAAGCCCCTGTCATCGGCAAAGACCTTTGGCTCCAGGACCAGCACCTCTGGAATGGCGGTTGCTATTACTTTCATTGCTCCTCCTTGCCATACATTTTTTGATAATAATCCTGATATGAGCCGTCAATCACCGAATTTACCCAGTCCTGATTAGCCAGATACCAGTCGATGGTGTCGGCAATACCTTTCTCAAAGCTGACCTTGGGTGCCCAGCCCAGATTTTCCCTGATTTTACTGGCATCTATGGCATATCTGCGGTCATGTCCCTTGCGGTCATCAACATAAGTAATCAGCGAACGGCGCGGCTGGCCGTTATCCGGCAAACCAAGTTTTTCGTCCAGCATATCGCAAATCAGCCCGACTACCTCAATATTCTGCCTTTCATTATTGCCGCCGATATTATAGCTCTGCCCGGCCTGTCCCTTTTCCAGCACGCACAAGACTGCCTCGCAATGATCCTGCACATACAGCCAGTCCCGAATATTTTTGCCATCGCCGTAAACGGGCAGGGGCTTGCCGCTGACGGCATTATGAAAGATTAAGGGGATAAGTTTTTCAGGAAACTGATAAGGCCCGTAGTTATTGGAGCAGTTGGTGATCACCACGGGCAGATTATAGGTATGAAAATAGGCGTTGACCAGATGATCGGAAGATGCCTTGGACGATGAATAGGGCGACCTTGGGTCAAAAGGAGTGGTCTCGGTAAAGGCTCCGGTGTCGCCAAGCGAGCCGTACACCTCATCGGTGCTGACATGCAGAAAAAGCGGGTTGCTCACCAAGCCCTCTTCCAACCAGAGCTTTCTGGCGGTTTCCAGCAGGGTGAAGGTGCCGACAATATTGGTCTGGATAAAGGCGGCCGGCCCGATTATCGAGCGGTCAACATGAGATTCGGCGGCGAAATGGCAAACCGAATCGACCTTTTCTTCACGGAAAATTTTTTCCATGGCCGGGGCATCGCAAATATCGGCCTTGATAAATCTATAATTGTCGCCCTCTCTAATGTCGGCCAGATTCTGCAGATTTCCGGCATAGGTGAGCTTGTCGAGATTGATCACCCGCCATGATGGTCTGGCCGCCAAAACAAGCCTGATAAAATTGGTGCCGATAAAGCCGCAGCCGCCGGTTACAAGTATGGTTCTGGTTATTTTCATGGTTTTATGTTTTTTTGGTTTTCATTATTATAAAAAACATCTATCATTTGCGGTTTTGCCAAACATAACACTTAAAATCAGGAATTAAAGAGGAATTTTAACTAATCGTGAGTAAACAATTAACACAAGAGGTAGCAAAAAGACGCACTTTCGGCATTATCAGCCACCCGGACGCAGGAAAAACCACCCTGACCGAAAAACTGCTGCTCTTTGGCGGCGCCATCAATCTGGCCGGAGCGGTCAAGTCCAGAAAGGTGGAGCGGCATGCCACCAGCGACTGGATGGCCATTGAACAGGAACGGGGCATTTCGGTTACTACCTCGGTGATGAAGTTCAGCTATGGGGGATGTGAAATAAATCTGCTGGACACCCCCGGCCATCAGGATTTTTCGGAAGATACCTACCGGGTGCTGACTGCGGTTGATTCCGCCATTATGGTCATCGATAGTGCCAAGGGCGTGGAGGCTCAGACGGAAAAATTGATGGAGGTATGCCGGATGCGCAACACCCCGATCATCACCTTTATCAACAAGCTGGATCGTGAGGGCATGCCGCCCCTTGACCTGATGGCCGAGATTGAGGAAAAGCTGCAAATTGAATGCACGCCGCTTTCCTGGCCAATCGGCATGGGCAAAGGTTTTAAGGGCGTTTATAACCTGCACGCCGGAAAGCTGCATCTGTTCACACCGGGCGGAGAAACCAGGGAGCAGAGAGGCATCACCATCGAAAAACTTGATGATCCCAAGCTGGATGAACTGCTTGGCCCGCAGGCAGATGAACTGCGGGAAGATATTGAGCTGCTGGAAGGTGCCGCCAACCCCCTTGAATATGAGCATTATCTAAAGGCATCGCAAACCCCGGTTTTTTTCGGTAGTGCGGTCAATAACTTTGGGGTGAGGGAATTGCTGGACGGCTTTGTGGAGATGGCGCCGCCGCCCGGAGAACGGGCCAGCGTCAGCCGAAAGGTACTGCCAACTGAAGAGGAATTTTCCGGTTTTGTTTTTAAGATTCAGGCTAATATGAACCCTGCTCACCGCGACCGTCTGGCCTTTATGCGGATATGCAGCGGCAAATTCAGTAGGGGCATGAAGGTCAGGCACCACCGTCTGGGCAAGGATATTACCCTGGCCAACGCCACCATTTTCATGGCTCAGGAACGTGCCAATGTGGAAGAAGCCTGGCCGGGCGACATCATCGGCCTGCATAACCACGGCACCATCAAGATTGGCGACACCTTCACCAGCAAGGAGCCGCTTAAATATACCGGCATCCCCAATTTTGCCCCGGAACATTTCAGGCGGGTGCTGCTAAAAGATCCGCTCAAGATGAAACAACTGCAAAAGGGGCTGATTCAACTGGCCGAGGAAGGGGCGATTCAGGTCTTCCGGCCTCTGGTCGGCTCTGATTATATCATGGGGGCGGTCGGGGTTTTGCAGTTTGAGGTAACCATGGCCCGGCTTAAAAACGAGTATGGGGTCAAGGCGGTTTACGAGCCGGTGGATTATCAGGCGGCCAGATGGGTTTCCTGCGGGGATAAAAAAATGATGGCGGAGTTTGAAAAGAAAAATCAGGCCGCTCTGGCAAGAGATGCGGAAGGTTTTTTGACCTACCTTGCCCAAAGCGAATGGATGCTCAATTTTTTCATGGAAAAATGGCCGCAGATGGACTTCCATAAAACTAGGGAAAATGTTTAGGAGCTAAGGCAAGGAACAATGAATATAAATACTCCCTTTTTATCCCGCCTTATCCAGATAATGATATTTTTATTAAGCACGCTGGCCCTGATCATGCCCAGAAGAATCTGGCTGTTTTTTGGCGGTTTATTGGGCAGGTTCTGCCATTTAATCCTGAAAAATCACCGGCAATACGCCCTGGCTAACGTTGCCTATGCCCTGGGCGGGCTACCCCGGCAGGAGCAAAAGGCCATCGTTAAAAAAAATTTCATCCTGCTAGGCGTTTATCTTTTTGAGATGCTTAGATATGCAAGGCCCACGGACGCAATCCTTGAAAAAAACGAGAAAAACATCGAGTTTGCAGGCTGGGAACATTTTGAAACCGCAAGAAAAACCGGCAAGGGCATCCTGCTTTTGACCGGGCATTTTGGTTTTACCGAGCTGATCAATATGTATTATGTGAAAAAGACTGGCCGGAAGCTGAATTTCATCATGCGGCATTTTGATAATCACCACCTGCAGAAAATGTTTACTGCCCATAGCACCAGATTCGGCATCCGCCATCTGCATAAGAAAAACGGCCTGCGTCCTGCTATCCGTAATATAACAAGGGGGGAAGATTTGATTATTTTCCCTGATCAAAGCTCCAACTTGAGAGAAGGGGTCAATTCAACCATCTTTGGCCGACCGGCCGTCACCCTGTCCCTGCTGCCCTCTCTGGCGAAAAGATTCGGCCTTCCGATTTTGCCCGTATTTATTTTTATTCAGGACGATATGCTCCGGCATAAAATTGTATTTTTTCCGCCGATCATGGCCGGAGACGAGGACAGTATCGAGACTTTGACCCAAAAACAAAACGATGTCATCGAAAAGGCAATCAGGATGAAGCCGGAACAATGGCTATGGCTGCATCGGCGATGGAAAAGAGAAAAACCTGAACTATATAGAGCTTCCTGAAAAAATAAGTTTTCAATTTGGACTCTTTCAAAATTACTATCGTAAAACAACCAGTTTCTTATTTTTTTGCATTGTTAATGGTAGTGTTCAGAATTCTGTGTCATCGTCCATGTCCATGTAGCTCTCTGCCGTAGCGGAAGCAAAAGTCAGCTCCGAGAATGGGCTGCCAAAATGC
>PDQP01000038.1 GCA_002747805.1 Deltaproteobacteria bacterium
AAAATCAAATGTAGTATGTTGCTCTTTCATTGGTCAGTCCTCCTTTTCCTGCCATAATAGCAGTTTTAGATTACTGACACAAAATTTTGAACACCCTCTTTTGAACCACCTCTTTTTTTTGCTTGACTAAAAAGTCTTCATCGAAAAACCGCCACACTCCAATCCTACATAATCAGCTACAATAATTTTACTTTACATCCTGAACAGGCGGTGGTATGTAGTTGCGACTGTTTTGTTCTTTTGAACATATGACAATAACAGCGGGGATAATTTTAATGATGAAAAAGGGCTTGCTGCTGGTCAGTGCAGGGGTATGTCTTGGGCTTATACTCTCACTAGCCGGGGTGGAAATGGTTGAACATACCTCCGGTGTCAGGTTTTGCTCCATGTGCCATTCCATGAAAGGGGTAGCAGAGGCTTACAAAAATGATGTTCACGGCGGCAGCAATAAGTATGGCGTAAAAGCAAAATGCGTTGACTGCCACCTGCCCCATGACAATGTTTTTGTGTATATCACAGCCAAGGCCTATACCGGCATAAAGGATGTTGTCGGCGAAATCTTCTGGGCAGATTCCTTTGACTGGGAGGGAAATCTGAAAAACAGGGAACATTTCACCTATACCAGCGGCTGTCTTACCTGTCATAATCTTGACGATATAAAATACGATATTCCAAAGGCATTTCTTGCTCACAAGGACTTCAAAACCGGCAAGGTTGATTCATGTGTCCGGTGCCATCAGCATGTCGGACATAAAAATATAAAGGCTCATTTATCCAATCAGGGTAAAAGGAGGTAAAATGCGTTTATTTTGCGCAGCGTTATTGATTGTGGGAAGCAGTTCGGCCGCCCAGGCCATTGACAGCAATGTCAAAACCCTGAGGGTTGAACGGGGCTTATCCGAGGTTGGACAAGCGTGTGTAGAGTGCCACGCGGAAAATCATCCCGGCATTGTTGCCGACTGGAAACAAAGCAGGCATGGCCATGTCGGCGTTTCCTGTGTTGACTGCCATGTGGTGGATCAAGGCTCGCCGATGGCCTCGCAGAGCTGTCCCGGGATTCGGGGAACTGATATATATATGTCAGTGCTGGTCAGTTCCAAGACTTGTGCCAGATGCCATAGCCAGGAGGTTGAACAATTTAACGCCAGTGGACATTATCGGGCCAATGTGCAGTATAACGATCCCGAAGGACGTAATTATAAGGGCATGAAGGCCCTGATGCAGGCCCATGAAGGGCAAGGTATAGATAAATTTAAGCACGCTTCCGATATGACCGGCTGCATGCAATGCCACGGCTCCATTATAACCCTTGATGCTTCCGGCAGACCGACCAAGGAAACCTGGCCTTCCGCAGGGGTTGCCACCCTGTATCCTGACGGCGGCATGGGTAACTGCTCAAGCTGTCATACCAGGCATAGATTCAGCATTGCCGAGGCCAGAAAACCAGCCGCATGTGCCTCTTGCCATTTAGGGCCGGATCATCCTGATATTGAGATTTTTAACAACAGCAAGCATGGCCATATTTTCAACACCGAAGGAAATGAATGGAATTATACCAGTGCCCCTGATGCCTGGGAGCCTGGAGATTACCGGGCCCCCACCTGTGCTATTTGCCATCAGAGCGGTATCGGCGATCTTGCTACAACCCACAATGTATCAGAGCGTTTGAAGTGGAATTTATGGGCAAAGAAATCAAAGGTCAGAAATTCTCCTGATCCCTTGTCCATGCTGACCGGCGATGGGGAAAAGGGCCGCAAGCTGATGAAGCAGGTCTGCAGTAACTGTCATACTTCCAGCCATGTTGACAATTTCTTTATGCAGGCGGATAATCATATCGAACTTTATAACGAAGGCTACTTTGATGTGGCCGAAAAGATGCGTCAGGAGCTGAAGGAAAAGGGGCTGCTTAAGGAAAACCCCTGGGATGATGAATTCCAGAAAATCTACTATCATCTGTGGCACCACGAAGGAAGGCGTATGCGTCAGGGTGCAGCCATGGGCGGCCCCGATTATGCCCACTGGCACGGCGTTTTTGAGCTTCAGCAGGATATTTATGAGCTAAAGCGTATTTACAAAGAGCGGATGGAGTCTGGAAAAATAGAATAGTTATTCCTGCACGGGAACAACCTGATGGCAGTCTTCCTCATTCATTATTGGGTTGTGGTTGGCTGCCATTTTTTATCCGTTCAAATTTAGGGGTATGATGGATGCTTAATTCCCCTTCTACTCACACCCAAAAAAAAACCTCAAATCAGCAGAGCTGATCTGAGGCTGATTTTTTTGTCCGCTATAATAAAAAACTACTTGGAATAAAGTTCAACAATCAACTGCTCGTTAAGATCCTTGGAAATATCATCTCTGACCGGCATCCGGCTAACCGAAAAGGTTTGCTGATTTTTATCAACAGCAAGCCACTCAGGCGATTGGGCCGCCGGATTATCTTCAATATTGGCGGCAATCATCTTTTTCGATTTTTCCCGTCCAGACACGGTGATAATGTCTCCAGGCTTAATTTTGTAGGATGGAATATTAACCTTTTTGCCGTTAACCAGCATATGACCGTGGTTGACGATCTGTCTGGCCTGCATTCTGGTTGCGGCAAAACCAGCCCGAAAGACCACATTATCCAAACGACGTTCCAGTAAAACCAGCAGGTTTTCACCGGTAACCCCCTTTTGTCTGGAGGCCTGATCAAAGGTACGGCGGAATTGTTTCTCCAGCAAGCCATAGACATGGCGAACCTTTTGCTTTTCCACCAGTTGAAGGGCATAATCAGACTGTTTTTTACGCTGCTGCTTATCGCCGTGCTGTCCCGGCGGTTTATTGCGCCTCACCAATAAATTATTGTATTTGGGCGATTCAAATACGTTCATGCCAAAACGTCTAACCAGTTTGCCTTTCGGCCCAGTGTAGCGTGCCATACAATCTTTCTCCTAAATTAAACGATAGATGATTCAAAATCTTTTAGAGCCGACAGCCAAGCAAATTCAGCCGCCCCAAAAAACACAAAAACATAACTCTCTAGAATAAAAACCTTCTGCGTTTAAGGCAAGCACAAATTTTATAAAATCTATTTTATCCCCCAAAAAAACAGGAATAAACTAAAAATTGCGGTTAGGCAAAAGCAAAACCTTAACAACCTGTATCAATAATTTCAGTAAGTTATAAATATAAAAACTTACTGCCTGATAGCATGAAAAATCGAGGAAAACATAATTGCCGCCCAGCCCAGCATTAGAATAAGGCCGCCAATGGGCGTTACCATGCCGAAAGGAGCAATGGAGAAAAAACTTTTCATCAGCACGCTGCCCTGAAACATCAAAGAGCCGAGAATAAAGAGATAACCGGCCCGATGATACCCGGCCCCGGGGAAAAGGTGGTGAAGAATTGCTACTAAAATCAAAGCAATGCCGTGAAAAATCAGATAATCTGCGGCAATATTATAACCCGCCAGTTTACCTCTTTCGGTGAGAAAAAGATGAATGGCATGGGAGCTAAGAGATCTTGCCACCACTCCGGCAAGGGCAAAAAATGATCCGGTACTGATAAAAATATTGGTCATTAAATTTCTCCTGGTTTGCTTTCCTCTTTTGGTTCTAATCCGGGCGGCACTTCCAGCGGCACCGACTGTTCAAACATCCTTACTTCAGGTAGATAGTCCTTAAATGTATCACCGTAAATTTCCCAGATGGTGATAAAAAGAGCGGCAATAATCGGCCCGATAATAATGCCCGGCAGACCAAACATGGAAATGCCGCCAAGGGTGCCGAAAAGCACAAAAAGATCGTGCATTTCGGTATCTTTTCCCACCAGTCTCGGCCTCACCAGGTTGTCAAGATTGCCGGAGATGACCCCGCAGATAAAAATCAGTATAAACATCCCCTTATAATTACCGATAATCAGCAGGATAAGGGCCGCCGGCCCCCAAATAACCGCGGTGCCAAAGGCCGGAATTACCGAGGAAAAGGCCATCACCGATCCCCAAAAAACCGCCCCGTCAATACCGGCCAGGGAAAAGGCAGCCCCGCAGATTGAACCCTGCATCAAGCCGATAATCATAGAACCTTTGATGGTGGCACGGGTAACAGAGGTAAAACGAATCAAGAGCCGCTGTTCATCCTCATCACCAAGCGGCAGAAAATAAAGGATTTTTTTGAGCAGCTCCTTACCCATGCTCATAAAGTAAAACATCACATAAAGCATGATAATAATGCCGAAAACCGCATCAATGGTGGTGCTGCCGACCGCCTGCAGCGAGTCGATAAGAAAATTTGAAACCGCACCGACAAGATTCCCCATTTTTTGAATAATCTGGTCCTTGTAGGGGATGATTTGTTCGTAATACGGCACCTTTTTCAGATAGGTTTCAAACAGAACCGGCTCGCTCATCAGTCTTTGCACCAGCGGGGCCACCGACTGACCGACCCGGACGGCCTGGCTAAGAATAATCCCGACCAGAATAGAAAGCGGCAGCATAATCAGCACCACCACTCCGGCAACGATCATGGCCGAAGCCAGATTTTTCCTGCCGCCGACCTTAGGAACCAGCCAGCCATGGGCCGGAAGCACCATGGCCGAAAACAGACCGGCCATAAAGAGTGGCATCAGAAAATTCTTGATCATCACCAAAAAAACAGCCGAGATGATCAAGACCAAGGCCAGCAGGGTATATTTATTTAGGCGTCCCCGCTCCATAATCAGGACTAGGGCAGATTATAGCTGTGATCCACCGGCCCGTTGCCATTGCCCAGCTTCTTTTCCGCACCGGACTTCATGGCACCCTGCAGAAATTCCCTGCCCCGGCCAATGGCATCTTCCATTTCCAGGCCGAGGGCAAGATGGGCAGTAATGGCCGAGGAAAGGGTACAGCCGGTGCCGTGGGTATTGGCGGTTTCTATCCTTGGATTGGTAAATCTGGTGATCTTTCCTTGATGACAATAAACATCGGTTACTTCCGGCTCATCCAGATGGCCGCCCTTGACCAGTACCGCAGTTTGATAGCAGCAGGCAAGCTCGCGGGCCGCCTCTTCCAGCTCTGCAAGCGAGGTTATCCTGCTGCCGAGGATAACTTCTGCCTCTGATAAGTTGGGAGTAAGCAGGCTTACCTTGTCAAAGATTATGCTTTTCATGGCTGAGACGGCATCATCCTGAATAAGCAGATCGCCACTGGTTGCCACCATAACCGGATCCAGCACAATCTTCGCAGGGTTAAATTTTTTAATATATTTGACCACGCAATCTATAACCTCCACCGAATGCAGCATACCGATCTTCACCCCGTCAACCCCGATGTCTTCCAGCACAGCGGCAATCTGGGTGGAAATGACCGGTATCGGCACCTCATGGATACAGGTTACCCCCAAGGTATTCTGGGCAGTAACCGCGGTGATTACACTCATGCCGTAACAGCCGCAGGCCTGAAAGGTTTTGAGATCGGCCTGGATTCCGGCACCGCCGCCGCTGTCCGAGCCTGCTATGGTTAGTACTTTAGTATAATTTTTCATAATCTAAAAAGCGATGCTCTGTCCCTTGTGCGGAACCTCGGCATTAAACCCATGTTCCCGTAAAAATTCTGCAAAGGCAAGGCTTTGCTCCTCTTCCCCGTGGACAACCGCGATATTTTTTATCCTGAGACCCGATTCGGTTAAAAACCTAAGACACTCGTTCTTGTCGCCGTGGGCACTAAAACCGCCCAAAGTAATTACCTTGGCCTTGAGCGGATATTCCTTGTTATAAAAATTCACCACCGGGGCCGGGCCCTGATACCCCCCGGCCTCATGTTCGGCGGCCAGTTCCTGTATGCGTCTGCCCAGGGTATTCTGCCCCATGTAGCCAACGATCAAAATGGTGTTTTTTTCGTTATGAATCTTATGCCGCAGGTGGTGAAGCACCCGGCCGCCCTCACACATGCCGGAACCGGCCAGAACAATATGCGAGCGTTGATCCCGGTTTAACTCCATGGATTCTTCCACCGACTGAACAAATTTAAGCTCCTGAAAACTAAATGGATTTTTCCCTTTCTGCAAAAAGGTGTCATGGGTGTCTTCATCGTATGTTTCGGGATGTTCACCGAAAACCCGGGTGATTTTGGCGGCAAGCGGACTGTCCACATAGACCGGCAGCCGCGGCACCTCGCCCTCCAGATAAAGCTCGTGCAGAAAATAAAGGATTTCCTGGGTACGTCCATAGGCAAAGGCCGGAATAATGATGGTGCCGCCCCGTTCATAGGTTTCTTTTATAACCCTGGCAAGGGCAGGTTTCATATCTCTCGCCGGTTCATGCAGGCGGTCGCCATAGGTGCTTTCCATAATCAACAGATCAATATCCTTATCTTTTTCCGCAAAATCAAGATTTGGATCCTTGATGATTGGTTTATCAAAACGCCCCACATCACCGGAATACATCACCGTCTTATGCTCATCTCCCTCGTCAATATGCACCACCGAAACACAGGAGCCGAGAATATGTCCGGCCTCGTACAGGGTGCAGGTCATTCCCTCGCCAATCCGAAACTCCATATTATAGGGAACCCCCTCAAAATAGCCGAGGGCATTTTCGGCATCCTCCATGGTATAAAGAGGGACAATCTGCTCCAGTCCATACTCCTGAACCAGACCGTTAATTGCCTCGTTATCAAGCTCATGGCGGCCTTTTTTAAGGCTCTGGGAAAGCTCCTTGATTTCCTGCTTGCTGACCTTGGCACCGCCCAGCCCCTTTTTCATCTTTGCCAGAATCCCCTTGGCCGACTTATAATTCAGGTAAGCAGCATCATTTTCCTGAATATGGGCAGAATCCCTTAACAGATACTGACAGGCATCGGCGGTTGCCCGTGAACAATAGATGCGGCCATTAAAATTTCCTTTGGTTAAAAGCGGAATCCGCCCGGAATGGTCGATATGGGCATGGGATAAAATCATATTGGTCAGCAGGGACGGCTCAATGGGCATTACCCGGTTTTTGGCCGCCGCCTCCCTTCTTTTGCCCTGAAACATGCCACAGTCAAAAAGGATTCTGTCCTTGCTGGTGGTCAAGACATGAAACGAGCCGGTAACTTCCCTGGTTGCCCCATAAAATGTAACGTGCATTTATTGCCTCTCTTATAATAAAATTTCTCCGCTAAATAGAAAAAAGACTTGGAAGACTTAACAAATCGCTACGCCCTTCTCAAGGATTATCGTAATATTTTTTCAGGATTTTGCTGCTGCTTACAATCTTCATTTGATTGGGCCGGATAGACTAGGCAAATCATTTCTTGCCAAGCTCTTTCTCAAAAAGCTCATTGGCCAGTTTCGGGTTTGCCTTGCCCTTGGTCTGCTTCATTAGCTGACCGACAAAAAAGCCCATCACCTTGGTCTTTCCGGCCCGGTATTGCTCGGCCTGAGCGGGATTGGCCGCCGCAATCTCGGCCACCATGACCTGCAATTCCCCCGCATCGGACACCTGCACCAATCCCCTTTCCTCGACAATCCTTTCAGGATCGCCGCCGCCTGCCATCATGTCCGGGAAGATGCTTTTGGCTATTTTCCCCGAAATAACACCTTTTTCCACCATGCTCAGCAAGTTAGCAAGATTTTGCGGCGAAACCTTGCAGGCGGTAATATCCTCACCCTTTAATTCCCGAAGAAGCTCGGTCATAATCCAGTTGGAGACTTTTTTGGGCGGGGCCAGACTGGCCGCTTTTTCGTAATAATCAGCCAATTCCCTTGAACCAGTCAAAATTTCCGCATCATATTCAGGAATTTCATATTGACTGACCAAGCGACGTTTTCTCTGCTCCGGCAGTTCCGGCAGGGTTTTCCGCAATCCGTCAATCCAGGCCTCATCAAGTTCCACCGGCACCAAATCCGGACATGGGAAATATCTGTAATCATGGGCATCTTCCTTGCCCCGCATGGACTCGGTTCTGTTTTTATCCGGGTTCCACAGCAAGGTCTCCTGAACCACTTCACCGCCGTCAAGCAGTAAATCCCTTTGTCTCCGCTGCTCATATTCAAGGGCCGCCTGCACATTTCTAAACGAGTTCATATTCTTTAGTTCGGTTCTGGTGCCGAACTCACGGCTGCCAAGCGGACACAGGGAAATATTGGCATCACACCTAAAACTGCCTTCCTGCATATTGCCGTCACAAATATCAAGATAACGCACAATGGCATGAATTTTTTTCAAGTATGCACAAGCCTCCTCCGGTGAACGCAAATCCGGCTCCGAGACAATTTCAAGCAGCGGCGTACCGGTTCGGTTTAAGTCAATATGAGATTTGGCCTCCTGGTCCGAATGAACCAGCTTACCGGCATCTTCCTCCAGATGCATTCTGGTAATACCGATTTTTTTGCTCTTGCCGCTGACCTCTATTTCCACCTCGCCATGTTCGACAATGGGTAAATCGAATTGAGAGGTTTGATAACCCTTGGGCAGATCCGGATAAAAATAATTTTTTCGGGCAAATTGGTTTAACCTGTTGATGGCCGAATTAGTGGCAAGCCCCATTTTAACCGCATATTCCACCGCTTTTTTATTCAGAACCGGCAAGGCTCCGGGCAGCCCCAGACAAACCGGACAGGTATGGGTGTTGGGCGGTGCCCCAAAACCGGTTGAACAGCCGCAAAATATTTTTGAATCCGTTTTAAGCTGGGCGTGTATTTCAAGCCCGATAACTGTTTCAAATTCCATAGTTGCCTCAATATGTTATTACGCCCAGCCCAAGCAAAGAGCTGGATATATGTCTTACTCATAAAAAGCCAAGTGATTTATAATACATTTTTCAAAATGAATGCAAGTCAGCATAAACACAGCAGGTTTTTAATATTTATTGAATAATATAAATATATTATATTAACGCAATCGCTTTTTGTATTGCATGGATAAAGCATTTTTACTAATTTTTCGTCCAATTAACACAGTATTTCTTGTAACCAAAAGAGGCAGCAAATGAAAAAGGTTGGGATTATCGGAGTATCCGGTTATGCGGGGGCGGAGTTAGCCAGGCTTTTAGCAAATCACGATCAGGTTGAAATAACCATTGCGACTTCAAGGCAGTATAGCGGGCAAAAGCTGGCAGATGTGTACCCGAATCTAAGGCAGCGGGTTAATCTGGTTTGTGAAAATATAGCCGGAGAGCAGCTTGCCCGGCGGGCGGATTTATTTTTCACCGCTGTTCCGCATAAAACGGCAATGGACATTGTGCCTGGTCTTTTGCAGGCCGGTAAAAAGGTGGTCGATCTTAGTGCTGATTACCGACTAAGAGATATTGCAACCTATGAAAAATGGTATCAGCCGCATTCCAGCCCCGAGTACATTGATAAGGCGGTTTATGGCCTGCCGGAGCTTTACCGACAGCAGGTTCGGACTGCTAGTCTTACGGCAAATACCGGCTGTTTTCCCGTTACCGCCATTCTGGGGCTGAAACCGCTGCTTGAAGAGGGGCTGATTGCACCAGACAGGATTATCATTGATGCCAAAACCGGCACCAGCGGGGCTGGCCGTGCCGCCCAGGTCGGCACCCTCTTTTGCGAGGTACATGATGGTCTCAAGGCTTACAAGACAGGCGGCAGCCACCGCCATATTCCGGAGATGGAACAGGAATTATCGATCCTGGCCGGACGGGAAGTCTTGATCACCTTTACCCCGCATCTTTTGCCGATCAGCCGCGGCATATTAAGCACCATCTATGCCGAACCTCTAAAACCATGCCGACAGGCAGATCTGCAAAGACTATATGAGGAAAAATACCACGATGAACCCTTTGTCAGGATTTGTCCGGCCGGAAAGGTGCCGTCATTACAGCATTTACGCGGCAGCAATTATTGCGATATTGGGGTGGTGGTAGAAGAGCGGACCGGCAGGGTAGTGATTTTAAGTGCCATAGATAATATCGGTAAGGGGGCAGCAGGTCAAGCGGTGCAGAATATGAACCTGATGTTTGGCTTTGACGAGGCTGCCGGACTGATGAATATTCCCTGCTTTCCATAACGGCCCAGGCAGGCGCCATTTTTGCTCAGAGATTAGCCCTGAAATATAAAAAATTTTCTTAGGGCATAATTGAACATCACTGCCGTAAAAATATTGGCTCCAAAGGCATAGGTGGTTAATAAGCCAAATCTTTTTATGATAAAACCCATCAATGCGGTGCCGATAAGAACACTTATACCCGATACCGCATAAAAGAGCATGATCTCAATGATAATCTGGTGTCTGCCTGGCTCAAAAACCCAAATAATATTAGTAATATAAGCTGCTAGGTTTGAAATAACAAAGGCAATAGCATTGGCAATCATCGAGTTTTTGGCTCGGCTGCTTTCCGGCAGTTCTTTCAATTTAAGGTTCAACAAACGAACCAGATGATCCCCTTCCTGCAGGCAGGGCAGCATCTTCCAGCCAACCAGATGAAAAATGCCGATGTGGACCAAGGTAGCAAACCCGCCGGCCAAGGCATATTTGATAAACTGAATCAGATTTTCATTTATTTCCATTAGATTTTATCGTTTTTGTAATAGTTAATAATTTCATGTGGTTGACCCGCAAAACCCTCTTTTTTGCTGCTTGCTCCACAATAATATGCACCGGGGTTTCCGGCAAGCCAATCTTTGTCATTTACAATTTTCCTTATTTTCATTATTATACTCAGTTTCGCCCTAGCGTAGGAGATGCAATCCGTTCAACCAAAGTATTTTAACCTGATGAGAGTAAGCAGATGGAGCCTTCCATAGAGATTGTCGGCCTATATAAGAGTTTTGGCGGCAACGAGGTTTTGAAAGATATATCCCTAAGGGCCTATCAGGGTGATGTCATTTCCGTTCTTGGTTCAAGCGGTTCGGGCAAATCCACCATGCTCCGCTGCGTTAATATGCTGGAAATTCCAGATCGCGGCATCATTCGGGTTTCGGGTGAAGAAGTCTTGATGAAGGAAGGAAAAAGCGGCCCGCAACCGGCGGACATGAAGCAGGTTGAGCGGATTAGAACCAAACTTGCCATGGTATTTCAAGGGTTTAACCTTTGGTCGCATATGACCATCCTGCAAAATGTCATGGAAGCACCGGTGCATGTTTTGCGGGTGGATAAAAATGAGGCCAGAGATAAGGCGAGGATGTATCTTGACCAGGTGGGGATCGGCGATAAACTTGATGCCTACCCGGCTCATCTATCCGGCGGTCAGCAGCAAAGGGCGGCCATTGCCAGGGCCCTTGCCATGGAGCCGGAGGCGATTTTGTTTGATG
This sequence comes from Deltaproteobacteria bacterium, assembly GCA_002747805.1. GTDB lineage: Bacteria > Desulfobacterota > Desulfobulbia > Desulfobulbales > Desulfocapsaceae > SZUA-575. Next base: position 11,214 of record PDQP01000038.1, read on the forward strand.
AACCAACCTCAGCCCTGGACCCGGAACTGGTGGGCGAGGTGCTGGGAGTGATGAGGAATCTCGCTGATGAAGGCAGAACCATGATTGTTGTTACCCATGAAATGGGCTTTGCCCGTGAGGTCTCTTCCCGGGTTATCTTTCTGGATCAGGGGCAGATTCTTGAAGACGGCAGCCCGAATCAGGTCTTTGATCATCCTGCAAGCGGCAGGTTTAGAGACTTCTTCCGGGCTATGGTCTAAGAATATTTACCAATAAAGTGGAGGTTATGAAATGAAGAGAATTGTATTGCTAATAACTGCGTTATCCGTTCTGGCTGCCTGTAGTGCCTCGGCCAGGGACTGGAAGAAAATCCGTATCGGTGTAGAGGGCGCCTATCCACCATTTAGCTATGTAAAGCCGGACGGCAGCCTGGCCGGTTTCGATATTGATATAGCAAGGGCCTTGGGCAAGGCCATGGATGCAGAAATAGTGCTGGTGCCGCAGGATTGGGACGGCATGATTCCGGCCCTGATGGCCAGAAAATATGATGCCATTATTGCCTCAATGTCCATCACCGAAGAACGGAAAAAAAAGGTCAGCTTCAGCAATAAATACTATCAGACCCCGGCAAAGTTTGTCTGCAAAAAAGGCTTCCTGCCGGAGTTTTCCAAAGAAGCGGTAAAAGGAAAAACGGTGGGCGTTCAGAAGGCCACCATCCATGACCGTTATCTAACCGATAATTACGGTGATTCGGTTAAAATAAAGCGTTATTCATCCCTGGATGAGGCCTATCTGGATCTGACCGCAGGCCGGGTTGATCTGCTGATGGCCGATAGTGCGGCCCTGTCAGACGGCCTGCTGAAAAGGCCGGAAGGGGCGGATTTTCAGTTTATCGGCCCTGATTTGATTGATTCCAAATGGTTTGGCGAAGGAGTAGGAATTGCCATGAGGAAAAAGGATACCGATCTGGTGGCAAAGATGAATAAGGCCATTGAAACCATCCGCAATAACGGCGAATACAAAAAAATTCAGGACAAGTATTTCGACTTCAATGTTTACGGCGAATAATTCTGCATTAACCTTGGTTTGCCATGCTTGATCTTTACGGCTACGGGCCGGCCATTTTCAGCGGCACCATCCTGACCCTGGAGGTATCTCTGGCTTCCTTTCTCGTGTCGGTGCTGCTTGGTATGGCCGGGGCCTTATGCAAACTTTCACCTAATCGGCCGGCCCAAATCCTGGCTCAGGTTTATACCACCATCATCAGGGGTATTCCGGATCTGGTCTTGATGCTGCTGGTTTTTTTCGGCGGTCAGGTCCTGGTCAACAAGCTGGGGCCTTGCTTCGGCTATGAGGATTATATCGATATCAGCCCTTTTACTGCCGGGGTTTTCACCATTGGTTTTATCTTTGGTGCCTATATGACCGAGACCTTTCGGGGGGCTATTTTGGCGGTAAATAAAGGGCAGATTGAGGCCGGCAGTGCCTACGGCATGAGCAGGGCCATGATTTTCCGCCGGATCACCCTGCCGCAGATGGTCCGCCATGCCCTGCCGGGTTTTGGTAATAACTGGCTGGTGCTGATCAAGGCTACTGCCCTGGTTTCCATTATCGGCCTTGATGATATGGTCAGAAAGGCCCATATCGCCGCCGGAGCCACCCATAAGCAGTTTACCTTTTATGCGGTAGTGGCGGTAAATTATCTAATCATCACTACGGTATCCATCTATATCCTGAAATATCTTGAAAAACGATACAGCGTTGGGGTCAGGAGGATCTAGCGGTGGATATTTCAATTATTGCTGATAATCTGCCCATTTATCTGGAAGGATTAAAAAATACCCTGATCATGATGCTGGCCTCTCTGGTGATCGGCCTGCTGGCAGCCATTCCCCTGGCTATCCTGCGGACCTCGAAAAACCTGTTTATCCAGCTGCCGATCAGGGCCTTTGTCTATTTTTTCCGCGGCACTCCACTACTGGTTCAGTTATATATTGTTTATTATGGATTTGGTCAGTTCGATATTTTCAAGCAGTCCATTTTCTGGCCCTTGTTCAGAGAGGCATATTTTTGTGCCATTTTCACCTTTGCCCTCAACACCTGTGCCTATACAATTGAAATTATCAGAGGATCCATAATTGCCACGCCTCACGGCGAAATTGAGGCCGCCCTGGCCGCCGGGATGTCCAGATTTACCATGTTTAGAAGAATTATTTTGCCGAGTGCCTTTAGAAGGGCATTGCCGGCCTATGGCAATGAGATTATTTTCACCCTGCACGGCACGGCGATGGCCAGCGTGATCACCATTATCGATATTACCGGAGCCGCCCATCTAGTCAAAAACAGATATTACAGTACATACGAGGCATTTATGGCGGCGGCCATACTTTATATGGCTATCACCTTTGTTTTGGTGTTTTTCATTAAGAAACTGGAAAAACGCTGGAATGCCCATCTAAAACCGCAAACCGAAGAGCCGCCGGTAATCGAGGCTCCGGTGATTGAGGCCCCGCCGCAGTAAGGACAGGGTTTGCGGAGCCGTAAATTATTAAAAATCAAGCTGCCTGACAGCATTCTTGCAGCATTTACAGATGAGGTGAAAAGTGGGTTTTCGTTGCGGTATTGTAGGACTGCCGAATGTCGGCAAATCAACGATCTTTAACGCATTAACTGCGGCTGGTATTGATGCGGAAAATTATCCTTTCTGCACCATCGAACCCAATGTCGGGGTGGTGCCGGTGCCGGATCAAAGGCTGGATAAGCTGGCCGAACTGGTCAAGACCAAAAGGAAGGTCAATACCCAGATGGAGTTTGTCGATATTGCCGGTCTGGTTAAGGGAGCAAGCCGCGGCGAGGGGCTGGGCAACCAGTTTTTGGGGCATATCCGGCAGGTGGATGCCATTGTCCATGTGATCAGATGCTTTGAGGATGATAATGTGGTGCATGTGGACGGCTCGGTTAATCCTGATCGGGATCGCGAGATTATCAATATGGAACTGATTCTGGCCGATCTGGAAAGTGTTGACCGGCGGCTGCAAAAGGCCAGGGCAAATGCCAAATCGGGCGATAAGAAAATTGCCGCCCAGGCCGACTTTCTGGCACGCCTGCAAAAGGTGCTGGATGGTGGTCAGCCCGCTAAATCCATGCTGCCTGAAGATGATCTGGAAGAGGAATTATTTAGGGAGCTGAACCTGCTGACGGCAAAGCCGGTTTTATATGTGGCAAACGTTGCCGAGGATGAGGCCATATCCGGCAATAAATATGTGGAGCAGTTAAAAAATGCCGCCGTTCAGGAAGGGGCCGGGGTGGTGATGATCGCCGGCGGTATTGAGCAGGAGCTCAGCCAGCTTGACCATGATGAACAGCAGGAGTTTCTCGCGGAAATGGGCATGACGGAGCCGGGGCTAAACCGCCTGATTAAGGCCGGTTATGACCTGCTTGGCCTGATCACCTTTTTTACCGCAGGCGAGAAGGAAACCAGGGCCTGGACCATCACCAAAGGCACCAGGGCGCCGGGAGCCGCCGGTAAGATTCATACTGATTTTGAGCAGGGCTTTATCCGGGCCGAGGTGATAGCTTATCAAGATTTTGTCTCATGCGGCGGCGAAAGCGGGGCCAGGGATAAGGGGCTGCTCAGGGTTGAAGGCAAGGAGTATGAAGTGAAGGACGGGGATTGTATGCATTTCAGATTTAATGTTTAATTTAGCAATTCTAACATGTCTGAAACTATTACGGCTCAAAAAGAAATATTTCCGGGAGTTTTAGGTCAGCAAAAGGCGAAAAAGCTGATGGCAAAGGTGCTTGGTTCCGGCCGCCTGCCCCACGCCCTGCTCTTTCGGGGGCCGGAAGGGGTGGGCAAACAGCTCTTTGCCCGGCGGCTGGCGGCGGTGATAAATTGCCGAAACCTTGCTGAGCGTCCCTGCGGCCAGTGTCCATCATGCAAAAAATACCATTCCGGCAATCACCCGGATTTTATGGTGATTGAGCCGGAAAAGGGCAGCATTAAAATTGACCGCATTCGTGAATTATGCCGCACCCTGACCTATCCGCCCTATGAATCGCAGATGCGGGTCATCCTGCTGGAAGATGTACATACCATGCGGCGTGAGGCGGCCAATGCCCTGCTGAAAACCCTTGAGGAGCCGCCGGAAAATAATCTGCTGATCCTGACTGCCGATGCCTCGCGGCAAGTGCTGCCGACCATTTTATCCCGTTGTCAGACGATGCCTTTTTATCCGCTCTCCTTTGCAGATACTGCCCGGATTCTGCAAACAGATGAGCATACCGGGCCGGAAGAGGCGGTCTTGCTGGCAAGACTTGCCGAGGGCAGCCCGGGGCGGGCGGTATTGTTCAGGGAAGCTGGATTGCTGCCTCTTTTGGAAGATCTGGTCGTTTTTTTGTCCGATCCGTCTGCCGATGAGCCGGTCAATACCGGTAAAGCCCTTGAGTTTGCTGAGAAAATAGCCGCCTTAAAGGACGAGCTTGTTTCCTTCCTGGGGCTTTTGAAAATCTGGTGCCGCGACCTGCTCCTGCTGGCAGACGGGCAGCCGCAGCTAGCCGAGCGGGGAATTATTTTGCATAAAAACCAGCATCAGCACCGGAAAGACTGGAGTTCTGTTCAGATATTTGCTAAATTGGCTGCTCTTGATCGGGCTTTACATCAGTTAAACCGTAATTGTAACCGAGGGCTGGTATGTGAGGTGCTGATTTTTAACCTACTAAGCAGCAGAACAGGGCATCATGATTGAAGACGATAAAAAAAGTGAGCCGGGCAAGGAAAAAATGCCCGTATTTTTGCATATTCGTTTTCGCTGCGGCGGCCAGCAGTTTACGGCCTCGTCCCGTCTGCTTGATCTGAAAAGGGATGAGGTGGTCATGGTCAATACCGATCATGGACTGGAACCTGCCCAAGTAAGATGCCCGGCCCCTGGCAGCAGGATCAGCGGCTGTTGCCAGGCAACTGATTATGTCATTACCCGCCGTGCTTCCAGTGATGAATGCAGCCGCTACCAAAATCTTGCGGTCAGGGAAGATGAGGCACGCAGGATATGTCTTGCCCTGATTGAAAAGCACCAGTTGGTTATGAACCTGGTGCAGGTGGAGTATTTTTTTAACGGCAGCAAGATAATCTTTTATTTTACCGCCGTAAAACGGGTGGATTTTCGTGCCTTGGTCAAGGATCTAGTACAGGAGTTCCGAACCAGAGTGGAAATGCGGCAGATCGGGGTACGCCATGAAACCAGAATGATTGGCGGCCTTGGCATTTGCGGCCGGGAATTATGCTGCTCCTCGTATATGAAAGGATTTAATTCGGTATCCATAAAAATGGCCAAGGATCAGGATTTATCGCTGAATCCGGCCAAGATTTCAGGATTATGCAACCGGCTGCTTTGCTGCCTGAACTATGAATGCGATTCCTATAAGAAATTAAGGAACGGGATGCCCAAACCAGGCAGCAATATTATTGTAGATCACTGTAAATACAAGGTTAAAAGACAGGTTCCGCTCCGCCGCTCACTGATTGTCGGCAATGAAAAGGGAGAAGAACAAATCCTTTCCGAGCAGCAGTGGCTTGGTTTTGAACCAGCCCGTCGGGAAAAAAATAAAAAATAAAAAATGATATGACCACCTACATTACTACGCCGATTTATTATGTAAATGCCCAGCCCCATCTGGGCCATGCCTATACCACCATTGTTGCAGATACCTACGCTAGGTTCAGCCGTCTTGCCGGACATGATACCCGCTTTCAGACCGGTACCGATGAACACGGCGATAAAATCATGGAGGCCGCCGCCAAAAATGGTAAGTCTCCGCGTGAGTATGTGGATGAAATAAGTGCCATGTTCAGGGATTCATGGCCGCTGCTGAATATTAAATATGACCGTTTTATCCGCACCACCGATGAGGATCATATCCGCACGGTTCAGGATATTCTGCAAAAGGTTTACGATAGCGGTGATATTTATTTCGATGCCTATTCCGGCCTGTACTGCAAGGGGTGCGAGCGTTTTTTAACCGAAAAGGAGCTTGCAGACGGCAAATGTCCCGACCATCTGACCGAGCCGCAGGCCATCACCGAAGAAAATTATTTTTTCAGAATGTCAAGGTACCAGCAGCAGCTAATTGACCATATCAGGGCCAATCCTGATTTTATTACGCCGGAGCGGTACCGGAACGAGGTGCTTTCATTTTTGTCGGAACCCCTTGAAGACCTTTGTATCTCAAGACCGAAATCCAGATTGACCTGGGGAATAGAACTGCCCTTTGACCCCAAATTTGTTACCTATGTCTGGTTTGATGCCCTGATCAACTACCTGACCGGCATTGATTATCCCGAGGGCAGCAGGTTTGAAAAATACTGGCCGGCAACCGAACACGTGATTGCCAAGGACATCCTAAAGCCTCATGCCATCTATTGGCCGACTATGCTGCTGAGCATGGGCCTGCCCCTGTATAAGAAACTCCATGTCCACGGCTACTGGAACGTGGATGATACCAAGATGTCCAAAAGCATTGGCAATGTGGTGCGTCCTGCCGAAATAGTTGCCGAGTACGGTCTTGATACTTTCAGGTATTTTGCCTTGCGTGAAATGTCTTTCGGCCTGGATGCCTCTTTTGGCGAGGAGGTTATTATTGCCCGAAAAAACTCTGATTTAGCCAATGATTTAGGTAATTTATATAGCCGATCTACGGCCATGCTGCAAAAATACTGCGGCGGCGTTGTCCCTAAGCCTTACGAAGCACCAGATGATTTATCGGCTGCTGCGGAAAAAATGCTGCCCCTATATACAAAACACATGGCCGCTTTTGAGTTTCACAAGGGCTTGCAGGCGGTTTGGGAGCTAATTGGTTTTGCCAATAAATACATAGTTACCAATGAGCCTTGGGTGCTGGCTAAGGATGCCGGTCAAAGGGAGCGGCTGGATGCGGTGATGTATAATCTGGCCGAATGTTTAAGGATGCTGGCCCTGGTGCTTGCTCCGGTGATGCCGGATACATCTGCCAAAATGCTCTCCGGTCTTGGCCTTGCCCAGGATGATCCAGCGGCCTGCACCCTTGAGGCAGGCGGAAAATGGGGCATCCTGCGGGCGGGAATCAGGCTTAATGAAATAGAGCCTCTTTTCCCCAGAACAGAGAAAAAAAAGGCCGACAGCGGGCAAAAACCGCCCCAAAAGAATAAGCAGGAGGTAAAGCCGCCTGCCGCTAAAGACGGGCTGGTCAGCTTTGCCCATTTTCAGGATCTTGAGCTAAGGGTGGCCGAGATAATTGCCGCTGAAAAAATAGCAAAATCTGATAAACTGCTGAAACTAACGGTCAAGGCCCCGGAAAAAAGAACCATCGTGGCCGGTATTGCCAAGCATTATAGCCCGGAGGAATTGATTGGCAGGCAGGTGGTTATCGTTGCAAATCTAAAGCCGGTTATGTTAATGGGAGTGGAGTCCCAAGGTATGATTTTGGCGGCAAAAACAAAAACCAATGGTGAAGAACATTTGGCACTTACTGCCGTGGATAAAAATGTTCAGCCGGGAGATAGGGTAGCGTAAGGAGCTGATAATGTTTGTGCTTAGAAATTTCATCTTATCCGTAGCTGATTTAATTGCTATTATTCTACAGGTTTATACCTGGATTGTCTTAGGGCGGGTGGTTATTTCCTGGGTCAATGCCGACCCCTATAACCCGATTGTGCGTTTTTTATGCGAGGCTACTGATCCCTTGCTTGAGCGGATCAGGCGTTTTCTGCCAATCAGCATTGGATCCATTGATTTTTCTCCGATGATACTGGTAGCTGCCATCATCTTTTTGCAGAATTTCTTGGTAACATCATTAAAACAATTTGCCCTGGGAATAGGTTAAGCCCTTTGTATAGATTTTTGAACCATGGAGATTAGGTCATGCCGGTAACACCTCAAGCGATTAAGGATCAGGAATTTCAGACAAAACTGCGCGGCTATGATAGCGTTGAAGTAAGGGCCTATCTGGAGCTTCTGGCGGAAGAGTTTTTTGAACTGCTGGAGGAAAAGAGAGGGCAGAAACAGGAAAACGAAGTGCTGCTTGGTGAAAATGAAGATTTGGCCGATGAAAAAAGAAAATATATCCATGAGCTTGAGCAGCTCAAGAAAAAATGCAGTCAGCTTGAAGATAAGGCGGCGGCCCATCAAACAATAATTAAGGAAATAGAGAAGGAAAAGGAAGATTTAAGAACCTTGGCCGCCGACCTTGAACAGGAAAAAAAGGATCTGGCAGAGGAAATAAGCACCCAGGAGGCCAAACTGCAGGAAGCAGGGGAGAAGATAGCAGAAGAAATACGGCAGAAAGAGCAAATCATCAATAAGCTGGAGGTGTTGAAAGAGCAAAACGAAGAGCTTAGAAAAGAGGAGTTTGATTTTAAGTCTACCCTCGGTGCCGCCCAGAAATTTGCTCGGGAAATCAAAAGAAAAAGCGAAGAACATGCCCGCCTGATGATGAATAAGGCCAAGGCGGATGTGGGTAAATTCAGAGAGACCTCAAGCCTTGAACTTAGCCGTATTCCCGAGGAAATCAAGGAACTGCACCAGAAAAGGGAGCAGGTAAGAAATGAATTAAAAACATTGCTTAATACCTATCTGGAAGCGGTGGACACCTTTTCTGTGGAGGAGGATCGGCTGCGGATCAAGGAAATTGAAGATTTACACAGGCAAATAGCCACCGGCAAAAGTGCTGATAAGGAGGCTGACAAGGGTGATGATAAAATTGACGGCCAAAAGCAGGCCGCTTGATTGCCCCGGATGTTTGTCAGCACCAAAAAAGGCGGCGGCACTCTGCTTCGGGTTTATGTACAGCCCAGAAGTTCTAAAAACAAAATTGCCGGACTTTATGACGGACATATCAAAATCAACCTGACGGCTCCGCCGGTAAATGGTGCGGCCAACCAGGCGGCAGCAGTTTTTCTGGCCAAATGCCTTAATATTGCCAAAAACCGGGTCAGGATTCATTCCGGCCTGCAAGCCAGAAAAAAGACTTTTCTGGTGCAAGGGCTATCACAAGAGGAGGTTCGCAGTTATGTTCTGGAAAAAATTGAAGGCTAAGGAAGAGCCGGTAAAGGTGCCGGATCAAATTGATCCGGCCAGGCGTTTTGCGGTGGCAAACTGGAAGTGTCATAAAAATCTGGATGAGGCCCAAAAGTGGTTCGATGATTTTGCGGCGGCCTATCAGCCAAACCCTAATCTTACCGTGATCATTGCTCCGCCGATCATGTATCTGGAGCGTGCTGCAAATTTTATCAAAGAGTTTGCCCTGCCTTCAGTGCATCTGGCCGCCCAGGATGTATCGCCCTTTCCTCGGGGCAGCTATACCGGAGCGGTTGCGGCCGATATGCTGAAAGGGCTGGCTGATTATGTGATTGTCGGCCAGCGGGAGAGGCGGCGTTATTTCCATGAAACTTCGCAGGATGTTGCCAACAAGGTGCTTGAAACGGTGGATGCCGGACTTATTCCCATTATCTGTGTGGATTCTTCCTATGCCCAAAGCCAGCTTGCCGTCTTAAATGATTTGGACACCCGCAAGGTTATCATCAGCTATGAGCCTGAAACGGCTGATTTTAATATACCGCAAAAAGCCGATAAAATTGGCGAATTTGTCTCTTATATCTCGGAAATTCATCCCGGATTTCCATTGCTCTACGGCTCTGAAGTGCAGATGGATGAGCTGACGAAATATACCGATATAGATGGAGTTGCCGGGCTGATGGCTGGCTCATCAAGCCTTGACCCAAAACAGTTTGCCGAAATCTGCAGGATTTACGCCTGACAGCCGTTGGCTAACAGGCTGGTGCTGAGGTATCTTTCTCCAGTATCCGGCAGGATGGTAACTATGTTTTTCCCGGCGTTTTCGGGCCGCTTGGCTAGCTGTATTGCAGACCAGACGGCGGCTCCTGAAGAAATACCGCAAAAAACACCCTCTTTGGCGGCAAGTCTGCGGGCGGTAAGGATGGCTGCCTCATCGCTTACCTTGATAACTTCATCTATCAGGTCAATATTTAGTATATCGGGAATAAAACCTGCCCCAATCCCCTGAATATTATGCGAAGCGGCCTTGCCGCCGGAAAGAATCGGTGATGACTCAGGCTCAACGGCAATTACCGTAACAGCCGGGTTCTTTGCTTTTAGATATTCACCGGCCCCGGTGATGGTGCCGCCGGTGCCGACCCCGGCTGCAAATATATCTATTTTTCCCTCGGTTTGCTCCCAGATTTCCGGGCCGGTGGTCATTTGGTGAATTTCTGTGCAGGCCGGATTACTAAACTGATTGGGAATAAAACCGCCAGTCAGCCCGTCCCTTATCTTTTCCGCCTCATCTATGGCCCCGCTCATGCCGAGCCTGGCCGGGGTCAGCACCAGTTCGGCGCCAAGATGGGCAAGCATCTTTCTTCTTTCCAGGCTCATGTTCTCCGGCATGGTTAGAATCAGCCGGATTTTTTTTACCGCACAAATAAAGGCCAGCCCAAGACCGGTATTGCCGCTGGTTGGTTCGATTATCACCGAATCCGGGCCAATCTTCCCCTGCTCTTCCGCCTTTTTTACAAGATTAAAGGCCACCCGGTCCTTGATGCTGCCCAGCGGATTACGGGACTCTTGTTTAGCCAGTATCACCGGGCCGCCCTGAGGAGATAACGCCGCTAGTTTAAGCAGGGGCGTGTTGCCGATGGTGGTAATTATATTTGAAATATTCATCTGTTATACCTAGGCTCATCATGTAAATTTTTATCGAACCATAATTGTAGCACAATCAGGAAAAAATATGCCAATTAATTCAAAAGCAAGGTCAGAAGCAACAGGAAGATGGTATTGACAGGTAAACCGGATGAGTTTATGTTGTGGTGGTCGGTGGCGGGCTTGCTGTTATTTGCGGCATTTACTCAATAAAATCCAATTAAACCAGCAGGTTAAATAGAGCAAAACCAGACAGCTTTTTAATCCCATCACGGTTTGCCTGCCGCTGCTCTAAGAAGAGGATTCCCATGCCGATTCCATTTTAACTCATTGGGATAGTGTTCTAATTTTATCAATTCTTAGTTTGGAGA
>PDQP01000039.1 GCA_002747805.1 Deltaproteobacteria bacterium
CCATTGAGGAGATGGGAGCAAAACATGCGGCCTCAAACCACGGAGAAGTCGTAATTGACAAGGAAAACAGGCTGGTAACCACGCCCTGCTATATGCTGGATGCCAGAGTTGACCAAATCGCAGCAGGTGCTGAAAATCTGGTTTCGGCCATGCTGGATATGATTTAGCGGGCCGTTTTTATTTGCCCAGACAAAATTCGGCAAAGATCAGATCAAGTACATCCTCGGTGGTGGTTTCTCCAACAATATCGCCTAAATAACCAAGGGCATCCTGAAGGTCGGCGGCAAGTAGATCGCTTGTCGCCTGACCGGCAAACCCGGACTTAAGCCGCTGGCACGATTCATATGCCTTGACCAAGGCCGCCCGATGGCGCAGGTTGGGCGGGCAGCCTTCTTCCTGCCATTGATCTTCCCCAGAAATTTTATTAAAAATCAATTTATTAAGCTCTTCTATCCCGTCCTGTTTCTTGGCCGAAACCGCCACCCTTGGCAGTCGGTATAAATTTTCCGGCAAGGCTGCCTGCCAGCCATCAATATCATTTTTATTCTGCACAATAATTAGCTGCTTACGCGAAACTGTTGCCAGCAGCTCGGCCTCTTCCCGGCCAAATCCCGCCGCCGCATCATAGAGAAAAAGCACCAGATCGGCACCATTTATAAGCTCCATCGCCCGTTTGATACCAAGTGCCTCCACCTCGCCTGCATCTTCACGAATACCGGCAGTATCAATCAAACGGGCCGGCATGCCGCCAATATCCACATATTCCTCGATGAAATCCCTGGTAGTGCCGGGAACCGGAGTTACCAAGGCCCGTTCTTCCTGAAGCATGGCATTAAGCAGGCTGGACTTACCGGCATTAGGCAGGCCGACTATCACTATCGACACGCCGCTGCGGAAGATCTTGCCGCGGTCGGCACCGGCAATAAGCCGCTCGATGGGAGCTAGCACCTCCTCCCGCAGTATGGCCTGCTGCTGCCGATAATCGATGATTTCAAGGTCTTCATCGGGAAAATCAATAGACACCTCCAGCAGGGCAAGGATACGCATCAGCGAATTGCGAATGGCAGCTATGCGTTTATACAAGGCTCCGGCCAGTTGCTCCTGAGCAAAATCAATACCCTTTCTGGTCTTTGCCGACAAGATATCCACCACCGCTTCTGCCCTGGTCAAATCAATCCTGCCGTTTAGAAAGGCCCTTTTGGTAAACTCACCCGGCTCGGCCAGAGCTGCACCTTGGGAAATAAGCAATTCCAGCACATCCTGCAGAATAAAAAAACTGCCGTGGCAGTGAATTTCCACCACATCTTCACGGGTATAGGTAGCCGGGGCCTGCATATAGACCGCCAGCACCTCATCCATGATTTTATGGTTTTCAGGATTGACCACCTGCCCATAATAGAGGCGATGGGAAGAGAAATTACAGGCTGGCGAGTGAGGCTGAAAGATATTTTTCAGAATTGACAGAGCCTTTGCCCCGCTCATGCGGATTACGCCAATGCCGCCGGAACCAGCCGGAGTTGAAATGGCGGCGATGGTGCCGCCGCCTGCGGCAAGATTATTCACCATTACAACTAAGGAAACTATCTGGCCCGGCCGAATCTATGTCGGGAGTAACCATAACCGTCATGCCGACCGCCCTTGCCGGACTTGTAAATCAAGACTTTCTTGAATACACCCTCGCCGACACTGCGGCTTTTTATCTCCGTCTCACCCTGCAGGGTCATATGCACCACCCGTCTTTCAGATGGATTAAGGTTGCTTATAACCTGGGTCTTGCCATCTGCCCTCACCAGTTCTGCCAGCTTCAAAGCCCGTTCTTTCAGTTCTTTTTCCCGCCGCTCACGAAAATTGCCGGTATCCACCGAAAGCCTGATACGTTCCCGGCTCTTTCTAGCAATCATCTTGCGAAGCAGGTATTGAATGGAATCCAGAACCCGGCCGTCATGGCTAGTCAGATAATCCTCAAACTCGCCGTTTATGGTACAAAAAATCTCACTGCCCCGCACTTCCGCCGAAACCGATGACGGAAACTGCATTTTAGTCAAAAATTCTTCAAGCGTCTGCTGAACAAGCAATACGCTCTCCTGAGCAGGCGGCTGATTATCAAAACTGCCTCCCGAACCAGCGGCCCTGTTGTCTTTGGGTTTGGGCGGCTCTGCTTGCCCCTCCGCCCTTGCATCTTTTTCCGGTTTTGCTTTCGGAAGCTCTCCGCCAGGTGCCGATTGATCTTTTGCGTCAGCCGGTTCAGCCCTGCCCTCCGGCTGAAAGGTTACACTGATTCTAGCCTTTTTGCGAATCAAGCCAAAGATACCAGTGGAACCAGGCTCAAGCACTTCGATCGCCAAATCTTCCTGAGCAACGCCAAACTCTTCACATGCCGCCTTTATGGCATCGGTAACATCCTTTCCTGTAAATTCCTTTTTTTGCTTAGACATTTATTCACCTTGCTTTAACCATCAGTCAAGCCGCCCTTGCAGATTTTCAAATAATTATGCGGCCGTTCCTGAACTTCTATTGATCATCTGCTGCTGCAGGATGGCCAGCAGATTGTTAACGAACCAGTATAATACCAGCCCCGAAGCAAAATTCAAAAACATGAAGGTAAAAATCACCGGTAAAATCAGCATTATTCTCTGCTGGGCCGGATCAGCAGTGGTTGGAGTAAGTTTTTGCTGGACAAACATGGAAGCACCCATCAGCAGGGTAAGTACTGGAATACCGCCAAGAATCGGAATATCAACTCCCACCATCAGCCTGTCCGGGGCCGAAAGATCAGTAATCCACAACATAAACGGGGCATGACGCAGCTCAATACTCTGCAGCAGCACCTTATACAGGGCAAAAAATACCGGAATCTGCAGCAGCATCGGCAGACAACCGCCCAAGGGATTTACCTTGTAGGTCTTGTAGAGATTCATCATCTCTCGGTTCATCTGGGCCGGATCATCCTTGTATTTTTCCTTGATCTTCACCATCTTGGGCTGAAGTTTCTGCATATTCTTCATCGATTTCATGCCCTTATGAGTGATGGGCCAAAAAACCGCCTTAAACAAAATGGTGATCATGATTATAGCAATACCGTAATTATGGACAACCTTGTAAAACAGGTTGAGCAGCCACAAAGTTGGTTTTGCTATGACATCAAACCAGCCGAAATTTACCGCCTTGGCCAGATTATCACCGGCCTCCTTGAGCAGTTTTAGTTTTTTCGGGCCGTAGTAAATACGGTAGGAATATGCCTTTTCCTCACCAGGCTTTAGGGTATCAAGGCCGCTGCCGATGGTTGTCCAGACCAGTTTTTCCTTGCCCTTCATGGTAAAACTAATATTTTCAGTAACAAGCGGTGCCACCGAACAGGTAAAATAAGTACCCTGATAACCCGCCCAGGACATATTACCGTGCATGGTCTTGGCAGCTTCCTGAAATTCGTCATCTTTTATCTGATGATAGGTGTCGTTGATATAGGCCGCCGGACCAGTAAAGAGAAACCTGCTGGCCGAGGTTGAGGCAGACTGAAAAGGAAGGTTGACCTGATAGACCTTGGCCGCCCCCTGAAGCGGATTTGACGAGGTATTTTTCACCTTAACCGTCATATCAATATAGTATTTATCCTTAAAGAAAACATAAGTCCGTTCCACCTCAAGCCCGGAGCCTGAAGAACCAAGTACCAGCGAGTCCTTTTCCGCTCCTTGAACAAGGCTGATCTGCTGTTTGGAGCTATCGTACAAGGTATCCGGCAAAAACAAATCACCCCAGCCGAATTTTAAGGGAAAGCCTACCGCATCATCTGTCTGGATAAGCTGCTTGCCGGGGGAATCCTTGGCACTGCTTTCACGGTATTTTTTCAAAACAAAGCTTTTAACCGCACCGCCGCGTTCAGAAATTACCGCCTTGTACAGCTCGGTTTCAATATTTATGTCCAGTGCCGGTCTGCCGTCAACAGGCAAGGCAGGCTGTTCAACCTGTTCTGTTTCAGGCTGAATCATCGGCGGCTGTTTCTGCTCTTGGCTGCCATTTTCCTCCGTCTGCACCACATCTTGTGGAACTTGCTCAAAATCAACAAACAGATATTGATAGCCAATCAGAATCAGAAAGGAAATAATTATCGCCAACAGGGTTCTCTGAGTGTCCATATTTTGTTACTTTAATCCGTAAATTACAGGTTGTGATTGGAAAGATGGCGGAAAGGCGGGATAAAAATTATTTAACCGGATCATAACCTCCCCGGCATAAGGGGTTACAACGTAAAATCCTTAAAAAAGCCATTCCTCCGCCCCTGATTAAACCATATTTCTCAACAGCCTCGACAAAATACTCCGAACAGGAAGGGGTGAAACGGCAGACAGGCGGCAGCAAGGGCGATATATACCGCTGATAGCCCTTAGCCAGATATATAGAAAAGCACTGCGGGGAACAAAAGTTTTTTTTCATTTTTCTGCCGGATCAAAACCGTTAATTTTGGCCACCGCAGCCGTAATCTCTGCCGGAGAACGTAAATCAAAATCAGGCCAGACCACAAAGACCAGATCAGCACATTGTGGATAGATCTTACGGTTCAGCCTAAAAGACTCCCTGATAATCCTTTTGATGCGGTTTCTCCTGACCGCCCCCTTAATCCGCCTGTTGACCGAAATGCCTATCCTGCTGAAACCATAGCCGTTTTCAAGAAAAACCAGAGAAAAGCCGCATCCTCCAAACCGTTTACCCTGCCGAAAGACCAGGTTAAATTCACGGCTCTTTTTTATCACCAGCCGTTTCGGGAAGCAAAACCTCTCCTTTGCAGGACTTAAGCCGATAATCTTTGCCGCCCCCTTGCCCGGCGGGCGTTCAGAATTGCCCGGCCACCACGGGTCTTCATACGGCTGCGAAAGCCATGTTTTCTCTTGCGTTTTATGTTGCTCGGCTGAAAAGTACGTTTACTCATTACCGTTTCCCCCTATATGATACCGTTATTTTTCAATAAATACGAACCGAAAAACCAGATTCTGCACGGCCAAATCAGTTCAATAAATCACGAAGAAAGCGAATAAAACATATAAATTACAGGCTGTCAAATATTTTCGCCCATTTACTGCTTGTTCATATCCAGGTTATTTTTTCATGGATAGGGCTATGTTCTTTGCTATAAACCGCAGGTTACCCGGAACATTTTCGGCTAGCGTATCCAGCGGAATCACCCGGCCGTTGATGGCCCTTGCAAGCACCTGGCTGCTCTTTTGATCGAACTGGGGCTGGGTGAAGATCACTTGCACCTGGTCCTTTCTGGCCTCTTTAATCAGACTGGCAAGGTCTTTGGGGCCGGGTGATTTCCCTTCGGTCTCAACGGTTTTTTGCACCAGATGGTAGCGGCTGGCAAAGTAGCCGAAGGATGGGTGAAAGGTATAAAAACTCCGGCCGACAAATGGTGCCAAAAGTTTTTTTATTTCGGTATCAAGCAGTTCCAGCTTTTCCGTCAACCTGGCTAGGTTTTGCTTATAGACCTGACTGTTTTCCCCATCCATCCTGCTTAGTGTCTTAGCCATATTTTCAGCCATGATTATAAGGTTGACCGGAGAGAGCCAAACATGGGGGTCATAGTTTTCAGTATGGTTATGCAGCTTATCGTGATGAGAAGCAAAACTTATAAATTCAATATGTTCAGTAGTATCTGCCGTGGTAATCCGGCCATTTAGTTTAGCCAGCAGCATTTTTTCAAAGGGCAGATTCATGGTGAAATATATCGATGATTTGGCAAGTGCGGCCAGCTGCCCCGGCGTAGGTTCAAAGCCGTGCGGTTCCTGCCCCTTATCCACCATGACCCGAGTGTTGACGAGCTCTCCGGCTATTTGTTCGACCAGCCATTTTTGCGGCTTGATAGAGACAAATACCTCCAGCGGTCTAGCCAGAGCCGGAACCGCCATCAGGATAATAAGCAGCGTAATTATTGCATATAATCTTCTCATCTTATCTAATCCGATAGATCGGCCAGTAATGCAGCCAGATTTTCCTTGTAAAAGTTAAGTAATTGAGCGGCCGGGTCAGCATCAGGCATCATCTTGAAATTTTTTAGGATTACCACCTTTGCCCCGGCCTCCTGTATGGCCGTTTTAATCTTTGCCGCCGGTTCCCATTTAGCAATTACGCATTTTACGCCGGACGAGGTGATCGCATCCTGCAATTGCTGTAGATCGTCCTTTTGCCATTTATGTTCCGGTTTCAGGAAAAATTTAACCATGCCGATACCAAATTCATTGGTCAAATAGTAAAAATCTGCAGTCAGGCTGACCGCCTCAAAATAATCCAGGCTGCCAAATGCCAGCTCATACTTGGTTCTTAGCTTAAACAATTCCCGTTTAAGCTGATCCCGATTGGCATAAATATTTTCTGCATTAGCCGGAAAAATCCTGGCTAGATCAGCAGCGGCTATATCGGCCATTCTGGCGGCATGGCCCGGGCTATACCAGACAAAGGGCAAAATCTTGCCGGTTTGCGGATTATCCAGCAAAGGAAGTCCGGCCCGGCCCTGATCCAGCGGCGAGGTAATATCCACCGGAATAATTTCTATATTTGCCCGCCTTGCCCGCGGGTAGAGCGGATCTTCCGGCCAAACCCCGGTGATACTAATCACCGCCCTTGCCTGTAAACAAAGATTGGCAAAATTTTGCCAGTGTTTTTTAATATAGCTGGTTTGGCTGCCAAGGCTATAATTTGCCGGAACCGCCCGGACAACCTTGATGCCGGTTCCCTCGGTCAAACTTTTGGTCAGGATCTCGGTAAAATCCTGCGAGACCAGAACGCTTTTCCCTGTTTCTGCAAAAGCCGCCGGATTAAAACCCAAAATCAAACCAAAAAATATAATTATTCTAAATAGATAATTCATAATGACGCCTCTCCGTAGCGGCCTGACAAGATCCGCCAGCAAATGGTTAAAATAAAGAAAAAGGTAGCCACCAATACAATTGCCCCCCCGGAAGGAATGGGAATCTCAAATTCCATCGGCAGGATTATCCCCAAAATACAGCTAGTGGAAGCAATGGCTACGCTATAGCCGAAAAATCCCTTCATCGATCGGCTGATATTTCTGGCCGCTGCCGCCGGAATAATAAACAATGCCTCAACCAGAACGGCCCCCACAATCTTCAAAGAGGCGACTGTAATCAGGGTAATCATCATCACAAAGATATAGTCGAATAGCTTGGCATTGATCCCCCGAGCATGGGCAAGACTGGGGTTAAAACTAGACAGCAGCATCCGGTTGAAAAGCGGAATACCAATCAGCAGGCAAAGAACGGAAATAATCAGCAATACGTTCATATCGGTAAAATTAACCGTTAAAATCGAGCCGAACAGGATATTATCCAGAACGTGCATATTGACCTTGCCGGTTACATAAAGCAGCACGCAGGCACCGACCGCAAGAGAAATGGATAAAAACACCCCGATCACCGTGTCGGGAGACATCTTGGTTCGGTTACGGGTATAGTTCATCGCCAGCCCAAAAAGCAGGCAGAAGCCGAATAATGAAACATAGGGAGCGGTAATCGGCTCGCCCAAAAATACCCCGACAGCAACGCCAGTCAGGGCCGCCTGTCCTACTGCCTGTGAGAAAAATGCCATCCGTTTGGTAACCACCATGACCCCGACCCCGCCGAGGATGGGGCCCAGCAGCAGGGAGCAGAGCAGGGCGTTGATGACAAAGGCATATCTGAAAAAATCCGGCAGCTGCCCGGATTCTCCCATAGCCATTAGCGGGCCTTGTATCATTTCATATATTTGTTCCATGATCATCCCTGGTTGAAGAGTAGATATTCAGGATATTTTCCGGGGTCAGAGTGCTTGCCGGACTGCCGGTGAATAATATCCGCTGGTTGATGCAGGTAACCTGATCGCTGACGGCCTTGACTTCGCCAAGATCATGATGAATCATCAGAATTGTTGACCCGCCGTCCCTCAGCTCCTGAAGGATAGCGTGCATAATTTCGCTGCCCTTTTTATCCAGACCGCTGGCCGGCTCATCCAGAATCAGCAGGTCTGGTGCCGGGATAAGGGCCTGGGCCAATAGCACCCGCTGCCGCTCGCCGCCGGAAAGGCCACCGAAAAGATAATCCGCCTTTTGAGCCATGCCCACCCGCTCCAGTGCAGCCATGATAACGGCCTGCTTTTTCTTGCTATTTCGCATAAATACCGGCCTTAACTGGCAGATCATGGCCATAAAATTATTAACCGTCAGGGGCAGGGTGCGGTCATAATCCAGGGTCTGCGGGACATATCCCAGAACCTCACGCCCCTTTTGCCATAAAATCTTAATAGTGCCGTCATGGGGCATCTGGCCGAGCAGGGAGCGGAGCAAAGAAGTCTTGCCGCCGCCGTTCGGCCCTATTATGCAATGAATGGTGCCTGCCTTCACCTCAAAGTCAAGATCAGCCAGGATGGAATTGCCGCCCAGTTTCAGGCTTAGCTGCTCAAAAATAATTGAGGGGCCAAGTTTTGACATCTTATTTTTTCTCCTTGACGGCTTGAGCAGCGATCAGGGCATCGGTTAGGGCCGTCATATTCTCCCGCATTCCTTCCTCAAAGCTGGTCAGGGTATATTCACCCTTGGTTAGATGGGAAAGATGATGCACCCGGATTCCGGTTTCATCGTGGATGGTATCCACATATTTTTCGGGAAAGTCCATTTCAGTAAAAATTACCTCCACATCAAGCTGCTTGATGGTGTCGATGGTCTTGGCAAGCTGGCTGGCCGTGGGTTTCAGGCCGTGTCCAGGCTCAATAACGGCAGTTACCTGCAGGCCGAATTCCTGCAGGAGATAATCATAACCGCCGTGAATGGTGGCACAGCGGAAGTCAAGCTCGGCCAGATCGGCTATTTTAGCCATAAATTCGGCCTTCATCTTCCTGAGTTTTCGTACATAATTTCTAGTATTTTTTCTATACAGCTCTGCATGGGCCGGATCTGCCTTCTGCAGGCCCTTGGAGATGGTGTAAATCTGCTGAACGGCGGCGGTTATCGAAACAAAGGTATGCGGATTAACCACCTTTTCCCCGCTTAGATTACCGGAAACCGGAATCAGCGAAACCTCCTGATTGGCAAAGATAATGGTCAGTTTATCCCGCATTTGGGCGGCATCCATGATTTCAAAGGCAAATTCGTCATGGCCGATACCGTTGACCACCATAATATCCAAGGTCATGCATCTTTTAATATCTTCCGGCTGAGGCCGGTAATTATGCGGATTAAATCCGGCTCCAATCAAAGGTACAACCTCGGCGGCATCCCCGACAATATTGGCGGTAAAACTGTAATATGGATGCAGGGTTACGCCGATTCTCTTCTTTTCTGCCGCCTGGACAAAATGGCTGAACCCCGTCAGCAGAAGTATGACGATTGCAATATGTAATTTTTTCATTCCAGCTTTCCTTTGGTTTTGGTTATTTCGTCTTTTCCGGTCAGGGCGACTATTTCACGCCAGCCGGCGGCAATCAAAGCCTGATCGGTTATCATCTGGGGAAATTTGCGGCCAGCCTGATCATGAATCCAGATCTCAAACGGTGCATGACCTGCGGCCGCATTGCCCTGTTTTTTTTGATGATCATGGAGCATGACCAAGAGAAAATCGCCTCTTACGGCATCGTTTGCCGGGGTGCCTTTATAGGCTGCAATATGTTTATCTCCGGCATTAAAAATATTTTTCTCCCAGACAATTTTCCCCTGTTTCTGCCAAGCCGTATCTCTGGCAAAGGGCGGAATAAACATGCCTTCCAGCTCCACCACCTCCATCCAGCCGCCTTCCTCATGGGCCTGTTCTATCTCAATGGCCGCAGTGAGCAGGGCATTAAACACGCCCATTTCACTGGCATTCAGCTCGGCAAAGGCATTGATTTGCCAAGGGCTTATCTCCTCCTCCGCAGCCTCTTTGCCTCTGGTAAAGATCAGCACCGAGCATAGGGCCAAAATCAAAAAAGCCAAGGACAAAACCCACGAGGTCTCACTTATGCCCTTGGCCGGTGTTACTACAACCTGTCTCATACCTGCTGCATTACTGTTGGTCTTCACAATGTCCTCATCATTCCAGTTCTACTTGTTGTAACACCAGATCCTGACCGTCATCCTCGATTATATTAATTTGCATCCCCTTGGTAATTTTATGCTGCTCCTTGAGTACCTTGATGCCGAAACTAAATGATTCGGCCACGATGCCGGCGTTTTTGCCGACCGTAATCTCCGCCCTGATCACCTTGCTTTTACCGTGTTTAAGGGCTAAATCGACCAACTGGTCATGCAGGCCCTGGGCCAGTGAAAATTCATGCATTGCTGCTGACCTTATTTCATGCTGGAGATAAACTCATTGGAAGAGGCAATGGCCTTGTTCATCTCGTCAACCAGTTTATCCACCTGACCAGTTAAATTGGCAAATTCGCCATGCAGGGAGCCAATGGCCTGGGCATTAAGATTATGCTTCAAATATAATACATTATCATGCAGGGTATGCAACACCGGGTACATACTCTTTTCGGCCCTTTCCATCTTGGTCAGCATAGCCTGATATTGCCTGCGGGTTTCGGCAAGTTTTTTCCGGCTGGATTGCTGAAAGGATTTGTTCTCATATAAATCAACTTCATGCTCCCACTCGTCAAATAAATCCTCCGAGACCTTTTCCACCCGGTCGATGCGGCGGGAGACCTCTTCAGCAGCCTCTTCACTGGCCTCATATTCCTCGTTTAGCCGTTCGTAGGCCGCTTTTAGATCCGTCTCCTGCAACTTGATAACCGAATCAAACTGATCAAGGGCAGACTTAAACTGCTCCCGTGCCTCCTGCTGCGAATTTCTTGCCCCCTCTATCCGGTCAACCAGAATATCCCGTTTGTGAATACCGGCCTTTTCCATCATGCCGTAATAGGTGCTGGAGCAACCGGCAGACATTATCACTGCCAGCAGCAGTATCCTGTTCAAAATCATAACCTACCTCTTTTTATAAGCTGATTCGGTCTTGTAATAATATGCTACTTCTGAAAAATATTACCAAGCTCACCCAAAATAGAACCCTCTCCCTGAGTTGGCCCGAGGGTTTGCGGGGCGGCCTCAAAAATACGGCCTGCCAGTCTGGAAAAGGGCATGGATTGCAGCCAGACATGACCAGGACCCTTTAGAGATGCAAAAAAGAAACCCTCGCCGCCAAAGACAGCCGACTTTATGCCGCCCACAAATTCAATGTCATAGGTAACGGTTTGACCAAGGGCAACCAGACAGCCGGTATCCACCCGAAGGATTTCTCCGGCCTGCAGTTCCCTTTCAATAATGGTGCCTCCGGCATGAACAAAGGTCAGGCCGTCCCCCTCAAGTTTCTGCATGATAAAGCCCTCGCCGCCGAAAAGGGCTACCCCGATCTTCCGCTGAAATTCAATGCCGATGGACACGCCCTTGGCCGCACAGAGAAAGGCATCCTTTTGGCAGACCAGTTTGCCGTTATGATTGCTTAAATCAAGCGGGATGATTTTGCCCGGGTAGGGAGCGGCAAAGGCAACATGTCCCTTACCGCTGCCGTTAAAGGTAAAGGCGGTGGTAAACAGGCTTTCCCCGGTGATTACCCGCTTACCGGCACTTAGCATCTTGTCCATAAAACCGCCGGAATCGGTTTTCTGGCTGCCGTCTCCAAAAATGGTTTCCATGACAATACCATTTGACATATACATCATGGCACCGGCCTCTGCGACCACACTTTCTCCCGGATCAAGCTCTATTTCCACAAACTGCATCTCATTGCCATGAATGTCATAATCAATTTCATGGGCGTTTTGCTGATACGGCGATGGCGGCACAGCAAGGTCAGTACCCTGATTAAGCTCGTCAACCTTTGAGATGGGAGTCCATTCGGCAAAGCCTTGCGTCCACACCAGGGTGGAAGGGGAAAGTTGCCCAGAATTGATATTCTGTATGACAAAACTTTGCTCAAAAGGACCTTTTTGCTGACCATTTACGGCCACATACCATTGTTTCATCTTAACTCTCTTTTATCGTTCAAGTTTGCTGGTTAAAAACAAAACCCAAGTGCTTTCAGCTTACTGAAATTATCCAGGTAATTTTCTGAGCTCCCAGACTTTTTTACGTGCATAAAAATATTAGGATATGCTAATCCACGCAGCCAATCCCTTCAACACCTTTTTACCGCAGTATGATGCATCATATTGTAGATACCGGCCTAAATTCATAGCAGGCACGAGCCAGCGGAGAGCCTGTATTCACAATAAATCAGACCTTATTATTAACACAAATTCTACTGAATATGCCATTGTCCATAATTATCCCGGCAGGCGGTGGTGTAGGTGGTTTGGGGCTGCCCCTCAATAATTGCCCGAATTTCAGCCTTTCTGCAGGTTTGTCCCGAATTGGCAGAGTTATAGGCGGGCTGGGGTACCACCTGGTAAAGGTTACCATTATCAGGATTATTCCAGGTTGACATTTGCCCGGATCTGCCGGTTTCATAAACATTGTTTAGACGCTGACGATCCGCCTTATCCATTTCATTGCCGACTATATAACCCAGCATGGTGCCAACCGCCGCCCCAATCAGGGTTGCCTCGGTATTTCTGCCAATAGCCTGACCGACCACGGCACCTCCGGCCGCACCAACCGCCGCCCCTCTCTGACCCCGGTTTTGCGGATAACATCCGGTCAGAGCCAAAATCACGCATCCCAAGACTATCATATTAAACTTATTCATTTTATTGCCCCTAATCTGTTATTCATTAAATACTCTGCAAGACTATCTTCCAAAGCCCTAACTCAAGCTCACGATACAGGTTTCATTACATAAAATCAAGGCTGATAAATGCAGCAATTTTTCCGGCAAAAACTGCCAGCCGCCTGTTTTCGCCATTTATGCCCGCCTCTTAGCTTGCACTACAGTCAAAGCTATGCTACTCTCAATTCTTTTGTGCAATCAATAAAAATTGACCGGAACAAACCCATGGACAATACAATAAAAGATATAAATTTTCAGCAGTTATGGGAAAATGCCAGAAGCAAAAGAAGCTGGAGCAACAAGGAGGCAAAAGATTGGGATAAAAAGGCATCATCCTTTGCCAGAAGAAATATCAATGCACCTTTCGCCCAAATGATCATGCAGAGGCTGCCTTTGCAGAACTCCGACACCGTGCTTGATGTCGGCTCAGGGCCTGGCACTCTTTCTCTGCCCATCGCCGAAAAGGTTAGTCAGGTTACGGCTATTGACTACTCCGGAAAGATGCTTGACATCCTTGCAGATCAGGCCGATAAACGGGGCTTGACCAATATTTCAGCAGTTCAGGCATCCTGGACGGATGACTGGGCGGAAAAATGCATCATAGCCCATGATATTGGCATTGCCTCAAGATCGCTCAATGTTCTGGATTTAAGGGGAGCAATTAGCAAACTAAATGATTTTTCAAGAAAATTTGTTTTTCTGGCCGACCGGATCAATCCAACCCCATTCGACCCGGAAATATTTAAGGCAGTCGGCAGAAGTTTTGAACCCGGACCCGACTATATCTATACCATCAATATTTTATATGAAATGCAGATTCATCCCCAAGTGGAAATTCTTGAACTTGATCGGGAGCTTACCTTTACCGGTTATGAACAGGCCCTTGAAAGTCTTAAATGGATGATAGAAGCACTAACGCCGGATGAAGAGAGCTTGTTAAGAAAATATCTGGATGAAAAAGGCCGGGTTAAGCCTGACGGCACCCTGACCATTGAACGGTCTCACCCGCTTAGATGGGCCTTAATCTGGTGGAAAAAATAAGATGAATCAATATGATATAGCGGTGATCGGGGCCGGACATGCGGGCTGTGAAGCGGCTCTGGCGGCTGCTAGAATGGGCTGCCGGACTATTTGCCTGGTGATGAATATAGACACCATCGGGGCCATGTCCTGTAATCCGGCCATCGGCGGTTTAGCCAAGGGACATTTGGTGCGGGAAATCGATGCCTTGGGCGGCGAAATGGCCAGGAATATTGATGCAGCCTCCATCCAGTTCAGGCGGCTGAACACCAGTAAGGGCCCGGCGGTCAGATCATCAAGGGCACAGGCCGACCGCCTGCAATACCGGCTCCGCATGAAAAAAGTGATGGAAAACCAAAAAAATCTTACCATCATTCAGGCTGTGGCGGATTCCATTTTGGTGAAAAACGGCAAGGTTGTCGGGTTGACAACCTCGTTGGACGAGACCATAGCTGCCGGGGCAGTGGTGGTAGCCACCGGCACCTTTTTGAATGGGCTGCTTCATATCGGTCTGAAAAATTTTTCCGGCGGCCGGGTGGGCGATGCGGCATCATTCAAACTTGCCGATTGGTTTAGAGAGCAGGGTTTTCGGGTTGGCCGTATGAAGACCGGCACCGTCCCCCGCCTGGATGCCAAAACCATTGACTATGCAAAACTGGAGCCGCAATACAGCGATCATCCCCCCGCCCATTTTTCCTTTGCCAATCAAGGCGGATACCAAATGGAGCAAAGGCCGTGCTATATAACCTATACCAACGAAAACACCCATCAGATTATCCGGGACGGCATTGACGGCTCGCCCATGTTCACCGGCATTATTGAGGGAGTTGGAGCGAGGTATTGCCCGTCCATTGAGGATAAGGTGATGCGCTTTCCCGAAAAGAAGCGGCATCAGATTTTTCTGGAGCCGGAGGGGCTGGACACCAATGAGGTCTACCCCAACGGCCTGCCTACCAGTCTGCCGCTGGCAACCCAGAAAAAAATGATTAACTCCATCGCCGGACTGGAGCAGGCCCAAATCGTACGGCCAGGTTATGCCATTGAGTATGACTATATAGATCCCCTTGAACTCCAGCCCAGCCTGGAAACCAAAAAAATACCAGGGCTTTATCTGGCCGGTCAGATTAACGGCACCTCTGGTTATGAGGAGGCCGCTGCCCAGGGGATCATGGCCGCCATCAATGCGGTCAGACAAATTCGAGGGGAAAGTCCGATAATTCTGGATCGTTCCCAGGCATATATCGGTGTTTTAATTGATGATCTGGTTACACGCGGCACCAAGGAACCTTATCGGCTATTCACTTCAAGGGCTGAATACCGGCTGCTGCTGCGGGAGGATAATGCGGATCTTCGTCTTTGCGAAATAGGCAGAAAAATCGGCTTGTTATCAGATAAAGCTTATCAAGCCTTCCAAAAAAAACAGGCGGCGGTTGAGCAAGGGGGCAAACTGCTGGAGAACATTAGGATTAAACCGACCAAAGAAATAAACCAGACCCTTTTGCGGCTTGGCAGCACGGCATTGAAACAAAAATGTTCCCTTGCCGATCTGCTTAAAAGGCCGGAGATAGAACTTGCTCATCTACTTGAACTGCCGATTAAAAATAGCCGAGACAAACTCGCTGCCCTGGCCGCCTCGCCGTTTAGGGATGAATTACAGTTACAAATAAAATTTGCCGGTTATATTTGCCGCCAGCAGGAGCAAGTGGAACGGTTCAAAAAAATGGAAGCGGTCAGGATACCGGAAAACATAAACTATCATCAATTATCAGGTCTTTCCAATGAGGTAGTCGAAAAATTATCTGCCATCCAGCCCAAATCACTGGGACAGGCATCAAGGATTTCCGGCATTACTCCGGCCGCCATTTCGGTTCTTCAGGTGCAGATCAAAAAAATCAAGACCATGGAAGCAGCCCAATGAATTTTCACCATATAGATCCTGTTATATTCAGTCTAGGGCCGCTCCAGGTCAGATGGTATGGCCTGATGTATGCCATCGGCTTTATTGCAAGTTTTTATCTGGTTAAATTGCAGATCAAGAAATTCGGCTGTAAAAAACTGGGGGAACAGATCGAAGATTTGAACATTACCCTGATCCTGTGCCTAATCCTTGGCGGGCGGCTTGGCTATGTGATCTTTTACAATTTGCCCCATTATCTTGCTCATCCCCTTGAAATACCGGCTATCTGGGCTGGCGGCATGTCATTTCACGGTGCCTGCCTGACGCTGCTTATCGGCGGCGGTATGTTTTGTTATATAAAAAAAATAAGTTTTTGGCAGGCGGCAGACCTTTATGCTGCAACCGCTCCCATCGGCCTTGGCTTAGGCAGAATCGGCAATTTTATTAACGGGGAGCTATATGGCCGGGTTTCGGATGTACCCTGGGCAATGGTTTTCCCCTACGGCGGCAACCTGCCGAGACATCCATCGCAATTATATGAGTTTTTTCTGGAAGGAATTGTTTTGTTCATCTTGCTTTGGTCAAACCATGCCCGCCCGTGGCGGCAGGAAAAACTATGGCCGCACGGCAGTATTATCGCCCTGTTTTTGATTGGCTACGGAATTTTAAGAATTTTGGCGGAATTTTTCCGTGAACCGGATCAGCAGCTTGGCTATCTGGCTGGTCATCTTACCATGGGACAGACGCTTAGTGCTGCCATGATTATAATCGGCATAACTATCTGGGCAGGCAGGATAAAATCCGGCCAGAGATAATTCTGCAATTATTCGGACGCTGCCCCCAGCCAATATAATCCCACATCAAGCATCCGGTTGGCAAAGGCCCATTCATTGTCAAACCAGCAAATCATTTTAACCAACTGGCCGCCGCTTACTCTGGTCTGGGTGCCGTCAACAATGCAGGAGTGTAAATCCTGATTAAAATCAACCGAAGCGTGAGGTTCCAAGGTAAGGGCAATAAGCCCGGGTTTTTGGGAAGCGGCCGCCTCAAATAATGCATTAACCTCGGCCGCCGTGGTCTTTTTTCCCAATCTAACCGACAGATCCATCATGGAGACGTTGATGGTCGGCACCCTTAGATGCAGGCATTCAAAACATCCGGCCAGATGGGGCATAATCCTGCCAATCCCCCGGCCAAGACTGGTATCCACCGGAATAATAGACTGCATGGCACTTCTGGTCAGACGCAGATTGGTATTATGATAACTGTCTATAACCGGCTGGTCATTCATGGCCGAATGCACCGTGGTAATCAGGCCGTGATCGATGCCGAAGGCCTGGTCAAGCTCATGCAGTACCGGAATAATGCAGTTGGTGGTGCAGGATGCATTGGAAACGATGGTCTGCCCGGAATTAAGTAGCTGGTGATTATAACCGTAAACGATGGTGGCATCCACATCTTCAGAGGCCGGATGCGAAATCAGTACCTTGCCTGCTCCGGCCCGGATATGCTTTTCGGCGGTCAGACGGTCATGAAAGGAGCCGGAACACTCAAAAAGCAAGTCCACGCCTAGATTTTGCCAGGGCAATTTTTCCGGCTCTTTTTCGCATAGAATACGGATGGCATCATCGCCGATAAATAAAAAATCACCGTCCTGCCTGACCTGAAATGGAAAGCGGCCATGGGTGGTATCGTATCTGGTCAGATAGGCAAGGGTATCGATGCCGGCCAGCTCATTGATGGCAGCCAGCTCAAAATCCGCCCTTCTCCCGTTTTGATATAAACCACGCAACACCCCCTGACCAATCCGGCCATAACCATTGATGGCAACCCTGTATTTCATGCTTATCACATCCTGCAAAAAAATATCGCCGAAAGCAACCGTTCAAAAATGAGTGCATATCTAACACAAATCACCAGCTAAGACCATTTCTTGCTGCAAATAATTTGCGGCCATTCGGCTAGGAAGCGGGAGATTTTATGCTGGATTTTATATCAATGCAGGAAAAGCCTGATTTTACCGGAGAAAACAGCCATAAAATGCAATAAAGCCCTCACCATTAGGTGAAGGCTTTATGCAGTTGTGTAGTATAGTGTAGTTTGCTTAGGCCGTTAAAAGTCCAAACTGGAACCCATGCCCTTCTCCTCAGCAAGGTGGAGATCAATTCATCATGACCATTCGGGGCAAAATCAATGTAAAAAAACTTATAAGGCACTAAACCAAGCCGTCTTCTGCCCGTGAAGACAACCATCGGCAAGATGCCTACATTCATCAATCTCAGGCTCACGACCTGCAATGTAAGGGGTAACTAAAAGTTTGTCCAGTTTTTTTTTACATATTGCCGATAAAAATTTGAATATTATTAAAAAATGATTACAATTCAATAAGTTGTGAATATGAAAAATAATTAAAGGAGAACAACCATGAAATCTTTTTTGGAATTATTGAAAAGCAGAAAATCAGTCAGGCATTTTACCGATGAGCCGGTATCCAAAGAGGATCAGGATTATCTGATTGAATGTATGCTGCGAACTCCATCTTCAAAGGGCAACAGACCTTGGGAATTTCTGCTGGTGGATCAAAAGGAGAAGCTGAAAATCCTGGCTGAATGCAAGCAGCCGCACGGCACTGCCTTTGTCAAGGATGCCAGTCTGGCCGTGGTGGTCTGTGCCGATGCAGAAAAATCCGATGTCTGGATTGAAGACGCCTCGCTTTGTGCCGGATTTATCCATCTTGCCGCAACAGATCTCGGACTCGGCAGCTGCTGGGTGCAGGTACGCCTTCGGGAACATCAAAGCGGTGAAAGCTCGGAAGAATTTATCAAGAAGCAGCTTAACCTGCCGGATAACCTGCGGATTGAGGCCATAGTTGCCATAGGTCATCCTGATGAAAATCATCCTGATAGGAATAAGGCCGGACACGGCAGTAAGTCCTTGCCAGAAGGAAAAATACACTATAACCACTTTTAAGACGATGCGGCCACGCAGTACCGGCTGGTATATTTTTTGAACCTTTTTATGATTCTGCCGGTGATTTTGCCCGGTTTGCCGTTGCCTATTCTGATTTCGTCAATATTTACAACCGGGATGATTTCCTTGTTGGAAGCGGTTAAAAATGCCTCATCCAGCAGGCGGATTTCATCCCGGTGAACACTGCCGATTTTAAGCGGTGCAATTTTTCTTGCCAGCTTTATTACCAGCTTGCGTGTAATGCCGGGCAGAATTTTATCCTCGGCAGCCGTTTTTATCACCCCGCCGGATACGGCAAAAAAATTTGAGGTGGTGCCTTCCAGCAGATAGCCGTCCCTTGAGGTATGAACCGCTTCCAGAGCCTGCCTTGCCTGTGCCTCTTTTAGCATCATAATAGCCGGAATATAATTGATGGTCTTGGCTCTAGGCAAAAAACGCTCTACCTGACTGGTAATGATTTTCACCCCGTTACGGTAACAGGAGGACGGCTTTTCCAAGGGAGTTACCATGATGATAATTTTGGGACTGCCGCTGGGCATCATATTGTCCTCACCGCTTCCTCCGGTTACCAAGATGCGGATGCCCGATTCCTGATGCTTGTTTACCGCCAAGGTCTGCCTAACCCTGTTTTCCAGTTCCTCCATGGAAATATCAAGCTCAAGTCCGGCCAGCCGGGCCGACCTTTGCAGGCGAAGCAGATGATCGGTCAGGTGAAAGGGCAAACCGTTATAGGTTCTCAGATAATCAAAAACCCCGTAGCCCCGCAGTATTGACAGGTCATGCACCCCCAGCATTGCCTCCTGCTCAGGAACCAGCCTGCCGTCCATGTTATAAATATTCATAACTACAAAAAGGGGATGCCCTCATCCTTTTCGCCGCTGGCAGCCATATGAGCATCCACCGCCTTGCGAAAATTCTGCTCCAGTTCCTCAAAGGTATCGCCCTGATAGGAATAATCCCCATCGATATATAAAATTTTGCCGGATAAGGAAAAATCGGCATTATCAACCTCAATACTACCCTTATAATTTTGATATTCCAGAGTTCTAGACATTTTTTTTGCTATGCTGAATTTATCTAATAATAAGACCAAATCTTGAAATGGACATACCATATTACCGAAAATTGGGCAAGTATGATGGACTTATAAAAAGCCTATTTTGGACGGTTCTAACCTACGTAACGAATACGAAAATCACAACCAATTCGGTGCGGAGCGTATATCAAAAGCAATGATTTGCAAGGCAGGCAATATGTAATTTTGAAAGGAGGGCTGTAATGCAGGCCCGGAGTCGAACCGTGGGACACGCACAGAGAATTGTTTCTCCTTGCAACTCTACCACTGAGATTTACGCTGCATTACAGCTCCTTTGACAACACAATAACATCAAAAACCGGAGAAGTCAAATGGAGATAAGCTGCTGTTAAAAACAAATAAACTGTCCTTAGTAAGAACAAATAAACTGTCCGGTGTAAAAGGGACCTATAAAGGAGGTCCCTATGAAATATTCCAGAGTGGTAGGCAATGATAATTGCGTATCTTTTAGAAGGATGAAACTTCAAATTCCATCTGATCCGCAACGCTTTCATTATGTAAAGGCAAAGGTCAGGGGTCATGCTTACCCTGACGGGAAATTTGCTGTATTTCACGGGCCTCGTAAATTGGGTAGCTACAATGCAAAAGGAGAACTGCTGGAGGATGGCAGCATCAGGACTGTTGCACGAAGATTGGCATTCAGACCTTCTCAGTCCACTTGATGCTCCGACGGATAGACGTGAAAATCCATTCTCGCATCAAGGGCCTGAGGACGGTCTGAATGAGAGGTAAATTGTTAAGGTAAAACCTGACAGTTTATTTATTTTAAAACCGGACAAATCTATTTGTTGACAACACATATGAGAAAGATATTGATGCTTTGTGTAAAGAGGTAGTGTTCAGAATTCTGAACACTACCGACACAGTAGCTAAAACTGAACACGGCTTTAAAAGACATGCTCAAAGTACGCATCCTGAAAAAAAATATTTTATATGTTCAGAATGTACAACTGTTGCAAAGTCAGAACAGGGGCTTAAGAAACACAAATCGGCTGCACATTAAACTGAAATGTGGTTACATTGAGGCAGTTCTATAAAACAGAATTGCCTCAATTATCCAAATAAATAGCTAGTCAACCCTGAGAAACGACAACACTTTGAAAATAAAAGATAAATCTCATTTTTTTATGGTCATAATTGCAGGTTTCTGTTAAAATATACTCAAAATCTTGCAATATTAAATGACATTTTTGGAGTAGTAATGAAAGGAACAAGTCCCAACCAAAGTCAGCTAAGTCTGGTGGATCAGAGCCTGTCTATGCAGCTTAACCCCAAACATCCTTTGTATCGACTTGCCGAAGCAATTCCATGGCATAAACTTGAACAAGAATTTGCTCCGCTCTATTCACATACCGGCCGTAAAGCACATCCTATCCGTTTGATGGTTGGTCTGCTGATTCTAAAACAACTCAGGAATTTATCGGATGAATCAGTGGTTGAACAATGGGCAGAAAGTGTATATTTCCAGTATTTTTGCGGTGAAGCTTATTTTCAGTGGAACCCGCCTTGTCACCCCACGGATCTGGTTCTTTTTCGCAGACGCATTGGTGAAAAAGGGATTGAAAAAATATTTCAAATTTCAATTGAGCTTCATGGAGACAAGGCAAAGGAGAAAGAAGTACTCATTGACAGTACGGTACAGGAAAAGAACATCACTTTCCCGACAGACACCAAGCTTCATCACAAAATAACCAAAAAGTGTGTTGCTATTGCAAAGAAATCAGGCATTAAACTCCGT
>PDQP01000040.1 GCA_002747805.1 Deltaproteobacteria bacterium
TATTCATTTTGATTCAAGGCTTGCCATTGCTGCCATGGAGGCCGGAGCCTGCGGCATCCGCATCAATCCGGGTAATCTTGGCGGCGGAGAAAAACTGGCAAGGGTGGTCGATGCGGCCAGCATGCATCAGGTTCCCATTCGGGTGGGGGTGAACAGCGGCTCTATCGAGAAGGATTTGTTGCAAGAATACGGTTATCCCACGCCGGAAAACCCGCAGTCGCTTATAGCAAGTGCCTTACGTAATGTGCGTCTTCTGGAAAAACTCGGCTTTTACGAAATGAAGATTTCCATTAAGTCTGCCGACACCCTGACCACCATCAGCGGCTATCGGCAGCTTGCCAGGCAGACCGATTATCCGTTGCATATCGGGGTTACCGAGGCGGGCGGGCTGATTGCCGGCACGGTAAAATCAAGTGCGGCCCTTGGCGCCTTGCTGCTTGACGGCATCGGTGATACCATCAGGATCTCGCTGACCCGCGATCCGGTCGAGGAAATCAGGGTCGGCTTTGAACTTTTGAGGGCACTGAAAATCCGTGAGCGGGGCCCGGAGCTGATTTCCTGCCCCACCTGCGGCCGGACCAGGATTGATTTATTTCGGCTGGCTGAAAGGGTGGAGGAGCTGGTTCAGACCATGACCGCCCCCCTGAAAGTTGCGGTGATGGGCTGCGTGGTGAACGGCCCCGGCGAGGCAAGGGAGGCGGATATTGGCGTGGCGGGAGGTGTCGGCCACGGGGTGATCTTCAAGAAGGGAGAGGCGGTAAAAAAGGTTCCCGAGGCAGATTTGCTGGAGGTTTTTATGCTGGAACTTAAAAAAATGGAAAATGAGTGGCTGGCTGATCATTAACATCTTAACCTGAAAATAAAAAAATTATGCGTTATTCAAAAGCCTTTATTCCAACCCTGAAAGAAACTCCGGCAGAGGCCCAGGTGGTAAGCCATCGGCTGATGTTGCGGGCTGGCTGCATCCGCAAACTCACCGCCGGAGTTTACAGTTATTTGCCGTATGGTCTGGCAGCTATAAAAAATGTGGAAAATATTGTCCGTGAGGAGATGAACCGGGCCGGAGCCTTAGAGCTTTCCCTGCCTATGGTACAGCCTGCCGATTTATGGCAGGAAAGCGGCCGTTATGATCATTATGGCCCGGAACTGCTGAGGTTTCGGGATCGCCATGACCGTGAATCCTGCCTTGGGCCTACCCATGAGGAGGTGATCACCGAGATTGCCCGGGCTCAGCTTAGGTCATACCGGGATTTGCCGGTGAATCTATATCAGATTCAAACCAAGTTCAGGGATGAAATCAGGCCAAGGTTCGGCTTGATGCGGGGGCGTGAATTTTTGATGAAGGATGCCTATTCCTTCGATGCCGATGATCAGGGTGCCGAGGAGTCATACCGGAAAATGTATGCGGCCTATTGCCGGATTTTTGAGCGGTGCGGCCTGGAATATCGTGCAGTTCAGGCGGATTCCGGTGCCATTGGCGGCAATTTTTCCCATGAATTTATGGTGCTGGCCGATACCGGCGAGGATACCATAGTTATTTGTAATGATTGCGATTATGCGGCCAATATGGAAAAGGCGGAGGTGAATCTGCCGGAGCAGTCCGGGGCGGATGCTGAAATGCTGGCCCGGCAAAAGGTGGAAACCCCCGGCAAGAGAAAGGTTGTCGCGGTCTGTGAATTTTTGGGGATTGAGCCTGCCAGCCTGGTCAAGACCCTGATTTATCTGGCGGACGGAGAGGCGGTGGCGGTGCTGGTGAGGGGCGACCGCGAGGTGGAGGAGGTGAAACTTGCCAATTTTCTGCATGTCTCCGAAGTGGTTATGGCCGATGATCAGCAGACCTTTGAAGCGGCCGGGGTTCCATCCGGATATTTGGGGCCGATTGGCCTTCCCGTCCGGCTGGTTGCCGATCAGGAGGTCTTGACCATGAAAAATTTTGTCATTGGTGCCAATGAAAAAAATTATCATCTGGTTAATGCCAATGTTGGCCGCGATTTTGCGGTGAGCGAGGTCGCTGATCTCAGAAAAATATCGGCTGACGATCCATGCCCGGCCTGTTCCGGTAAACTGAAACTTACGCAAGGCATTGAAGTCGGGCATATTTTCAAACTTGGCACTAAATATTCCGAGGCCATGCAG
The DNA here is from genome assembly GCA_002747805.1 of Deltaproteobacteria bacterium. GTDB lineage: Bacteria > Desulfobacterota > Desulfobulbia > Desulfobulbales > Desulfocapsaceae > SZUA-575. Next base: position 2,137 of record PDQP01000040.1, read on the forward strand.
GCAAATTTCCGGGATCGGGACGGCGGAGAAAAACCGCTGGTTATGGGCTGTTACGGTATTGGGGTCAGCCGGGTGGCGGCGGCGGCCATTGAGCAGAACCATGATGAAAACGGCATTATCTTTCCGGTACCCATTGCTCCTTATCAGGCGGTGGTTTTGAATCTTGACCTGAAAAATCCCGAAATTACCGCTGCCGCAGAAAAAATTTATCAGGAACTGCTGGCTGCCGGGGTAAAAACCCTGCTGGATGATCGGGATGAAAGGCCGGGGATCAAGTTCAAGGATTCTGAATTATTGGGCATTCCGTTTAGAATAACGGTGGGTAAAAGTTTTATCAATCATGGGGTGGTGGAGATTGTAGAAAGGCGCAGCGGCGGGAAAAGTGAAGCCGCCCTGGAAGATACCTGCGGTTTTGTTCAGAAGGCTCTGAAAGAGGTTGCTCCAGACAATAAAAGATGAGTTCATGCAAAACAAAAATCTCAGAGATTTATTAGGGACAGATCTTCCCATAATTCAATCTCCAATGGCTGGAGTTCAGGATAGCACTTTGGCGGTTGCTGTAAGTGAGGCAGGCGGCTTAGGCTCTTTGCCTTGCGGTATGCTGAGCATCGAAAAAATCATTAGTGAAATTAAGCTGATCAAGGCGGCAACCAATAAACCCTATAATCTCAACTTTTTCTGTCATAAGATACCTGCTTTTGACAAAAAGCGGCAGGAAAGCTGGCAAAAAAGGTTGCAGCCTTATTTTGAGGAGTTGGGTGTAAAAATGGAGCCTTCGTCTGGAAAGGCTGGCAGAACCCCATTTAATCATGATATTGCCGATGCGATAGAGCCGTTTAGGCCGGAATTTATCAGCTTTCATTTTGGCTTGCCTGATAAGGAACTATTAAAGCGTGTTAAAAGCTGGGGAACCAGGATTATTTCGTCGGCAACAACTGTTGAAGAGGCCGTTTGGCTGGAATCTAATGGTGTAAACGGAATAATTGCCCAGGGGCTTGAGGCCGGAGGGCATAGAGGAATGTTTTTATCCGGTGATATTGCTACTCAAATGGGATTATCTTCGCTTCTCCCTCAAATAGTTGACCGGGTAGATGTGCCGGTTATTGCAGCAGGAGGTATAGGCAGCAACCGTGCTGTACAGGCAGCTTTACTGTTTGGTGCTGGAGCCGTGCAGATTGGAACAGCATATTTGTTGTGTCCAGAAACCAAGACTTCTTCATTACACCGCTCGGCCATAAAAAGTGAGAAACCCGCACCTGCCGTGCTGACAAATATATTTTCAGGCAAGCCTGCCCGTGGTATTGTTAACCGGGCAATAAAGGAACTTGGCTATATGAGTTTACACGCTCCTGATTTTCCATACGCTTCCAGTGAAATGACACAATTACGAAACCATGCTGAAAGGTTAGGAATAAATGATTTTTCACCTTTGTGGTGTGGTCAGAATACCCTTGGCTGTCAGGAGATTTCTGCCGGGCTGTTGACTGTTCAATTGGCAGAAACAAGCTGACAGGTTGTTTCTCTTGCCGGTGAACCTTACGTTTTGAGCTAGTGATGCTTGGTATTATGAGTGAAACTAACCAACTGTCCGTTAATCCTGATGAACTGAAGGTGCTGGTGAAAAATTACCAGCACGATGCGGATTTTTCCGTCATTGATGCCGCCTGGGAGATGGCAGTAGAAATTAACCGTCAGGTCAGGCATATTTACGGCGGCAAGTACTGTCTCCATGCCCTGGAAGTGGCCTCGACCCTTGCTTCCATGCATCTTGATCTGGACACCATCATTGCCGGCCTTCTCCACGGGGCTTTGGAGGCCGGCATCGGCAAGAATGAGCTTAGTCAAAAATTTGGCGGTGATGTGGCCGCCATTGTCGATGGATGCACCCGGATTAACCGGGTACGTTACACCAGCAAGCTGGCCTTAAAGGCCGATTATGTCCGTAAAATGCTGCTGGCTATGGCGGCGGATATTCGGGTCTTGCTGGTAAAACTGGTTGATTGCCTGCAGGACATGTACCTTCTGGATGCAAACGAAGAAGCCAGAAGGGAGCTTGCCCAGGAAACCATGGATATTTATGCCCCCCTTGCCAGCAGGCTCGGCATAGACTGGCTGAAAAGGGAGCTGGAGGATAATGCTTTTCGGCTTCTGCATCCCCTAGCCTACGATGAACTTGCCACTGAACTAGCTCTTTCTCTGGGCGAACGGCAAAAATATGTGGAGGAGGTTATCTCTATTCTGAGCCGCAAGCTGACGGCAAACGATGTCAGCCCAATCCGGGTGATTGGCCGCCCCAAGCATGTGTATTCCATCTATAAAAAACTTCAGGCACAAAATATATCCCTTGACCGGGTGTACGACAAGGTGGCGTTCAGAATCATAGTGCATGAGGTCAAGGAATGCTATGAGGCGCTTGGCGTTATCCATTCAAGCTGGCCGCCGGTTCCGGGGCGGATTAAGGATTTTATCTCGGTGCCTAAGGTAAATAATTACCAATCGCTGCATACCACGGTGGTGGGGCCTGAAGGGCATTTTATTGAAATCCAGATCAGAACCGAGGAGATGGACAATATTGCCCAGGAAGGGGTGGCTGCCCACTGGGCCTATAAAGAGGGTAAAAACGAGGCCGGTCATGATGCCCGTCTCTTTAAGGAACTGAAAAAACTGGTAAAATCGCTGAAAGAGGTGGATGACCCCGGCGAATTTCTTGATTCGGTCAAGGGTGAATTATATGACCCGGATGTATATGTGATGACCCCTGGCGGCGATATCAAGGAACTGCCCAAGGATTCTTGCCCCATTGACTTTGCCTATGCCATCCATACCGAGGTTGGTGATTACTGTGCCGGAGCCAAGGTAAACGGCCAGATTGTTTCCTTGAAGTATAAGCTGAAAAACGGTGATATTGTAGAAATTATCACTTCGCCGAATCAGTCGCCGAAGAGGAGCTGGCTGGAGATGGTCAAAACCAGCCGGGCCAGAAGCAAGATTCGTGCCTGGCTGCGGCGTGAGGAGACCGAAAAGGCCCTGAAACTTGGCCGGGAAATCTGCGACAAGGCACTGAAAAAGCACGATATTACCTTGAAAAAACTGGAAAGAGGTGGCCGTATCAAGGCTTTGCTTAAGGAACTTCGCTGCAACTGTCTTGATGATATGCTGATCAAGGTCGGGCTGGGCAGATTGACCATTATGGACGTGCTGTCAGCCTTGCAGCTTCCTAAATTGCAGCAGGAGAAAACTATCGCCGGGGCTTCTGAAAAAGCAGAAGAGACGGCAAAAACCTTGCTGCCCGGCGGCAGAAGGAGTGATTCCGGCACCGCGATAAAGATTGACGGTATTGATGATATGCTGATCAAGATCAGCCAGTGCTGCAGTCCGGTGCCGGGCGATCCCATTGTCGGCTTTATCACCCAGGGGCGGGGGGTATCGGTGCATAATGCCGGATGTGCAAATCTGCTGGCTACTGACCCGTCCAGATGGATTGATGTCTCGTGGTCAGGAGCCGATAATACCTTTTATCGGGCTGATATTCATATCCACACCGAGGACGGCAAGGGGGTTTTTGCCGAGGTGAGTGCGGCCATCAGTGCCGATAATGCCAATATATCCAAAATGTCCGCCCGAACCTCGCCCAATGGCACCGGCGATATCACCCTGACCCTTGAGGTAAGGGATCTGGCTCATCTCCAGACGGTAATTTCCCACCTTAGACAGATACGGACGATTATTTCCGTAAAAAGAGTTTGATGATATGACGGAACTCTGCCATATATGCGGCAACGAACTGGACGGCGGCAGAACCCTTTGCCCCTATTGCGGCAGCAGGCAGGAAAGGCAGGCGAAAAAAGCCGCTTTTTTGCATAAGACCGTCAATATTGAATGGGGCAAACCCTTGGTTGAAACGGCTATAGACCGGATGATAAAGGAAATTGCCGCAGCCCGGCAGGAAGGGGTGCAGGTCTTGACCATAATTCACGGTTACGGCTCTTCCGGCAAGGGCGGCAAAATCAGGGTGGAATGCCGTAATATGCTGGATTATCTGGTCGGTACCAGCCAGATAAAAGGTTTTATCAACGGAGAGAATTTTAGTAAGGGGCATGGCCCGGTCAGAGAGCTTTTGCGGCGTTTTCCGGCTCTTGGCTCCAACCGTAATCTTGGACGCTGCAACCGGGGCATCACCATTGCCGTTTTATGAGGCGGCGTGATAATTTGTAGAACATATTGACTTTTTTATGTTTTTGTCATAGGGTTTTACCCGGTTGATAATCATCATTGCCCTGCTTCACCTGCTGGATGGGAGCCGGGCCTTAAAGCAAAAGGTACTATTATGACTGATAACGGACAAGATTCAAAATTTCATCCGCTGCCCTGTATGTTTACCATTGCCAGCCTGTTTTGCGGTTTTTATTCCATGCTGGCGTGCATCAAGGGAGATTTTACTGTTGCGGCAACTGCCATTTTAATTGCAGCCGTTTTTGATGGCCTGGATGGCCGGGTTGCCCGTCTCACCGGCACCACCAGTAATTTCGGTATGGAGCTTGATTCTCTTTGCGATATGGTGAGTTTTGGCGTGGCCCCCGGGCTGCTTGCCTATTTTTGGGCCTTGGAGCCTTACGGCAGATACGGCTGGCTGGCCGCCTTTCTCTATGTGGCGACAACCTGCCTGCGGCTGGCCAGGTTCAACTCCCAAAGCCAAAATGAGGAATCCAGCGGCAATTTTACCGGACTGCCCTGTCCGATGGCGGCGGGTATGGTGGCATCATCGGTCTTGTTTACCGGCTTTTTGGGCATTGAGCAGTCGGTTAAGCATATCTCGGTACTTTTGATGGTATATACTATTTCATATCTGATGGTTTCAAATCATACCTACCTGAGTTTCAAGAAATCCCGTCAGAAAAAGGCCAGAACATTTCAGCTTATTGTCGCAAGTTTACTCGTTTTTGTGCTGGTTGCCGCCGAGCCGCGGGTAACTCTTTTCGTGCTTGCCTTGCTCTACGCCCTTTCCGGGCCGGTGCTGGATCTGCTTGGCCGGGTAAAAAAGGCAGGTGAGCCAGTGCCTGGCAAGATTAAATAATGATGCCCCTGGTTTAATCTTTTGCGAATCATAGGCGGCTGCGGCAAAGGCCGGAAACTATATACTCCGTCCGGCGGCAAGATGATACGTCCCACCACTGATCGGGCCAGAGAGGCCCTGTTTAGTATTATTGACGGTTATCTTGACAGGGCAAATGTGATGGATGTTTTCTGCGGTACCGGCTCCTTTGGTGTTGAGGCGGCAAGCCGCGGGGCCTCATCGGTTTCTTTTATTGATAACAGCAAGTTAAGCCTTAAAATAACCAGGATGAATCTAGCTGTTATTATTGATTCATTGCATCATGCTGGTTTGCCGCCGCCAGCCGTTTCCCTGAGCAGGCTGGATCTGTCCAGAGCCGTTTTGGCAAATGCCGAGCTTGCCGTGCCGCTTTCGCAAATGGATATTATATTTCTTGATCCGCCATATTCGACCGGACTTGCACAAAAAACCATGCAGCAAATTGATTTGATAGATAATTTTTCCAAAGATATCATGGTGATAGCAGAGGAAAGCTGTAAGGAAACCCCGGCCGAAAACCTTGTCCGGCTTGGTTTAAGCGATGTCCGCAGATATGGCGACAGCTCATTTTGGTTCTACAGGTATAAAAATGAATAACTCGTTAGCCATCTATCCCGGCACCTTTGATCCGATTACTAACGGTCATCTGGATATTATTAACCGGGCCTTAAACCTGTTTGACCGGATTATTATTACCATTGGTACCAATCCCAAAAAAACGCCCTTATTTTCTCTTGAGGAGCGGAGCCGCATGATTGATGAGTGTTTTACGGATTCACGGCGGGAGAGAATCAGCACGGCTTATGTTTCCGGCCTGCTGGTTGATTTTGCCAGAGAGCAGGGGGCTGGAGCTATAATCCGCGGGCTAAGGGCGGTTTCGGACTTTGATTATGAATTTCAACTGGCTCTTATGAACCGGAAACTGGCTCGGGAAGTGGAAACGATTTTTCTGATGCCTGGGTTTAGGTGGATATATATCAGCTCATCCATTATCAAGGAAGCGGCATCTAATAACGGCGATGTTAGTGAACTGGTGCCGCCGCATGTCAATCAATATCTGATCGAAAAATACCAAAAATAAAGGGAAGCCAAATTGGCTTCCCCCTCTTTTTATTTATGTAACTTTACTTGCTAAACCCGGCCAAGCTCCTTTCTAAGGCTGGCAATTTCAGCTTCAAAGCTCTTTTTGACCGCCTGCATTTCACTTTTGATTAAAAAGTTTAATTCAGAACGGGTGATGGTCAGGGCAGGCTCATCCTGAACCAAGTCATTTTCGGTGAAGACCAGGTCATCATCCTGCTCGGACTTTTCGTCCTCAATTACCGCCTGCCGGTTTATCATATCCTGCTGCCAGTTGAGAACCTTGCCGGTTTCGGCCAGTAACAATTCTTGGGCCTGCAAATCATCAACAGCACCGCGGGCAATTTTCTCAACCTGATCAAAAACTGACAGCAGGATGCCATGAGCTTCATTGCCGACTGTATGGCGGTTACGCTCCATACATCTTGTTACCGCCGACATTAACTGCAGGAAAATCCGGCCAATTAGCTGATTATCCCAATTTTGATCAAGGTTCTGAATCTCCGACTGTACTCCCTGAACAGCAGCCTGGTCAAAACCGCTGGTTCCCATGGCTGAAATGCTGTCACGCAATCCGGCAAGTATATCACTTTCTTCTTCAAAGCCAACAAAGCTGCTTGCAAAGGCATCAGTATCACTTAAACTTTCATCCGCCAGTGCCTCATCAGCTACGATTTCATCTGCAACTGGTTCATCAGCAGTGATTTCTTCCGCCGCAAATTCATCAGCCACGATTTCATCTGCAACTGATTCATCGGCAGTGATTTCTTCCGCCGCAAATTCATCAGCTACAATTTCATCTGCAACTTGTTCATCGGCAGTGATTTCTTCTGCTGCAAACTCATCAGCTACGATTTCATCGGTAAAGATTTCGTCTGCTGCCTCATCTGCAACTTTATCATCTGAAGCGGCATCGCTGGGAGACCCCTCTTCGCTAAGGTCTTCGTCAACGATTTTTTCCATAACCAGCTCATCTGAGACCAAGCTCTCCGAGTCATCATTGTCAAATAAAGATAGTGCCTCTTCCTCGTCATCCAGCAGTAGACTTTCACTATCATCTGCGGCAAGGTTATCATTATCAACCGCCGGAGCTGGCGGGGTATCTTCTGCTGCCTCTTCCGGCTCGTCTTCTTCTGCCAGCTCAAAAAAGGCCTCTTCTTCCGCATCAAAAACATCATCCGTATCTGCGGTCTCCAGTTCCAGATTTTCCTCATCCTCATCACCAAATAAACCGGATAAGGCACTTTCTACGTCATCCGCATCATCTGAACTCTCTGCCTCAAGGCTGGCAACGTCATCCTCATCGTCTCCGAGGGCGGGAGCAAGCTCGCCGGAATCATCAAAGGCCAGCGGTTCCTCATCCGAATCATCGTCATCTTCTGATTTGACATCAACTCCCTGCAGGGCGGCTTCCTTGGCCCCTGCAGACGGGCCAGGTTCAGAATCATCAGCAAAACCCAAGGCTCCGGCAAGTTCCTGATCAATCAGATCATTATCATCTTCCGGTGCAAGTGAAAGTTCGTCATCCTCATCATCAAAGTCCAAAGCGGCGACTTCCTGATCTTCTTCCGGTGCAAATGGTGAAGGCTCATCATCCTCATCATCAAAATCCAGGGCAGCTACTTCCTGCTCTTCTTCCGGTGCAAATGGTGAAGGCTCGTCATCTTCGTCATCAAAATCCAAAGCGGCGACTTCCTGATCATCTTCCGGTGCAAATGGTGAAGGCTCGTTATCCTCATCATCAAAATCCAAAGCAGCGACTTCCTGCTCTTCTTCCGGTGCAAATGGTGAAGGCTCGTCGTCCTCATCATCAAAATCCAGGGCCGCTACTTCCTGATCATCTTCCGATACGAAGGCCAAGGGGCCGTCATCAGCTTCCTGATCCTCTTCCGGCTCTTCGGCTATCTCATCATCATCAGCCAAGGCTGGGGCCAGTTCGCCGTCACTGCCGAAGGCTAAAGGCTCTTCATCTGAATCATCGTCATCTTCTGACTCAACATCAACCCCCTGCAAGGCATCCTTGGCCGGTATCTGACCGGCATCATCCTCACCGAAGAAGCCGTCAAGTTTATCAAAGACCTCGCTAACTTCTTCCGGCTCCGCCGAATCTTCAACCGCCCTGGGTGCAGCTACTGCTTCGGCATCATCGGAAAGGGCCGGAGCAATTTCACCATCATCGCCAAAGGCAAGGGGAATCTCATCAGAATCATCGTCATCTTCGGATTCAACATCAACCCCTTGCAAGGCCCTGGCAGCCTCTCCTGCCTCGATCTCATTTTCAGCATCAGGCTCATCTTCGTCCGTAAAGAGTGTTGCCAAATCATCCTCATCTTCATCAACTTCCACATCCACACCCTGCAGGGCCTTTTCGGCCGGAGGGGCGGGGGCCGCTTCAACCTGCTCCTCATCTGCACCAAAAAAGCCGTCAAGTCTTGCAAAAACCTCTCCGGCTTCTTCTGATTTCTCCCAATCATCCTGAACCTCTTCCGGTTCATCATCACCAGCCAGGGCTGGAGCAAGCTCTCCGTCATCAGTAAAGGGCAGGGGAGCCTCATCGGAATCATCATCTGCTTCGGTTTCCACATCCACGCCTTGCAGGGCGGTTTCCTGATCGGGCAGCACAGTATCCTTCTCTGCTTCTCCGGCCGCAGTTTCAGGCCCTGCATCGGCCTTTTTCTCAACCGGTTTTGCCTTCTCCGGCTCAGGCTTGGTCTCTTTCACCTGGCTTACATCAGCAGTTTTTTCTTCAACAGTTTTCTCTTTGGCACTAAGGGCGATAATTTTCTTAAATTCGTTAAATTTGGCCACTTCGGGCAGTAAAATTGCTTTTTCTTCCTCGTAGGTCAGGGATTCGCTGACAATCCTATCCAGATTATCACAAAAGGAATTGAGCAGCTTAAAGGCATCAGGATGCGCCCCGCTTTTTCTTTTCTTGATATAGGCTCCCAGAACGCCTATGCCCTGCAGAAATATCAGTTTGGGCTTGGAATTTTTGAAATACTTCTCCAGAACCTTGACTTCAGCATCAAGATCATCAAGCTCCTTGTCGGTAATCTCCCATTCCATACTCAGGATCACCGCTTTCAACTTCATAACAGGAGCAGCCGTGTCCACGTCCGCAGCATCTTCTACCGGTAAAGCCTCAACATTTTTTTCTTGAACCACTTTTTCCTCCTTAGATGACCCTGATTTTGGTGAAGCGGAGCTACTCCCCCAAACTTGCTTCCTGAACTTGTCAAATTTCCTTACATCTGCTTTCAAGGTATTGATTTTCTCATCTTCAGGGACGCTGTCGGAAGAGACATTTTTCTCAAGGGTATGGAAAAAACTCTGCATGAGCTTGATGGCGTTATAGTTAGCACCCGATTTTTCCTTGAGAATATATTTACCCAGCTTTTCAAGAGCCTGAATATAGACGAGATTAACCTTGTCATCCGAGTAGCTTTCCTTGAGAGACTGAAGTTCATTGATAAAGTCGGTCAGACTCTCATCGGTTATCTCCCAATCCAGAGACAAGACAATGGATTTCAGTTTTGCAATGGAAGACTCTTCGTCGTTGTAGAACTCGAACAGGTCAATGTCATCAGTCAGGAAATCGTCATCCTCGCCAATATCCATGGTGAAATCATCGTCATATTGGCTTGAAGCATTTTGTTCTGCCACGGCTTGCTCTCTAGAGTAGTTTTTTCTGTATGGATATAACCGTCAGGGAAATTATTTTCTTCAATGTAGCCGCAACGTTATAACCGGTAATCGCACTGGCCTCAAAGTCCGGAACCTGAAGTTTGCTGTTCAGATCCTTTCTCAGAACATCGGTGGGCAGGATCGGCACGCCGTGTTCCTTGAGATCCACCTTGTTATACTGAATAACCAGCGGTATCTTGAAGATTGATTCCTTGTATGATTTCAGGTTCTCATGCAGCTGGTTCAGCGACCGGATGTTTTTTGACCGCTGCTTTTCCATGGCATCGGCGACAAAAACGATGCCGTCCACGCCGCGCAGAACCAGCTTTCTGGTGGCATTATACTTGACCTGGCCCGGAACCGTGTATAACTGAATTTTTATGTCGTAGCCCTTGATTTTGCCCATATCGAAGGGAAGAAAGTCAAAAAACAGGGTTCTGTCTCCGTGGGTTTTCAGGCTGACCATGTCAGAGACAATCTGTTTTTTGTATGTCCTGTTCACATATTCAAGATTGGTAGTCTTGCCGCATCGGCCAGGCCCGTAATAAACTATCTTTACCTGAACTACCTTATCCTTTAAGTTGATGAAACTCAACTTGGCACCCCCATTTCATTTTCTGTAAAGTAAAAACCATCCGGTAAAAAGCTCCGGCACCCAAGAACCAAAGGAGCCTACTTCTTACCCCAGAGCTGACGTATCTTCTCTATAACATCCACCACATTGAGCCGCAGGAAGCCAAGCGAAATGGCCTTGCCGAACATGGAAATAAGCAAAAGCTCATCATCAATCTTGCTGAAATGGATGTTGGCATCCTGACCCTTGTGAAAAAGCAGGGAAAACTCCTGTTCGCCGACCAGCTTGGCCATGGCGTCCACAGTGGCAAAGTTACCGGCTGCAAGGGCGGCAAATGAATAAACATCGTACTTGTTTTCACCATTATCCTTGGCGGTAATAATGTTACCGGCCATGTCGATTATGATTACACAATCAACCCCGAGCTTGATCAGCTTCTCGGTCAAGATGTGGTCTATCTTCTCCAGTTGCTCCTGACTGACAATCCCGTAATTCATTTAAGGTTCCTCTCGTTTAATAGTGAACAGTATGCGGCCTTCCGCAAAAAACTACCCAAAATTCTATGTTAAAATACAAGGCCCTGACTCACCCAAGGGCCATACCTTCTCTACTTGTTTACACATAAGAACAGAAAAAGGCTGTGAACGCAATTTTTTTTTTAATGTATTTCATCTATTATGAAAAATATCGGCAGCAGCTTTATAAGCCGGAAAACCCGTTGCATCAGTTCGGGGAATCTGCTATGAAAACTCTTTTTTATATTTTCATTCAGGAGCCGTCTTGCAAACCATGTACATTGATACCCATTGTCATCTTGATATGAGTGATTACCATGACGACTTCGGCGAGGTTCTGGCTCGGGCAGCCGATGCCAGGGTTGGTCATATGGTATCCATCGGGGTTGATCTGGCAAGCTCCAGGCGGGCGGTACATTTGGCCAGGACATACCCGCAGGTGTCGGCGGTGGTCGGGGTGCATCCCCACGAAGTCGGCAGTATTACTGATAAAACTTATGCGGAGCTTAAAGGGATTCTAACCAGAGATGCCGAATATATTGTTGGTTATGGTGAAATAGGTCTTGATTACTGCAAAAATTATGCTCCGGCCAATCTGCAGCAAAGGCATTTTGGCAGGCAGCTTGAGCTGGCCAAGGAATTTAACTTGCCGGTGGTGATCCATGACCGTGATGCCCACCGAGAGGTGCTGACCATTCTAAAAGAGCATGGCCCTTTTAAGGCCGGAGGGATTCTGCATTGTTTTTCCGGGGATTATGATTTTGCCAGGCAGGTGCTTGAGCTTGGCTTTTATATCTCAATTCCGGGCATAGTAACCTTCAAGAATGCTGCTGACTTGCAGGAGGTGGCGAAAAAAATTCCGCTGGAGTCGATGCTGCTTGAAACTGACGGCCCGTTTTTAACCCCGGTGCCGTTTCGGGGCAAACGCAATGAACCGGCGTATATTCCCCTGATTGCAGCAAAGGTTGCCGGGCTAAGGCAGATGAGCGGGGAAGAGGTTGGGCGGATAACCACCGCCAATGCCAAAAAAATATTTCGGCTTCCATAAGATTCTATGGGTTCTATGATGACGGCCATTCAGGATAATCTGGAAACTGTAAACCGGAAAATAAAGGAATCAGCAGAAAAGTCCGGCCGGAAAGCCAGCGGTATTAAACTGGTGGCGGTTTCCAAGCGTTTTCCGGCGGAGGCCGTACAGGAGGCCATAAAAGCCGGGCATTTTATCTTTGGTGAAAATTATCTGCAGGAGGCCGCCCAAAAATTCGGCACCCCGCCAGATCCGCTGGCCCGCCTGCATTTTATCGGCCATCTCCAGTCTAATAAGGCAAAAACGGCGGCGGCTATCAGCCATACGATTGAAACGGTTGACAGCCTAAAACTTGCAGCTGCCCTTAATAAGCATTTGTTAGGCATGGGCAAGCTGCTTGATATTCTTATTCAGGTAAATATTGGTGCGGATCCGGATAAGTCCGGGGTTATGCCTGAAGAAACAGAGGATTTGTTGTTAAATATTCGCAGGCAGAATTTGAGCTGTCTGCGGGTATGCGGCCTGATGACCATGCCGCCCCGTACTGCCGAGCCGGAGGCGGCCAGACCGCATTTCAGGAATCTGGCCAATCTGGCTGGAGAGCTGGCGGCTAGGGAACTTTTTGCAGATAACCAAAAGGTGGAATTATCCATGGGCATGTCTGGTGATTATCATGTCGCTATTGAGGAAGGGGCAACCATAGTTAGGGTCGGCACGGCCATTTTTGGTCAGCGGCCTGTTTTGATTACGTAAAAAAGGAAAATAAATGAAAATAACCATGATTGGTACTGGCTATGTCGGCCTGGTAACCGGCACCTGCCTTGCCGAATTTGGTCATCATGTGGTTTGTGTGGATAAGGATGAGGCCAAGATTCAAAAGCTGATTGAGGGCAAAATTCCCATTTATGAGCCGGGGCTTGATAGCTTGGTAGCCAAAAATGTCAGCGAAAAAAGGCTGAGCTTTACCAGCGGACTGTCGGATGCGGTTGCCAGAGCCGATGCGGTTTTTCTGGCGGTCGGCACCCCTTCCAGCAGGCGTGGGGACGGTTATGCCGATCTTACCTATGTTTATGAAGCGGCCAGGGAAGTCGCCGCCCATCTAAGCGGCTATACGGTGATTATTGATAAAAGTACGGTGCCGGTCGGCACTGCCAGGCAGGTGGCCAGAATAGTCCGTGAGGTCAAGCCGGATGCCGATTTCGATGTGGCCTCAAACCCCGAGTTTTTAAGGGAAGGGGCCGCCATTTCGGATTTTATGCGGCCGGATCGGGTGGTGATTGGGGTTGAATCGGAGCGGGCTGAGGAGGTCTTGCGTAATATTTATCAGCCGCTTTACCTGCAGGAGACCCCCATCGTTAAAACCAGTATCGAAACTGCCGAGCTGACCAAGTATGCGGCCAATGCCTTTCTGGTGGCCAAGATAAGTTTTATCAATGAAATAGCTTTGTTATGCGATAAGATTGGGGCCGATGTGGTTGATCTTGCCGCTGGTATCGGTATGGACGGCAGAATCGGCAAAAAGTTTCTCCACCCGGGCCCCGGTTATGGTGGCTCATGCTTTCCCAAGGATACCCTGGCCCTGCTTCGTCTGGCTCAGGAAAACGGCCAGAACCTGCGTATGGTTGAGGCTGCCGTGGAGGTAAATGCCGCCCAGAAGGCGGTGATGGTCAAAAAAATAAGGGATGCATTGGGCGGCTCGGAGGCGGGTAAAACCATCGCCGTGCTTGGTCTTACTTTTAAGCCGGAAACCGATGATATGCGCGATTCTCCGGCCATAACTATCCTGCCTGCCCTGGCGGAAAAGGGGGCCGTGATCAAGGCCCACGACCCCAAGGGCATGGATGAGGCAAGGCGGGTTCTGCCTGATACCATGATTTCATATTGTGAAAATGCCTATGATGCCGCTGATGGGGCCGATGCCCTGATTTTGATGACCGAATGGAACCAGTATCGGGCCCTTGACCTGGAAAAACTTGGCCGGATGATGAAAGAGCGGATCTTTATCGACCTTAGAAATGTATATCGGCCGGAGAAATTGACCAGCCTTGGTTTTTCCTATGTCGGCGTGGGCCGGAACTAGGCAGGAGAACATCATGCTTGCAGCAGAAAACTTTTTTTCGCTGGCAGATTTTCCCCATCCGGATCTATTCGATCCGGGCGGTTATGTCTGGCTTGGGCTTGAGCGGCTGAAAAATTATATGGATAATTTCAGCTATCCGCCGTCTCTGAGGGAATTTATTCCAAATGGTGAACCTCTGCCGAAAACTCTTATCTGTCATCAGGGCAGTTTTATGACTGCGGAAGGGGCGGAAATTGACTTTGGCGATACCTGTAAGGGCGGTTTGACCGTCCGTGTAGAAGGTGATGCTCTGACTGGAGCCTCGGTGATTATGGCTGGTGCCGTTTTGCTGGGCAATAAAATCGAGCTGGGCAGCAGCGTACTGGTTGAAAGCGGTGCCATGATCAAGTCTCCAGCGATTATAGGAGACTGCACAGAAATCAGGCAGGGTGCCTATCTGCGCGGCTATACCATAACCGGCCGCCGCTGCATAATCGGCCATACCACTGAGGTAAAACACAGCATTTTCTTTAATGATGCCAAGGCCGGGCATTTTAATTATATCGGCGATTCGATTATCGGCACCAGAGCTAATCTGGGAGCCGGCACCAAGCTGGCAAATTTGCGTTTTATCGGCGGCAGCATAAAGATTCGCTTGGACGATAAAAAGGTGGATACCGGCAGAAAGAAGCTGGGAGCAATCCTTGGCGAAGATGTCCAGACCGGCTGCAATTCAGTAACCAGCCCCGGCACCCTGCTGGGTAAGGGGGCTATGCTGATGCCATGTGCGGCGGCAAAATCCGGCTTTCATCCGGCTAAAAGTATTTTGAGATAAGGGGGGGATCTTTTCAATCTTATGCTTGATGGGCTTGCTTATGCTTCATTTTTTCTGATTAGTATTGAGCAGGAAGAGGGCTTTTCCATGGCAGGTTCGGTTTCAAAAAATATCATATTGCCCGGGTTGGCCTTTTTAACCGCTTCGCCTTTTTGATTATACATTTTTTTTATCAGCAAATCCTGATTCTTCATTTTTGGTTCCATTAAGGTCATTTTTTCACCCAAAAACAAGGTATTGCGTATCTCAGCCAGCGTTCTTACCCCCGGCTTGCGGATAATTGCCACCGGCTCCATGAATTGTCTGGCACGAGAAGTTTTATAGAGCATATCAGCACCTTGCGGCTGGTTAAAAAAGAAATTGCGGCTCGCCCCCCTAGTGCCAAGTTTTTCCAGCTCGCTTAAAAAACGCCTGGGCATAACTATTTTTTCCGGCTGATTCCAATCTTTTTCCGGTAATGATTTCAAATAGTCAAGGGCGGCCCGATAGGCCCTGACCACCCCGCCCGCATAAAAGACCGACTTCATCCTTCCCTCAATTTTCAGGGAATCAATTCCGGCATGGACAAGCAGGGGCAGCACCGGCAGCAAGCAGAGATCCTTGGCATTGAAGATATAGGTGCCGCGTTCATCTTCCTCCACCGGAAAATATTCGCCCGGTCTTTTTTCCTCCATCAAGGCATAGGAAAACCGGCAGGGGTGAGAGCATTTACCCTGATTGGCATCCCGCCCGGTCAGGTAATTTGACAACATACAGCGTCCCGAATAGGAAATACATAAAGCACCGTGGACAAAAACCTCCAGTTCGGCATCTACGGCCTGCCTTATCGCCTTGATCTCCTCAAGGGAAAGCTCTCTGGCCAGATTAATTCTGGCTATTCCTTGTGAATGCCAAAAATTTGCCGAATAACTGTTAGTTACATTGGCCTGGGTGGAAAGATGAACCGGCAGCCCGGTTGCGGCTTCTTTTACTTTTGCCAAAATGCCCGGATCGGAAACAATAAGGCCGTCTGCTCCAAGCTCGGCCAGACCTGCCAGATAATCTTCCAGCCCGTCAAAATCGCGGTTATGGGCAAAAATATTGACGGTAACATAGACCTTTACCCCGTGGCGGTGGGCATGTTCAATTCCCTGTGCCATTTCCTGCCGAGAAAAATTACCGGCTCTTGCCCTGAGACTAAACGATTTGCCGCCGAGATACACGGCATCAGCCCCGTAATGCACTGCCGTAACCAGCTTTTCCAGATTTCCGGCCGGGGCCAGCAGTTCCGGTATTTTTATTATGTCTTGATGCTGCTTGCTTTTTCTGAACATGGTGGGGTATCCTAGCATTTTTTAATGATTTTGGCATTAAGGCAGGTTAATTTTTAGTGAAAAAACAAAATATAGCACTGGCGATGAGCGGCGGAGTGGATTCCACCGCCTGCGGCCTGCTGCTAAAAAAACATAATGTTTCCGGATATTTTATGAATATTAACCAGCCGGACTATCAAAGCCAGCTTGAACGGGTGCGGGAAATTGCCGGGCAGCTTAAAATTCCTCTTACCGCTATTGATCTGCGGCAGCCGTTTGAAAAAATGGTGCTGAATTATTTCTCGGCCGGCTACCAGCAGGCCCTGACGCCAAACCCTTGCTTTATCTGTAATCAGAAGATAAAGTTTGGCCTTTTTTTCCGGGCTATGCAGGCGGCCGGGGCAGACCGGATCGCCACCGGCCATTATGCCAGAATAGACCGGCTGGGCAGCCGTTGCCGCCTGCTGAAAGGTGCCGATCCCCGCAAGGATCAATCCTATTTTCTGGCCGGTCTTGGGCAAGGTCAACTGGCAAAAACCATTTTCCCCCTTGGAGAAATGACCAAACCCGAGGTGTATGAGCTGGTGATGGCCGCAGGGTTTACCGATTTTCAGGGGCGGGAAAGTCAGGATGTATGTTTTCTTGAAGCGGGCAAGGTCGGTGATTTCCTTGAGCGGCAAGGGCTGATTACCGCAAGGCCCGGCCAAATAGTCAGCATCGGCAACGAGGTGTTGGCAGAACATCAGGGGCTGCATCATTACACCATCGGCCAGCGTAAGGGGCTTGGCATATCCGATGCCACTCCATATTATGTGGTTGCCCTTGATGCCGCCTCAAACCAGGTGGTGGTCGGCAAGGAGCCGGAGCTTTTTCAGGCCTCCCTTACCATCAATCGCCCCCATTGGCTGGCCGGACAGGAGCCTGACCTCAGCAAAAGATATCAGGTAAGAATCAGGCATAATCACCGGGGAGCAGAGGCCGAACTAAGGCTGATTGAGGGCGGCTGCCTGATAACTTTTGCCGAGCCGCAGCGGGCGGTTACGCCCGGGCAATTTTCGGTGATTTATGCTGGCGATGAGGTTATCGGTTCCGGGGAAATCAGGCGGCCATGATGCAGGCAAAAACCTTTATGATTATCACCCTTGGCTGCAAGGTTAATCAATATGAGTCGGCTGGTTTTGCCGCCGAACTGGAAAGGCGGGGATGTACTTATGCAGGCGAAGGTGAGGCGGCAGATCTGATCATTATCAATACCTGTGCGGTTACCGGCAAGGGCGGCGTGCAGTCGCGAAATGCCGTGCGGAGGGCGGCTAGAGCAAACCCTCAAGCGGCCATAGTCATCACCGGCTGTTATGCCCAGCTTGATGCCCAACAATGCAGTAAGATTAAGGAATTACAAGGCCGCCGGGTGATTTGGGCCGGCAATAACCAGAAAGGACGGCTGGTCTCGATGATTTTCAATGGCGGAAAGCCGGAATTGCCGAGCCTTGCCCAGATGCGGAAAAAGGTGGAGGAAAAGCCCCTCGTGGTGCAAAAATTTCATGGCAGAACTAGGGCTTATCTAAAAATTCAGGACGGCTGCAATGCCTACTGCACCTATTGCATAGTGCCTTATACCAGAGGGCCGAGCAGAAGCGTGCCGATGGCGGCGGTGCTTGAGCAGGCGGAGCTTTTAGCCGCAAACGGCCACCGGGAAATGGTCATCACCGGTATCCATGTGGGAAATTATGGGCAGGATCTTGGCGGCGGCGTAAATCTTGTCTCGCTGCTGGAAAAATTGTGTGAGCAAAGTCCGGCGGTTAGGTTTCGGCTAAGTTCCATCGAGCCTACCGAAATCGGCAGCGAATTGCTTGAACTGATGCTGGCAAAAGAAAATTTTGTTAATCATCTTCATATTCCCTTGCAAAGCGGCAGCACGGAAATACTTGAAAAAATGGGCAGAAAATATGCAGCTAAGGATTTTGAGGAAATAATTACTCGCTGCCATAAAAAAATTCCTCATCTTTGTATCGGGCTGGATGTTATGGTCGGCTTCCCCGGCGAAGATGAAGGGCTTTTTCGCCAGACTGAGCAGCTTTTAACCAGGCTTCCCTATACCTATCTTCATGTTTTTCCGTATTCTGTCAGGCCAGGCACCAAGGCAGCCAGCTTTGCCGGTCAGGTTGCCAAAAAAATCAAAAGCAAAAGGCTTGCCGCCCTTACCGCTTTAAGCGAAAGAAAAAAGCTGGCCTTTTATGAGCAAAATCTGGGAAGCAGCCGTCCGGTACTGGTGGAAAAAACTAGGGACAGCCGTGGCAGGTTAAAGGGATTTACAGATAACTATATTCCGGTTTTAATGACAGGCAGTGATGCCTTGGTTAATACCGTGAAGAATGTCCGCCTGTCAAGACTGGCTGGGGGGGAAGTATTTGGAGAAATATTATAAGGTTATGATTGGTGAAATTGAACCGCGAAACACGCGAAAATTTTTCATACTGGCGAGTTGTTAAAGCATAAAAATTTACAGCAAATGTCAATCTGAGTGAGATTGATTTCTTGTGGGACTATCACCGATAGTTTCATAAAAAACAGGGCATCAGGATAATAACTTACCCTGACGCCCTGTTTTTATTCATGGCACACCAGGCAGGATTCGAACTTGCGACCCTCTGATTCGTAGTCAGATACTCTATCCAGCTAAGCTACTGGTGCGTAAATTTTGGAGTATAACTTAGTTATTAAGTTGATTCAAGCCTAAAAACGAGATTTCATCCATTTTTATATGATGGTCTTATAAAAAGCCAAAAACAAAAGTATCCCCTAATAATTTCAATTGGTTATGCAGAAAAACGCCGAAAAAGGGCCTTTTGCGGGGCTATCATTTATTGCGAAGCTTCGGGTTTAATACCCCGCCGCTTGCGGCGTGATGTTTGTGGTAGTATTATAAGTCTATGGGAGAGCTTATTCGTAAAAGCCATAACGTATCCATACTGATGTATCACTTTGTATGCGTAGCGAAGTACCGTAGACTTGTAATAAGTAAAGAAGTAGACGA
>PDQP01000041.1 GCA_002747805.1 Deltaproteobacteria bacterium
TGTACTGACAAGCCTTATTTGAGGGTGCAGCCGAAATGGAACAGCCTAACTGGCGGAAGCGGTTTATGATGCGTTTTTCAATACAGGCCAAAATGCTGGCAGTTACGGTGCTGGTGCTTTTTGTTGGGCATATTGGAGCCTTCATCTATGGTTACTTTGTCTCCACCAGTGCCTTGATCGACAAGGTTGCCTATTGCCTGAAAAAGGAAGTGGTTATTACCGAACACTTTATGGAGAGCTGGTTTGAACATGCACTCGGCAATGTAACGGCCTGGGGAATCATCCCCGCACTTGGCGACTCGATTATAGAGACCGGCTATTACGGTGAAAGGGCCAGGCATGAAGCCACCGTCAGGATGCGTGAAATCATAGATAAATACAAACAGTTTAACAGAGCACATGTATATGACCTTGAAGGCAGGCTGATAGCTTCTTCTGATGATACTGAGGCAAAATGGCAGGTCGGCGACCGAACCTATTTCAAGGAAGCATCAGCCGGAAATCCCCATATTTCAAAATTGATTACCAGCCGTTACGATGGCAAGCAGGTAGTTGTTTTAGCTGCACCGATAAAACGAGACGGCTGTATAGTCGGGGTAGTAACCGGCCAGGTGGTAATAGAATCCGTAACCGAGGTATTGAGAAATATTGAGAAAATTGGGCAAAAAAGCGTGATTTACCTGCTGGACCGGAAAAATAAACCGATTATGTCTTCTCAAGGCAAGGTCAGCCTGGAAGAGCAGGATAAAATTGCAGATAATGAGCTGCGGGGGGTTCTTTCGTTTCTACAGAGCAATGAAAATGAAGGTATTGCAGGAAAGGATAATTTTTTCCGGGATAACGAATATATCTATGTTGCTTCGCCGATGAAATATAACGGCTGGAAAGTAGTTGAACTAAACTCGGTGGCCGATATTAAGCAGGCGGAAAAAATCATGCTGTGGAAGGATCTGATTGGCTCCACCATTGCCATATCAATTGTTACCACCATTTTGTTTATCGTTTACCGCGTTAATATTTTCTCAAGACTCCTTAATCTGCATAAGAATCTGGAATTACTGGAGCATGGAGAACTTGAAACCCGTGTCAGGGAAGACCGAGGTTATGACGAGATTTCCATATTATTCCATGCTTTTAACCGGACGGCAGACAAACTGCAGAGGCTGATTGAGTCTCTTAGTGCCAGCCGCGAGCAGTTTCGGCTGGCCGTTGACGGCTCCTATGACGGCATCTGGGACTGGAATCTTGAGAAGGATTACGTTTATTTTTCCCCACGCTGGTATGAACAGATTGGGTATAATAAGGATGAACTGGAACCGCTTACCTTTGATAACCTAAAGAGACTGGTTCATGACGAAGACCGGGAAAGAGTGGGCGGATATGTCCAGGCATTTAGGGAGGGCAAGATAAGGGATAAGTTTGATATTGAATACCGGCTGTTCCATAAAAGCGGCCACATTATCTGGATACATAGCCGGGCTTCCATAGTAATCGATGATGACGGTCTGCCCAAAAGACTGGTCGGGGCTCATACGGATACCACCGAGCAGCATCTTATCTCTGAACAACTGCTGCAGGCCAAGGAAGCTGCCGAGGCTTCCACTCATGCCAAAAGCGATTTTCTGGCCAAAATGAGCCATGAAATACGCACCCCGATCGGCTTTATCACCGGCCTGTGCCATATGATGAAAGACACCGGTCTTAATCATAAGCAAAGTGATTATGTCGCCAAAATACAGGATTCATCCAGACTGCTGCTTTCCATAATTAACGATATTCTGGACTTTTCCAAGATTGAGGCCGGCAAGATGGAAATTGACTTGCAGCTTTTCAATATCAGGGAAATGTTTAAGTCAATTACTGAATCATTTAAGGTAAATGTCAGGGAAAAAAATCTTGAGCTTAAACTTTATATTTCTCCTGATGTGCCGGATATGCTGGTCAGCGATCCATTAAGACTAAACCAGATTATTACCAATCTGGTCAGTAATGCCATAAAATTTACCGATGAGGGAGAAATCTTTATTGCTGTCAAATGCCTGCGTCAGCACGATGAGAGTGCGGATCTGGAAATCAGCGTCAAGGATACCGGTATCGGCATGACCGTTGAAGAGCAGGCCCGTATTTTCAAGGCCTTTGCCCAGGCAGATTCATCCATTTCCAGAAGATACGGCGGTACCGGTTTGGGGCTGGTGATCTGCAGCAACCTTGCCAAGCTGCTGGGCGGCGAAATCACCATGGAAAGCGAGCCGGAGCAGGGCACCAGGTTTACCCTAAGCCTTAATATGAAAACCGGATTTTCTTCCGCTGAAGAGCAGTTGACCATAATTGAAGATGACGGTCAGGAAAGTCTTGGGCAGCAGGGAATCAGGCCGGATGCCAGGGTACTGCTGGTGGAAGATAATGAAATCAATGTGATGATTGCCGAAAGCCTGATCAGCAAACTGGAAATAACCCCGCACACCGCTGAAAACGGCAAAGAAGCTCTGAAAATGGTGAAGGAAAACGATTACGACCTGATTCTGATGGATATTCAGATGCCGATTATGGACGGCTATACCGCAACCCGGGAAATAAGGAGCCTGCCTGGAGAAAAATATCAGCAGGTGCCGATTATCGCCATGACCGCCAATGCCATGAAGCATGATGTTGATAATGCTCTTTCAGCAGGCATGAACGGCCATCTCAGCAAACCTATCGAGCCGGACAATTTCTATAGGCTGATGCGTAAATGGCTGGCTGATTAGTTTTTAATCTAATGCCTGAAAGAACGTTGGCCGGTGTACATCATGGCTACTTGCGGCTCGGCCTGATTGCAGGCAATGATAGTTTCATAATCACGCATTGAGCCGCCGGCCTGCAAAATGGCACTAACCCCCTGTTTAATGCCCACATCGGCACCGTCTCTAAACGGGAAAAAGGCATCGGAAATCATCACTGAGCCGGATAGATTGGCCTGATCCGCCTTAACCTGCTCATCAATGGCATCAAGTTCCGCCTGCTTTTTTCCGCTGCTGGCCGCCTGGCCGGCAAATTCAGCATAAGATATGCCGAATTTATCAAAACAAAGCAGATCTGCATATTTGGTATAGGCCTTCTGCACGGCAATTTCCGCCACTCCCACCCGATCCTGCTCGCCGGTGCCGATGCCCACCGTACAGCCGTCTTTTACATATAAAACCGAGTTGGAAGTTACGCCGTGTTCAACCGCCCAGCCGAAAATCATATCATCAAGCTCGCGGCTGTCCGGCTGCCGCTCACACTCATAAGTTTTTCCCTGCCATGCAGCTTTAGCCGGTTTGAGATCTTCCGGTCGGCGGACAGAATTGACTGCCGATCGCTGGACAATGATGCCGCCGTCGATCAGGGACTTGAAATCCACAAATCTGAAATTTTCAAATTCGGCCAGGCGGTCAATCCGGCTCATTTTGATAATCCGCAAGTTTTTTCTCTTGCCAAGAATTTCCAGGGTGCCGTCCTCAAAATCAGGGGCGCAGACCACTTCCAGATAATTTGCGGCCAGCAGCTCGGCGGTTTGAAGATCGCAGGGACGGTTGATTACCACCGCCCCGCCGAAAGCGGCAATCCGGTCGGCCCGATTTGCTCGGTTAAAGGCATCGGCTGTACTGCCCGCAATAGAGACGCCGCAGGGGTTATTATGCTTTAGAATCACGGCAGCCGGTTTATCCATCAGATATTTGATGATATTTAGGCCGTTATCCACATCGGTTAGATTGATTTTTCCCGGATGCTTGCCCGCCTGCAGCATATCTTCTTCGGAGATGGCCGAAACCAGCCCGTTATCCGGCTCGATAAAGGAGCAGCCGCCCAGCACCAGATTACCGTTGACCAGCTGATAAAGGGCCGCCTCTTGATCGGGGTTTTCCCCATAACGAAGCCCTCTTTCTGCCACGCTGCCGTCATCCTGCCTGATCCGCCAGATGCGCTTCCGGTAAATCAGCTTTTGTCCGCCGAAACTGATAGTCATCTCTTCCGGGAAGCTATCGCCCAAAATGGCCGAGTACATCTTTTTTATATCGCTCATTTATCCGTTCCTGTAAAACTTATGTTTTATTTAATCTATATGCACCGCAGTTTTATAACCCGCTTCATCTCAAGTGTCAAATCCGCTGCCTGTGGCAAACTTGACAGTCGGCCTTATTTCTGCTACACAGCGTCTTTTTATCGGCAGATTATCTGGTCTGGGGGAAATACCTAAATGAGGACAAATATAGTTCATATTGGGGCTGGCGAGCTGACTTACGAAATCAGGAATATCGTCAATGTCGGGATGAGGATGCAGCAGCTTGGGGTCAAGGCCAACTGGGAAAATATCGGCGATCCGGTAGCCAAGGGCGAAGAAATTCCAGGCTGGATGAAGGATATTGTCTCTAAAGCCGTGCAGCAGGATGCTTCCTATAAATATTCACCCACCAAGGGGGTGCTTGCCACCCGCGAGTTTATCGCCGGTCAGACCAATGCCAGAGGGCAGGTGCAGATCAGCCCGGAAGATATTATTTTTTTTAACGGCCTTGGCGATGCCATCTCCAAGGTTTTTGGTTTTCTAAAACGCACGGCTAGGGTTCTGGTGCCAAGCCCAAGTTATACCACCCATTCCTCGGCCGAGGCCGCCCATGCCGGCTGCCGCCCGCTTACCTATACCCTTGACCCCAATAATCACTGGTATCCAGACCTTGATAATATTGAAAATCATGTCAAATATAATCCGGCGGTGGCGGGCATTCTCCTGATTAACCCGGATAACCCGACCGGTGCAGTATATCCGACCAAGCTGCTTGAACGCATAGTAGATATTGCCGGGCGGTACGACCTGTTTCTGATTTGTGATGAGGTATATCATAATATTGTTTATAACGGGGCCGCCACCTCGCCCTTATCCGATGTCATTGGCCGGGTGCCGGGTATCGCCATGCGCGGCGCCTCCAAGGAGATGCCCTGGCCGGGTTCCAGATGCGGCTGGATTGAGGTATATAATGCCGATCAGGATCACATGTTTGCCCGTTATATCCAGTCCATTTTAGATGCCAAGATGCTGGAAGTCTGCTCCACCACCCTGCCGCAGATTGTTTATCCGCAGATTGTTTCCCATCCTGATTATCTGTCATATCTTGCCGAGCGAATCAGCAGGTATGAAAAATATTCAAATATTGCCTGCGAAAAGCTGGGCAATATCCCCGGCGTACTGGTTAATCGGCCAAATGGTGCCTTTTATATGAGTGTTTGCTTTGAAGACGGCGTGCTTAACCATAAACAGAGCCTGCCCATCGAAAATGAGGAGCTGCGGGGCATGGTTGAGGATCTGGTCGGGGCCGAAGGAACGGCGCTTGACAAGAGATTTGTGTACTATCTGCTCGGTGCAACCGGGGTCTGCGTGGTGCCTTTAACCTCGTTTATTACCGAGCTAAATGGTTTTCGGGTTACCCTGCTGGAGAGGGATCAAAAGGAGTTTGAACAGATATTTGATACCATAGCTGCGGCCATTACCAGCTACCTTGACAGCAATTAATTTGTTTGCTCCTCAGATTTTTTACTTAGCATTTCATTGATTATTTGATAAATTATTTTTTCAAGCTCCCCATATTCATTTTCTGAAATATGATCAAACCTTAGTTTTTGATGCAGGCGGTAGCCCTTGATGATTTGATGGTGCGGAACAGGATGTTTGCTAGCAAGCCGCTCAAGCCAGACCGTAAAGGTTTCCCCGTCAGCCCTCGGCTCAAAATTTTTGTCCAGAAACTGCTCCAGCTCGGTAAAAGGCGATTCAGGCACCGGAAATTCCTTTTTCCGCACTTGCTGCCCCGTTTCGTTTCTTTGCATTTGCAGCCTTTTGTAAATGCTGTAACTAAGCAGGGCAGCCAGAACCACAACTATTACCGACAGCAGGGTGGTGTGTTTTTGTTCGTTGTTAATCTGGAACCTTTTATAAATCTGTTTTAGATAGGCGGCCAGATCGGTCAGCGGCTCCAGCAGGTTACGCTTTTTTTTGTCCAGATTCGGCCAGTCAGGGGGCGTATTGTCCACGGTTATCCAGTGCTGGCCGATAAAGGCCTCGGTCCAGGCGTGGGCATGTCTGTTCCGCACAATATAGCAGTTTTCCAGAGAGCTGAATTCATCCACGGCAAATCCGGTTACGTAACGGGTCGGGATACCGGCAGTTCGCAGCAGCAGGGTGGTTGCGGTGGCAAAAAGTTCGCAGTGTCCGCGGCGGCTTTTAAGGAGAAAATGCTGCAAAAGCGTTTTATTTGCCCCCTTATCCTGAAGCTCCAGCGTATAGGAAAAATTACCGGCAAAAAAATCACCCAGTTTTTTTATTTTTTCCTGCTCTGAATCCTTGCTCTGCCATATTTTTTCCGCCAGATGTTCAAGTGCGGCCTGCTCGGTTTTTGGCACTGAAAGATGCAATTTCCCCGGCATTGGGGAAACCAGCCGGGGAAGATATGAAAAGGTGCTTTTGACAATCGGGGCGCAGTCCAGAGCCTTTAAGGTACCGGCCTGATTTATTTCCAGTTCAAAAAGATTGGGCGATGCTGCCCTGGTGCTAAATGCCGGTCTTGCCAGCAATCCCTTTTCTTTTGGCAGGTTTTGTTCCACAGTAAGCTCTTTTACCTGCGGATAAGGGGGCGGCATTAGCTGCCAGCTGGTTTCATCTGCCAAAATGGCCGCTGAAAAATCATCGTTATTTCTCCAGATATTGCCATAATATCTGGTATAACTGGCCTCTTTCAAAAGCTGCGGCGGTTTGCCTGACGGAGATGATACCCTTAAAATAATCCGGCCCGAAAGTTTGAGCCGGCCAAGTCTGCCGCAGGCGATACTGCTGTTAAATGGGTCGGCGTACCGATTCAGGTAGTAATTATTCACCATTTCCCAGCCAATCAGGCGTATTTGCTCGCGGGCCTTGGCAAAGCCGATAAAGGAATAATAACCGCCGATGCTGACCAGCAGCAAACATAGAGCAAAAAGCCAGGGCGGAAAGCTCCGGCCCCGGTTATAAAACATCAGCCAGCCAAGCAGCAGGGCAACTCCGGGGAAAAATAACCAGGATCTGCTGTTGGCGGCAGCGGCGGCAAAAATGGTCAGCACCGTATAGAGCAGGCTGAAATCCATGGGCTGGTGCTGATATTTTATCTTTTTCCCCGAACCAATCCGGGTGCCGATGATGATTTTATCGTTGGTCGAATATAGTTGGGCGGCGGCCAGCGGAGATAAGATGACCGGCAGCCAGATGGCGGTTTCCCGAAAGAAGTTCAAGGGTTCCAGATTTAGCAGAATCAGGGCAATGGCCGCAATAAACAGCACCGAGGTAAGGTCTGAAACCCGCACAAAATCGTCTTGGGAGAGTGTCCATTTTTCCTTGATGAGCCGCGAATATTCCAGCAGGGCGGCCAGCAAAACGGCCAGCAGGATATGCCCTGATTCAAGCCCCCAGAACAAGATTACACTTCCGGTGAAAAAAGGCGGTGTTTTCATATGGTTATCAAGTCACTAGCGATGTTGTCCATTTCCAGCAGGGCAACTCTTGCGGTAACGGCAAGGGATTTTAGCCTGGCCTGCTCTGCTTCCTTGTCCTCACAAATCAGGATTATCCGGTATGGAATTTTGGCTGCGGCGATAAAATTTATAAATTTTGCCCTATCCTGATCTATGGAGACCAAAACCACCACTAGGCCGCTGAGAAGTTTCAGGTGTTCCCTGACCATGCTGGTTACATTGTCAAAATTATCGGCAAGGCAGGGCTGGACGGAGGCCAGGATTTTCATCATTTGCAGTTGATCCGCTCTGCCCTGATCAAGGGTCGGCACGCAGCATTTTTTATCACCGGCAAATAGAGTGTCCAGCAGGTTTTCCCCGGGGTTATGAGCCGCCAGCAGGGAGGCCGCAACGCAGACGGCTTCTTCAAAGATCATGGCTTTATCTTTAGGGCAAAAGGTGTCCAGCAGCAGGCCGAATCTTGAAAAATACTCGTCCCTGAACTGCCTGACAATGGTGTCGCCAGCCTTGGCAGTGGCCTTCCAGTCAATTTTTTTCAGGGGATCGCCGGGGGCGTATTCACGCAGCGAAATAAATTCTTCCGAATCGCCGCTTTTTCCGGCGGTGCTTAGTCCGCCCTGATGATATTTTCTGGAGCCGGTAAATTGCAGCTTGGGGGCCGGATAAAGCCTGGGCAGTACCAGCAGATTGGCCTGCTGCGGATAATTTATCTCCCGTTTGAACAGGCCGAAGGGGCAGGCTGAAAACACCTTTAATCCCTGAAAATGCAGACTGCCGCGCCTTAGCGGGCGAAGATTTGCCGTAAACTCCAGACTGGCTCCGGCCCTTATCTCCGGTAGCCTATGGACGGGATGGTTCGCTGGTTTTTTATCAAACAGATGCCGCCATTGTTTAATTCTGCTGACCAGGCTGCCTGTGGAAATACTGAAAAAGTCATCACCGGATACGGCCTGCTGCTCCTGCCGCTCACTGATAAAAATCCAGGCAGATTTTTGCTGGTCAAGATTGGTAATAGCCAGCGGGTAGGATAGCTGCTGACCGGCAATGCAGGTCTCCGGCAGCTTACGCCTGATTTTCAGCCTTGGCTTCCGCCCAAGTGAAAACAGAAAATCGGTCAGCATGATGATAATTAGCAGCGGAAATAACTGAAAAAACATGCTTCTTTCCGGGTTCAGGCCAAAAAAGCACGCTGCGAAGGTCATGGCTAAAAATACCTTGCCGCCGCTGGTCAGGCGGCGAGCCAGCCGTTTTCTGCAAGAAAACCACCTGCGGTAGAGGAAATAAACCAGTCGGTTCATTTTGGTACCGGCAAGGATTTGAGCAGCCGTTTTACCACGCTTTCTTCGGTGATACCGGCAAATTTTGCTTGGGGAAGCAGCTGCAATCTATGGCTAATTACGGCCGGAGCGGCCTCAATAATGTCTTCCGGCACTACGAAATCACGGCCATTAAAAAGGGCCAGGGCCTGGGCGGCTCTGGTTAGTGCCAGCGAGGCCCTGACGCTGGCTCCGGTTGCCACCTGTTCCGCCTGTCTGGTGCTGCTGACCAGATCAACCACATAATACCTGAGTTCCTCGGTAATCCTCACCTGTTTAACCTCTTCCATCACCTGAAAGATTTGGCCCTCGTCAATCACGCTCTGGATGCCGGATAGCGGATGACTGAACATCTGGCCTGCGATAATGGCAGCTTCCGTATCACGATCCAGATACCCCAGAGTTAATTTGACCATGAATCTGTCCAGCTGTGATTCGGGCAGCGGGTAAGTGCCGTGGGATTCAATCGGATTTTCGGTGGCAATAACCAGGAACGGCTTATCCATCGTATATTCACGGCCCTCGATGGAAACCTGCCTTTCGGCCATGGCTTCGAGCAGGGCGGACTGGGTTCTGGGGCTGGCCCGGTTTATCTCATCGGCCAGCAAAATATTGGTGAATATCGGCCCCTGATGAAAGATAAATCTTTCCTCTTTCTGGTTAAAGATGGAAACGCCCAGCAGATCGGACGGCAGCAGGTCGGGGGTAAACTGCACCCTTTTGAAGCCGGTGCCGACCGATTTGGCAAGGCTCTTTGCCAGGGTGGTTTTGCCGGTGCCAGGTACATCTTCCAGCAGGACATGGCCGCCGCAGAAAAATGCGGCCAGCATCAGCCTTACCATCTCTTCCTTGCCCTGCACCACTTGCTGGATATTATCGGCCAGGGCCTGATATATTTCTGTTCCTTTCATGATTATTTTCTGTTAATTTTTGTCTTGCGGCAGTAATTCTGAAAAAAATAATTGAATCCTGAGCGGAGAAGTAATAAGCTCAAGTTTTTATAATTTAACCAAGGGAGGAAATAAAATGAAGATAACCATTGAATATTGCCAGACTTGAAACTACCGCAACCGTGCTTCCAGTTTGGGAGAAGAAATAAAAAAGGAATTTGACGCAGAAGTAGAGTTTATCCCCTCATCCGGCGGCGTTTTTGAAGTAACTGCCGATGGCAAGCTGGTCTTCTCAAAGAAAAAGCTGGACAGGTTCCCTAATGACGGCGAGGTAGTTTCCCTGTTAAAATCCTAGTCATTTTGGGTAAATTCAAGGCATGACGAGATACAGTCCTTGCAGTCCACCTTGGCTCGGCCCTTTTCATAAAATTCGGCAAAGCCTTTGATAAATTCATCGCCGCCGCGCGGGCAGACCTTAAGAAAGGCCGTAAAGCTCACCATCCGGTCAATGACCTGACTGGGGGCGGCGTGTTCGATCTCGCAGGCGGCACTCTCGGCAGTTTCGTCATCAATATCCAGCACCTGAATAAAAAACTTTTTCAAGGATTCGTGCTTGAACACCACCTCTTCGGCGACCTCTTTGCCCAGTTCGGTCATGGTAATCGCCTCGTAGGGTTCGTAATTGATCAGCCCCTTTTTGGAAAGAGTACGTAAGGCTTCAGTAACCGAGGCCCTGCTTACACCTAGTCTGGCGGCGATTTCCTTGCTTCTGGCGACCAGCTTTTTTTCTATGATATGATAAATGGCTTCAAGATAGTCTTCAAGGCTGGCACTAAGCGAAATTTTTTCTTTCATATTGTCTTTTCGGGTAAAAGTTTTGCTGCGTTATGCCTCTTGCGGCCTGCGTAACTTGTGTAAAAGTTTTCGGTACGGTATAAACATCAATGCCTAGGTTGACATTTACGAAGATTATATAATTATTTTGTTAGGTAGTCAAGTCTTTAACCTAAAATAGTAAGGATAACATGTATGCTCTGTGAATTACGGGTCGCCAATCTGGCCCTGATCGAATCGCTGGAGCTTGTTTTTGATCAGGCGTCCGGTTTGATTGTGATGACTGGCGAGACCGGGGCCGGAAAATCAATCATGCTGCGGGCCATTACCCTGCTGACCGGGGTACGCAGTCAGTCCGGCTGGGTGCGTGAAGGGGCGGATAGCTGCGTGGTCGAGGCCAGGTTCGAGCTTGCCCCCAGCTATAAGTCCCTGCTTGATTATATGGAAAAATGCGGTTTTGACCGTGAGCCGGAGCTGGTCATCAAGAGAGTGGTATCGGCGGCAGGCCGCAGCAGGCTTTATGTCAACGGCTCTCTGGCAACGGTCAAGGTGGTGCGGGAGCTTACGGCCAGCCTTTTGAATGTCGCTTCCCAGCATGATCATCAGCAGCTATTGCAGCCGGGCAGTCATCTGGATTTTGTGGACACCATGGGCGGAATTTGGGAGCTGCGGGATGATTTTGCCAAATCCTATGAAAAATGGCAGGACCTGCTTGCATCCCTGCAGGAATTAAAAAAAGCCGAGCAGGATAAGGAGCAGAAAAAGGATTTTCTGAGCTTTCAGCTAGATGAAATCCGGGGAGCCTCTCTCACCGCCGGAGAAGATGAACTGCTGGCGGCCGAGAGAAAAAGGCTGAAAGGGGCCGACACCCTGCTTAAAGTTTCGCAGGAGAGTTATCATCTGCTGTCAAACCCCATTGCCGACCAGCTAGCCAGCCTGCGGAAGGCGGTTTTTTCCCTGGCCCAGCTTGACCCGGAACTGGAAGACCTGGCAGAAGAAATTGGTAATTATTCATATCTGGCCGAGGACTATGCCCAGAGGCTCAGGGAATATCGGGACTCGCTGGAGATCAATCCGATGCGGCTGGATGAGGTAAATGAGCGGATTGACCTGATCCAGAACCTAAAACGAAAATACGGGGAAAGTATTGAACAGGTGCTTGCCTTTGCCGATCAGGCCGAGGCGGATTTGCAGCAAATTGATAATGCCGATCAGCAAATCAGGGAGCTGGAAACGGAAGTGGCCGCCCTTGAAAAAACGCTGCTGGAAAAGGCAGATAAGCTTCACCGGCAAAGAAAGGCGGTGGGCAGCCAGCTTGAACAGGCGATGGCGGCGGAGATGGCCTCGCTGGCCTTTGAGCAGGCCGGTCTGGAGGTAAGGTGGCAGGAGGTTGACAAGAACCTTGAGGAGCTGCGGCCTTCCGGCTGGGATCGGCTGGAGTTCTTTTTCTCGGCCAATCCTGGTGAACCGGCCAGACCTTTGAGCAAGGTGGCTTCCGGCGGGGAATTATCAAGGCTGATGCTGGCTATGAAGTGCATTTTAGCCAAAAAGGATCTGGTGGAAACCGTTATCTTTGATGAGGTGGATTCAGGTATCGGCGGTGAGGCAGCGGAGGCGGTGGCCAGAAAGATTCAGGAATTATCAGGTCATCATCAGGTTTTATGCATTACCCATCTGCCGCAGATAGCCGCCAGAGGAACCGAGCATTTTATGGTCAGCAAGCAGGTGGACGACGGCAGAACCCAATCGTCAATCAGGAAGCTGGAGCAGGCTGACCGGGTGAATGAACTGGCCAGAATGCTGGCCGGAGATTCCGCCACCGAGCAGACCAGAGCCTGGGCAAGGGAATTGCTGGAAAATGGAGTGAAACAGGTTAAATGACAGCAGTAAAGGCTGTGGCCTTGTTTTCAGGCGGGCTGGATTCGATTCTGGCCGCCAAGGTGGTGGCGGAGCAGGGGGTTGAGGTGCTGGCCGTGCAGTTTGTTACCCCCTTTTTCGGCACCGAAATCATGGCGGATACCGGCTATATAAAAAGGGTGAAAGAAAAATATCACCTTGATTTGAGGCTGGAAAACATCAGTAACGGCTATCTGGAGCTATTACGGAAACCCTTGCACGGCTTTGGCAAGAATTTTAACCCGTGCATTGACTGCAAGATTTTGATGGTCAGCAGGGCAAGGGAAATCATGGCGGAGATTGGGGCATCCTTTATCATCAGCGGTGAGGTGCTGGGGCAGCGCCCCATGTCCCAGCGGCGGGATACCTTAAACGTTATAGCCCGTGATTCCGGGACAAAAATGGACTTGCTAAGGCCGCTAAGTGCAAAATTGATGCCGCCGACCAGGGCCGAGACCGAGGGGCTTGTTGACCGGGAAAGATTATATGGTTTCAGCGGCCGGGGCCGATCTGCTCAAATTGCTTTGGCCGGGCAGCTTGGTATTACCGATTTTCCGGCCCCGGCGGGCGGCTGCATTTTGGCCGACCCGATCCTGAGCAGGCGGATAAAAAGGGTTTATCAGGGTGATTTTGTGGTAAAACCAGGCGAGATTAGCGAACAGGATGTTTCCCTGATGCTCCTTGGACGGCAGTTTGTTCTGCCCGGCGGCCTATGGTTTATCCTTGGCCGGAATAAGGGGGAAAACCAGCGGCTAAAGGCTCTGGCATCGGCTGAAGACCTCTGCTTTTATACCAAGGACCGCCCGGGCCCCTTTGGCCTTTTGCGAAGGGGCAAAGATCATTTGGCTGACGGGGAAGTCATCAAAAAATTATGCGGACTGGTGGTGCGTTACGGTAAAAAGGTCGAAAATGCCCCGGCAGGCACCGTGGCCGTTAACGGCGGGGACAGGACATATTTTATCCAGACCATGCCGCTGGACGATGAAATATTTAGTCAGTGGCTTTGGTCGTAAAATTTTTTTATTAGCCGCTATTTTTAATCTGTTTTGATAGCGTGAACTTGGGTGTAGTTTATATTTCAAAGAAATTTTGGTGAATTATTTGCGGGTAACAATAAAATAAAGGAGCTTGGTCATGGTCAGGGTAGGCTTTGTCGGATGGCGGGGAATGGTTGGTTCGGTACTGATGGAAAGGATGCTGGCTGAAAATGATTTTCAGGGTTTTGAAGCGGTGTTTTTCAGCACTTCGCAGGCCGGACAGGCCGGGCCGGATGTGGGCGGCGGCTCCAGAGAATTGCTGGATGCTGCCAATATAAATCTGCTTGGGGAAATGGATATTATTCTGTCCTGTCAAGGCAGCGGTTACACCAATGCTGTTTACCCAAAATTACGTGAAAACTGGCAGGGTTACTGGCTAGATGCAGCTTCCGCCCTTAGAATGAGCGATGATTCTGTGATTGTGCTTGATCCGGTTAATCGGCAGGTGATTGACAAGGGGCTTGAGAGCGGCGTAAAAAATTATATCGGCGGCAACTGCACCGTATCACTGATGATGCTGGCTTTGGGGGGGCTTTTTGAGCAGGATCTCATCGAGTGGATAAGCTCCATGACCTATCAGGCGGCCAGCGGTGCCGGAGCCAGGAATATGCGGGAATTGCTTACCCAGATGGGAGAATTGGAGGGTGAAGTACACGAACTGCTGGCGAATCCATCATCTGCCATTCTGGATATTGACCGGAAGGTTACCGCCAAACTAAGTGATGGCAGCCTTACCCTGAACAACTGGCCGGTGCCCCTTGCCGCCAGCCTGATTCCGTGGATTGATACTCCCATGGAAAACGGACAGACCAGGGAAGAATGGAAGGGCCTTGCCGAAACCAATAAGATCATGGGGCGGCAGGGCGAAAATATCATCCCCATTGACGGCCAGTGTGTAAGAATCGGTTCGATGCGCTGTCATTCTCAGGCATTTACCATCAAACTAAGGGAAGACATCAGTGCGGCAGAAGCGGAAAAAGTTATTGCTGCCCATAACCAGTGGGTCAGGGTAATCCCCAATGAACGGGCGGTAACGGAAAAGGAGCTTACTCCGGCCAAAGCCTCAGGCACCCTGAATATTCCCGTTGGCAGAATTAGAAAGATGAACCTGGGCCGCAAATATTTAACCGCCTTTACCGTAGGAGACCAGCTTCTCTGGGGAGCCGCAGAGCCGGTGAGAAGAATGTTGAAGATTGTCCTTGATTATATCAGGTGATTCTGGGGCAACACTAATTGAAAATTAACCCACTTTTTGTCTAAATCACCAACTTAATTTTGACCTATCTGCCGTAAATTTAGGTTGGTGATTTCACCAGGTTTTACCCACCTGAATTTCAAAAGAACCATAAAAAATGGACGATGCCGATTCAGAATTGATCTCTTACCATTTCGTAGCTTGCGATTTTTTTTGAAGTAAGGCTGGAAAAAGAACTGAAAATCTATAGGATGCCCAATGAAGATGAAGATAAACATGTTGCAATTTAGTCGCTTCAGTAAAAGTCGGCTCCTCCGGCGATCGTTTAGGCAGCCCATTCTCGGAACTGACTTTTGCTTCCGCTATGGCAGAAGGTTATATGGACATGGAAGATGATACAGAATTCTGAACACTACCTCTAGCCATCATTTTTAGGAGAAAACAGGATGACAGATAAAATTGTTTGTGTTACCGGAGGCAGCCGGGGAATTGGGGCGGCCATAGCCCGCCGACTTGCTGCGGCCGGTTATGATATTTGGCTTAATTATCGTAGTTCCGAGGATAAGGCCAGGGAGGTGCAAAAGGATATTGAGTCGGTCGGCAGAAAATGTCTTTTGCTTCCCTTTGATGTAACCGATGCCGAGGCGGCATCGAATCTGCTTACCCCCTTGCTGAAAGAGACTGTACCCTGGGGGCTGGTGCATAATGCCGGTTTCAGCCGTGATACCCTGCTGCCGATGATGAAAAGGGCGGAATGGGATGCGGTGATTGATGTCCATCTCAACAGCTTTTTTATTTTGGGCAAGCTCTTTTCCCGCTATATGGTTGGTGCCAGACAGGGGAGAATCGTGGCTATTTCTTCTCTTTCTGGAGAGACCGGACAGGCCGGGCAGGTAAATTATTCTGCGGCCAAGGCTGGTCTGATTGGGGCAGTAAAGGCTTTGGCAAGAGAACTGGCCCGGCGTAATGTGCTGGTTAATGCTGTGGCTCCCGGCCTGATTGAGACTGAAATGACGGCTAGCCTGCCGATGGATAAAATCCTGCCGCTTATTCCTCTTGGGCGGGCCGGCAAGGCGGAAGAGATTGCCGGTGCGGTAGAGTTTCTGCTTGGCGATTCTGCCGGTTATATGACTGGTCAGGTACTCTCGGTTAATGGCGGTATGTATATGTAGCGGGAGCCTTGATGAATAAGCCTGTCCTGCCCATAAATGCTGAAGAACTGGTGCCTCACCGCCCGCCGATGCTTTTGGTCAAAAAGCTGCTTAGCCGAGAGGGAAGCGGCCTGCAGGCGGTTATCCGGCAGCTTGCTCGGCAGGCCGGGATGAAACTGCCGCTGTCCATTGGCGGCATCAATGCCGGTCTGCTGCTGGCGGGATGCAGCTAATTGAATGTGGAGCCTTCTATGGAAACGGAGATCGACCGGATAAGAATTGATAAATGGCTGTGGACGGCAAGATTTTTCAAGACCAGGGCCCTCGCCTCAAAGGCGGTCAGCGGCGGCAAGGTGCATCTTAACGGCCAGCGGGTCAAGGCGGCCAGACTGGTGCAGGCAGGAGATCAGCTTGAAATAACCAAGGGAATCATGGTCTTTAATCTTACCATTACTGGTATTAACAAAACCAGAAGACCGGCCAAAGAGGCCCGGCAGCTTTATGTGGAAAGCGAGGAAAGCATTAAAAAAAGAGAGGAAACAAGGGAATTTAGAAAGATGGCTAATGCCGGACATGTTCCGCCGTCTAAAAAGCCCGGCAAGCGGGACCGCAGGAAAATCAAGGAATTTATCCGAAAATTATAGGAGGTGTCAGGGTGGAAAGGATGCAGCGGGCGTTGATAAGTTTAACCGATAAATCAGGGATAGAGGATTTTGCCGGAGGGCTGGCCGAGCTTGGAATTGAGCTGCTTTCAACCGGCGGCACTGCTGCCAAAATAAGGCAGAGCGGTATTATGGTGAAGGAAATTTCGGATTTTACCGGCTTTCCTGAAATACTTGACGGGCGGGTCAAGACCCTGCATCCGCTGGTGCATGGCGGCATCTTGAACCGGCGGGGTGATACGAAACATCAAGACGAATGCAGCAGGCACGGCATTAAAAATATCGATCTGGTGGCGGTAAATCTATATGCCTTTGAAGAGGCGGTCAGCAACCCAGGCTGCACGCTGGCTGATGCCGTTGAAAACATAGATATTGGCGGCCCGGCCATGCTCAGGGCGGCGGCCAAGAATTTTCATCAGGTTACAGTGGCCTCTGACCCGGCCGATTATCCGCAAATTCTGGCAGAAATCAAGGCATATGGCAACACCTTGCCTAAAACCAGATTTCGGTTGGCAGTAAAGGCCTTTACCCTGACTGCTGGATATGATACGGCCATCTATAACTGGCTGGGCCGGATTGATGCCGATCAGTATTTTTAGGGAGAGTAAATCATGCTGAAACTGGCGGTGCTGCTCTCGGGCAGCGGGCGGACGCTGGATAATTTTCATCGGTGTATTAAGGACGGCAGCCTGCCCGCCCGAATCTTGACGGTGATTGCCAATAATCAGAAGGCCCTGGGGCTGGAAAAGGCGCGGGGTTACGGTTATCCGGCCTTTTATGCCGAGGATAATCAGGCCGCAAATCAAATTATAATGGATTTCCAGCCGGATCTGATTTGTCTTGCCGGATACCTTAAGCTTTATCAGCCGCCTGAAAACTTGACAAAAAGGGTGATCAATATCCATCCGGCCCTGATTCCGGCCTTTTGCGGCAGCGGTTATTATGGTCATCATGTCCATCAGGCGGTGAAGAAAAGGGGGTGTACAATCAGTGGCTGCACGGTTCATTTTGCCGACCATCGTTACGATGAAGGGCCGATCATCCTGCAAAAAAGCGTGGAGCTTGCTTACCAGGACAGCCCGGCTGATATTGCCGAAAAGGTATTTGCCGCCGAGTGCGAGGCATATCCGCAGGCCCTGCGGCTGGTAAGGGAAAAGGGCGTTGATTTTTTCTGGGAGCGGGTGAAATGAGCAGAGAGATTATGAACAGGCCGGAAATTGATCTTGCCCTCAAAAAAATTGCCCGGCAAATTCTGGAGCAAAAGTCTTCCGCAGACCGCCTTGCCCTGGTCGGCATTCATACCTGCGGGGTCTATCTGGCCGAGAGAATCCAGCGGATGATCAAGGAGCAGACCGGGGCAGAGATTGATTTTGGCAGTCTGGACATCACCTTGTACCGCGATGACTGGAGCCTGATCAGCCGGAATCCGGTGGTAAAAACCACGGACATCCCCTTTGCCGTAGGCGGCAGCCGGATAATCCTGGTTGACGATGTAATCTTTACCGGCAGAACCATTCGGGCCGCCCTGGATGCCCTGATGGATTATGGCCGTCCGCTGGCGGTGCAGCTAGCGGTTCTGATTGACCGAAATGGCCGGGAAATCCCCATTCAGCCGGACTACACCGGCCAAAGGGTAAAGGTGCAGCCGCATGAGCATATTCAGGTGCGGCTGGCTGAACAGGGCAGCCAGGATCTGGTTATTATAGAAGGCTGATGATGGAACTGCTGGCCCCGGCCGGAAATATGGAGAGTTTTGCTGCGGCGGTGGAGGCCGGAGCCGATGCCGTTTATGTCGGGGCGCCGGGCTTTAACGCCAGAAATATCGGCAAGGCCCTAAGCCTTGAAGAGATCAGCGGCATGATTCATTACTGCCGGAACAACGGGCGGCGGCTGTATCTGGCGGCCAACAGCCTGCTGCGTGAAAACGAGCTGCCGCAGGTGATACGGACGCTGGCCCAACTGGAAAGGCTGGAGCCGCACGGCCTGATTATTCAGGATCTGGGCTTGTTGCAGATTATCAAAAAATATTTCCCTGCCCTGCCCGTTCATGCCTCAACCCTGATGGCCGCCCATAATGCCGATTCCGTACAAACCCTCTATAAGCTGGGCTGCGAAAGGGTGGTGCTGGCACGGGAGCTAAGTCTTGACGAGATAGAACAAATCGCCCGCAACAGCCAGGCCGAACTGGAGGTTTTTATCCACGGGGCCATGTGTTATTCCTATTCCGGCCTCTGCCTGTTTTCCTCATATTTCGGCGGCAAAAGCGGGCTGCGGGGCAAATGCGTACAACCCTGCCGCCGGGCCTATTCCTGCGGTTCAGGCAGCCGATATAAAGCAGGTAAAAATAACGGGGGCCGGAAAGAGTATCTATTTTCCATGAACGATCTGAGCGGCCTGGAGGCCGTCCGCAGGCTGGGCGGGCTGGGCATTGCATCGTTAAAAATAGAGGGACGGCTGCGTTCTGCCCACTACGTTTCAAGCGTGGTCAGGGCTTACCGTATGGTTATTGATGCCGATGCTGATGAACTGGCCGGGGCCATGCAAGAGGCGGACGGGTTAATCAAAGGCTCAATGAGCCGCAAAACCGCTTCCGGCTA
Organism: Deltaproteobacteria bacterium; assembly: GCA_002747805.1. Lineage (GTDB taxonomy): Bacteria > Desulfobacterota > Desulfobulbia > Desulfobulbales > Desulfocapsaceae > SZUA-575. The sequence goes on from PDQP01000041.1 coordinate 19,091, forward strand.
TTTTCAAAAAGCAGAAGGGCTGATTACGCCGCATCATTCCGGCAATATCGGCCTGTTTTTGGGTAAACTTGAACTTTCCCGCCAATCTGGAGATTGGTATGCGGTGCGGCTGAAAGCGGCCCTTAACCTCGGCGACCGGATACGGCTTCATGATGGCCGCAGCGGTGAGCGGTTTTCCCTGACCCTGAATAATTTGCAGATAAATAATCGGGATGTAAAAGGCGGCAGGCCGGGCGAACGGGCGTTTTTACGTCTGCCTGCGGGTAAGGTTCCGGCTGGCAGGATTTTCGATTTATATAAGGTTGATTCCGGCTCAAAAGGGCCAGGCAAGCATATTCTTAAAGATATTGATTTGGCGGCAGAAAAAAGGCATCTGGCCGCTATTTTGAAAAAAAGGGGGCAAGAGCTGCGCCGGATTACCGGTCAGGTTTGTCCGGCTGGAGAAACAGATAACAGCCGGAAAAGAGCGGGCAAATCCGGCGGCGGCAGGATGGAAATCTGGCTTAGAATTGATTCCCTGAAAACCCTGCAGGGCCGCCTGCCTTTTCAGCCGGATCGGGTGGTGCTGAATATCAGCGAGCAGATAGTCGGCCAGGTTGGCCTAGCCAAAAGGCTGCTTGGCACTCGTTTCAAAAAGGCGGTTTGGGCATTGCCGCCCATTATTCAGGGGCGTGAGAGGCTGAAAATTGCAAAACAGCTTAAAATTCTGCTTAGAAACGGCTGCCGCTCCTTCCAGATTGCTCATCTTAGCCAGTATCGTTTGTTTGCGGGCAAAAAAGTTAGCCTGTTTGGCGATTATACCCTTAATCTGCTTAATAGTCAGGCCGTTCAAACCGCCGCCGGACTGGGGCTTGAGGCCGCCCAGATTTCGGTGGAAAATGATGAAAAAAACATCCAGCAAATGCTGGCCGGCCATAAAAGAAATACCAGCATTAAAACGGGGATAACCGTATATGGCAGACCAGCCCTATATACTTCCAGACTATATGCCGGTCATTTTCAGCCGGGCAAAACCATCTCTTCGCCTCAAAATGAGCATTTTACCCTGCAAAAAAGGGCCGGTCTGGTGCAGGTTTTTCCGGCCGCGCCCTTTTCCCTGCTGCCATATCAGCGGCAGCTAAAAAATGCCGGAGTGGATTACGGCGTAATTGATCTTACCGGCACCAAGGCAGGAAAAAAGGAATTGCTTGAAATAGGCGAAAGACTTGCCGGCCGCGGTAAATATAAAAAACTGCCTGCCTTTAATTATCTAGGCGGACTGGATTAAACAAGTTTTTTTGACAATTTGAAACAATCAACACGTTGAAAATAAAAATAAATTTTATTTTTTATGTCATAATTTATAGTTTGGTAAAAAGTAATCAATCATGTTCAGATGAACTACGGAAAAATTTTGCTATACAAGGCATTGCGGGCGGCAATAGGGTCCAACACCTGTTAAAAATCGCCCCGTTTTTTGTCTAAATTAGTCAACCCTGAGAAACAATCAACACTTTGAAAATAAAAGATAAATCTCATTTTTTTATGGTCAAATTTGCAAGTTTATGTTAAAATATGCCCGAAAT
>PDQP01000042.1 GCA_002747805.1 Deltaproteobacteria bacterium
GCATTTTTATTGGTTACAAGGGAATAATGATAAAAGAGCGTATGGGCTGCCCGATCATAAAAGAACAGAAACAGCCCATAACTGGAAGTCCATGCAGGAACTATTCTCCCTCTTCCTTTTGACCGCCGCTGGCTGCCGCCTTGAGCAAATCACCAAAGGTAGAAGGTGCCGATTCTGCGGCTTCCTCCCTTGCCTTCCTAAGTTTTTCAACCGCCTGTTCTTCGCCGTCTGTCTCAAGGGTTTTCACAGAAAGGCCAATCTTTCTATCCTTGGCCGACACATTGATCACAATGGCCTTGAGGGTATCGCCGACATGATAGATGCCGACCGGAGTTTTCACCTTATCCCTGGAGATTTCCGAAACATGAACCAAACCTTCTATGCCTTCCTCAAGTTTGACGAAGACACCGAAATCGGTAACATTGGTAATCTCTCCCTCAACTACGGTGCCGGAAGGATAGTTATTATAGGCGGCCTGCCAGGGATCGGGAACCAGCTGCTTAACTCCCAGCGAGAACCTTTCACTATCCTTGTCTATTTTCAGCACCACCGCCTGAATGGTATCACCCTTGGCATATTTCTCGGAAGGATGCTTAATCCGCTCCGTCCAGGAAAGATCAGAAACATGAACCAGACCGTCAATTCCTTCCTCAATACCAATAAATACACCGAAATCAGTAATATTTTTAATCTTGCCCTCAATGATTGAACCGACAGGGTAATTTTCGGTAACCAGATCCCAGGGGTTCTGCTGGAGCTGCTTCATACCCAGGGAAATACGCTTGGTCTCGGCCTCAATATTAAGGACAACTACCTCAACCTTATCTCCCACGGCAACCATTTTGGATGGATGTCTGGGCTTTTTAGACCAGGTCATCTCGGAGACATGAATCAGACCCTCAACGCCCTCTTCCAGTTCAACAAAGACCCCATAATCGGTAATGGAGACCACGGTTCCGCTGGTCTTTTCATTGGCCGGATACCTGTCAGCCACCGTCTTCCAGGGATCTTCACGAAGCTGCTTGACCCCAAGGGAGACGCGGTCATGCTCCCGGTCATATTTAAGCACCTTGACTTCCAGCTCCTGTCCCACACTGTACAGTCTGGAAGGATGGGAGACCCGTCCCCAGGAAAGATCGGTGATATGACAAAGGCCGTCCATGCCGCCCATATCAATAAACAGACCGTAATCGGTAATATTGGTGATTGCACCCTTGATAATCTGCCCTTCCTCCAGCTGCGAACGCATCTCCTCACGAAGTTTGCTGCGGGCCTCTTCCAGAATCGCCCGGCGGGAAATCACCACATTATTTCTTTTACGGTTGAATTTAAGAATCTTGAACTCAAATGATTCGCCGATCAAGGCATCCTGATCTTTCACCGGCCGGAGATCTATCTGGGAATAGGGCAGGAAGGCAGGAACGCCGACATCAACGGACATACCGCCCTTGACCCGGCTGTCAATCCTTCCCTCAATGGTGCCGTCAGCCTCCTGAATCCTAGCAATTTCTTCCCATACCTTAATGGCGATGGCCTTCTCGCGGGACAGTAAAAGACCGCCCTCATCCTTGCGGCGTTCCACAAAGACCTCAAAGGTATCGCCAAGCTCAATGGTCTCGCCTTCCTCAAGGCGGAACTCGGATTTGGCAATATAGCTCTCGGCCTTATCGCCGACATCGACCAAGATATAATCATCCACCTCGCCGATGACGGTGCCGATCACCACATCGCCAACTGCCACCACCTTGTTGTTTTCTTCCATTTCAAAGAGCTCGGCAAAACCTTGCTCTCCGCCGTCCGTCCGGGTTGATTTTAATTCTTCAGTCATAATTCCAATGTAAGTCCAGCAGGCCAAGGGCCAGGGACATGGTTAAGGTTAATCTTTTCCTGCCGTAAACAAGGAGCAGGCAGCCGCTCCGCCTGCATCAAAAACCAAATCTTTGCATATATACCAAATTCTGTTCCATAAAACAAGCAGTTCCTGGGCAAAACAAACAACATATTTATTTTTTATTTCTCCTGCCGTTTGGACGCGGCGGCCGGTTTCTTTTTCTTTTTCGCTGGCCAGTTTTTTCCGTTGGCGGCGGGGGGATAAGCAATTTTTCATCCGGCAGGGTGCAAGCCAGTTTCCGGCCTATATATTCTTCAATGTCCGGCAGGTAAAAGCCGCCCTTCTCGCAGGCAAAACTGATGGCTACCCCGCCGCGTCCTGCCCGCCCGGTTCTGCCGATTCTATGAACATAATCCTCCGGCTCATAAGGCAGGGTGTAATTCACCACATATTCAATATCCGAAATATGCAGGCCGCGTCCGGCCACATCGGTCGCCACCAGCACCTTAACCCGTCCCTGACGGAAATTATTCAGCCGCCTCTCCCGCTTGTCCTGGGTTACATCGCCGGACAGCAGGCTGCACTTAACCTGATTGGCCGCAAGCTGCTCAGCCAGCTTTTTCGCCTCGTTTTTCTGGTTGGCAAAAACAATGATCTTGGCCGTCGGCTCATTTTTAATCAGATTGTAAAGTACGGCATATTTTTCCCCGCCGCTTACCATATAAACCCTTTGGTCAACGGTATCCACCGCCACCTGTTCCGGTTCTGTTCTGATGGTAACCGGCTGGCGGCACCAACCATCCGCCAGCCGCCTTACCTCGGATGAAATGGTTGCCGAAAACAGCATGGTCTGCCTTTGATTTTTCCTGGGCAGACGTGCTTCAATTCTTCTTACGTCGGGAATAAAACCCATATCCAGCATCCGGTCGGCCTCATCCAGCACAAAGATTTCCGCCTTTTCCAGCAAGACAGCCTTTTTCCACATAAAATCAAGCAGCCTGCCCGGAGTTGCCACCACCACATCACAACGGCCGCTGCGTACTGAATCAAGCTGTCTCTGATAATCGCTGCCGCCGTAAACCGCCGCCAGTTTAATGGGCGTATATTTAGCCAGTTTCCTGCCGTCCTTGACAATCTGGCTGACCAGCTCCCTGGTTGGGGCGATAATCAAGGCCCGAGGTCTGCCCCGGCCATCCCCATACTTTGATGGCTTACCTTGCATCAGTCCGGCAATGATACCAATCAGAAAGACCGCACTTTTGCCGGTACCGGTATTGGCCTGGCCGATCACATCATTTTTCGCCAAAACCTCCGGCAGGGCCTTTTCCTGAATGGGAGTGCAATACTGAAAGCCCAGATCGGCAATCCCGTGCATTAAAGAAAGGGGCAGAGAGAAATCATGAAACCTGGCCTTACCCGCTTCCGGCTCCACCACAAACTGCGTCAGATCCCATTTAGGTTTTTTATTTCTGACTGGCGGGCGGCAAGGCTTGGCAGGAGAAACCGGGGCTTTTGCATCATCGGCGCCATTTGGCACTTTTCCCCCGGGCTGGTGTTCATCGGGGCAAGACGATTGACAGCGTTTTTTCCATGCCTGCCATTTTTCCCTGACCCGGATAAAAATATTACCAAACATAACGCTTAAACGGACAAAAATAAAAAATCAGCTTACCTGCCCTGTACATGCAGTTCTTCCATAAGGGGGCCGAATAAGGTCTCATACTCTGGAATCACCTTGCGTAAAATGGTATTGAAATATTTAACCTGGCTGTCATTTACCACCAGATTCGCCGAACAGGCCAGGGCCTGTAAATTATACAGGGTCTTAAATTCAGGGCCGATCAGGGTATAAAAGATATACCGGCGTTTGGACATCTCCATCTTGGTCATATAATGGTGAAAAGAGCTGTCCTCAAAACTGCCCCCCTCAAAGCTGGAATGAAGCACTACGTTGGAATAATTAACAAAAAGCATCTTGTCGATGGCTTCCTGCGGAGACGCTGCCATCTCGGTTAAATAGCCGATACCTTCAATGGCATTTATGACCGTTGCCCTGGCCGGAGTATCCGGCATCAAGACCAGAGACAGCGGCACATCCTCAACCACCTCCTGATCCTCATGCTGACCGCTGACCAGCCAGGCAATATCCGGCGGTTCCGGCGGGTTAATGCTGCTGCCGGTCGGCTTGCCGTCAGCAGTCAGGGCCTTGTGCTGCACATTCTTTTTCTCTGCCTTTGGTGCAGGCGGGGCCGGTGTTTTGGGGGCGGCTTGTTCGGACTGCTTCCTGGCGGCTTCAATGGCGGCAAAATCCACCGCTTCCTTTTTGGAATTTATACCAAAAGGCCTGCCGCAGCCGGTACACTTAACCTTGACCAGTTTTCCGGCCGGCATATTGACAATACTGCTCTCCGCCTTTTTCCCAATTTGTAAGGACTTTCCACAACCTGGACAATCAATGCTCATTTTTTCCTCTCTTTCTTGAGGTTGTTACGGAATATAAATTGATTATAAAAAGAAATCGTTCTTTTCCTCTTCTTCCATGGCAAGACCGCTAATATCAGAGGTGGACTCTCCCCTTGCTGCCTTAATCTTGTCAAGACCTCGGGTTATCTCACTTTTTTGCGAACCATAAATCATGGCGGTTTCTTCGGTAATCACGCCTTCGGAATAAAGCGACAGAATATGCTGGTCAAAGGTTCTCATATCACGGGCCGAACCGTTTTTGATCACCTCATAATAGGTTTTCTCCTCGCTCTCGCCGTTCTGGATCAGGTCTTTTACCCTCAGACTGGTTCTCATAATTTCCATGGCAGCCACCCGCCCCCCGCCAATCTTGGGCAAAAGCCGCTGACTGACCACCCAGCGGATAGTATCACAAAGCCGGTGCTTGATTTGCTGCTGCTCTTCCTGTTCAAACATACCCAAAATCCGGTTCATGGTCTGGCCGGCATCAATGGTGTGCAGGGTGGACATAACCAGGTGGCCGGTCTCGGCGGCAGTCAGGCCGATTTCCATGGTCTCGCGGTCCCGCATCTCACCGACCAGAATAACCTTGGGCGCCTGACGGAGAGCAGCCCTCATACCATTGGCAAAATCATCGAAATCATTACCCATTTCCCGCTGGTTAAAGGTGGACTTCTTATGCGGATGCTCATATTCTATCGGGTCTTCAAGGGTTACAATATGAACCGATCTCTCCTCGTTGATCCTGTTTAGCAGTGCGGCCAGAGAAGTGGTCTTACCAGTACCGGTCGCTCCGGTAAAAAGCACCAGGCCGTTTAGCTCCTTGGCCATTTTGCTAAAGGCATCGGGAAACCTCATCTTTTCAATGCTGGGAATCTCCGATTCCAGCTTTCTCAGCACGATGGAATAATAACCTTTCTGCGTAAAAATATTCACCCTGAACCGGGCCTTATCGCCAAGAGAATACGAGAGGTCACAAGAGCCGGTTTTCACCAGATCAGACAAGAGCCGCTTATTATTGCCAATGAGATTAAGGGCAAAGGTCTCGGTTTGAAAGGGCGTCAGTTCTTTGACTGGCGGAGTTACTGTTACCGGAACCAGTTTACCTGCAGCCTCAACCTGCAGGGTCTTTCCCACCGTAATATTAAGGTCGGAGACGCCGCTGTAGGATTCCAGCATGGAGGCAATCCAGTAATCAATTTCTGTTTTTTTCATATTATTCTCCTGAAATTATGTGCAATAACAACCAGTTTATATTACCGTAACTGTATTCAGACAAAATAACAAGCGGGCTTACTTTAGCGGGTAAGAGCTTTTAATACAATAATAATCTGGCAGACTTGCGGGGGAAAAATGTCATTTCAGTTAAGAAGCGCCAAATCAACCAGGGGACGAAGGATGGCCGGGGCAAGGAGCCTGTGGCGGGCAAACGGCATGAAGGACGAGCATTTTGGCCGGCCGATTATCGGCGTGGTCAACTCCTTTACCCAGCTGGTTCCCGGCCATGTTCATCTGCATAGTGCGGGTCAGAAGGTTAAGGAAATTATTGAGCGGCAGGGCTGTTTTGCCGCCGAATTTAACACCATTGCCATTGATGACGGTATTGCCATGGGCCATGCCGGGATGCTCTATTCCCTGCCCTCAAGGGAGCTGATCGCCGACAGCGTGGAATATATGTGCAATGCCCATTGCGTGGACGGCATTATCTGCATCAGTAACTGCGACAAGATTACCCCGGGGATGCTGATGGCGGCCATGCGGCTTAATATTCCGGCCATTTTTGTTTCCGGCGGCCCCATGGAAGCGGGCAGGCTCGGCGGCAAAAAATATGATCTGGTCGATGCCATGGTGCTGGCCGCTGACCAGAATATTGACGATGATGAAATCGAGGCCGTGGAACGCTCTGCCTGCCCGACCTGCGGCTCCTGCTCAGGAATGTTTACCGCCAATTCCATGAATTGCTTAAGCGAGGCATTGGGGCTGGCCCTGCCCGGCAACGGCACGGTGGTGGCAACCCATCAAAATCGGCTGGCCCTGTTTGAGAAGGCGGCCAAAAAAATCGTTGAAATCACTAAAGATTACTATGAAAACGGCAATGAGCAGGTACTGCCGAGAAGTATCGGCTCAAGGGCGGCCTTTATCAATGCCATGTCGCTGGATATTGCCATGGGCGGCTCCACCAATACGGTACTGCATCTGCTGGCCATTGCCCGAGAGGCCGGGACGGATTTTACCATGCAGGATATTGATGCCCTGTCCAGAAAGGTGCCGAATCTCTGCAAGGTCTCCCCCTCTTCCTCTTATCATATGGAAGATGTCAACCGGGCCGGCGGCGTGATGGGCATTCTTGGCGGGCTGGCTGCCGCCGGATTGCTGGATACCAGCGTCCCCAGGGTGGACAGCCCAAGCCTGGGCCGCATCCTTGACCAATACGATTTAACCAGAAGCAGCCATTTAGCCGAGGCCGAACAATTATACCGCAGCGCCCCCGGCGGCGGACACATTATGGGCGGACAACATGAAAAATATGCGGAACTGGATCTGGATCGGGAAAAGGGCTGCATCCGTAATCTGGCCGGCTGCTACAGCCGGGACGGCGGCTTGGCGGTACTGTTTGGCAATATCGCCGAAAATGGCTGCATTGTTAAAACTGCCGGAGTAGATCCGTCAATCTTCAAATTTATCGGCCCGGCAAGGGTTTATGAATCACAAGAAGATGCCTGCGATGCTATTCTCGGCGGCAAGGTCAAGGCCGGAGAGGTGGTGATTATCCGCTACGAAGGGCCAAGGGGCGGCCCCGGTATGCAGGAGATGCTCTACCCGACCTCATATCTAAAATCCATGCAGCTGGGAGCAAAATGCGCCCTGATAACCGATGGCCGGTTTTCTGGCGGAACTTCAGGGCTTTCCATCGGGCATGTTTCACCGGAAGCCGCTTCCGGCGGGGCCATTGGTCTGGTCAAGGACGGCGATATAATTGAAATAGATATACCAAATCGAAAAATCAATGCGGCAATCGCTGAAGTAGAACTAGCCGAAAGAAGAAAAAAGGAAGAGGCCAAGGGAGCAGATGCCTTCAAACCGATAAAACGCAGCCGCAAGGTCTCGGCGGCCCTTAAGGCCTACGCAGTATTTGCCTCATCCGCCGACACCGGAGCAGTAAGAATCCTGCCTGATCATGTTCAAGAGTAATCCAGAACCAAAAAGGGCGTTGAGGATAATAACTTACCCTAACGCCCTGTTTTCATTAAATGGTGGAGCTGAGGGGGATCGAACCCCTGACCTCATGACTGCCAGTCATGCGCTCTCCCAGCTGAGCTACAACCCCGAGTTTCCAAGCAGTGTGAACGGCGTTAATAACAGGGTTTTAACCGGCTGTCAATAAAATTTATGCAAACGGCCAGTTTTAAGGCATAGTTCTTGCCAACCATGTTTAGCTCTGTTATTGTCTTTTGTTTTATGGTAACTTACCGGGTTTAGACCGAAGCGAAGTTATAGAAAAGCACTGACTATAAAAATAATCGTATTTTCAACAATATTAACAGGTAACTATATGTATTCACCATTTAATTTTTTTTTCAGATGGCTGTCAAATGACCTTGCCATTGACCTTGGTACCGCCAACTGTGTTTTATATGTCAAGGGCAAGGGAATTGTCTTAAGGGAGCCTTCCGTGGTTGCTGTCCGGCAGGATGCAAGGGTCAGCAAGGTGCTGGCGGTGGGCAGCGAGGCCAAGCAGATGCTGGGTAAAACGCCCGGTAATATCAATGCCATCCGGCCAATCAAGGACGGGGTGATTGCAGATTTTGAAGTAACCGAGGCCATGCTCCGTTATTTTATCAACAAGGTTCATAACCGGAGAACCCTGGTGCATCCAAGAATTATGATTTCGGTGCCTTCCGGCATTACCCAGGTGGAAAAAAGAGCCGTCAAGGAATCTGCCGAATCAGCCGGTGCCAGCGAGGTCTATTTAATCGAGGAGCCGATGGCGGCGGCCATTGGGGCCGGACTGCCGATCACCGAACCAACCGCCAATATGATTGTCGATATCGGCGGCGGCACCACCGAGGTCGCAGTTATCTCGCTGGCCGGTATTGTTTATGCCAAATCAGTACGGGTGGCCGGAGATAAAATGGACGAAGCCATTCTTCAATATATCAAAAGAAAGCATAACCTGGCCATTGGCGAACGGACTGCCGAGATGATCAAGACGACCATCGGCAATGTAATTCCCGAAGAGCCCTATGAATCCATGGATATTAAGGGGCGTGATCTGGTTTCCGGCGTACCCAAAACCATTACCATCACCGCCAATGAAATTCAATCTGCCATAGCCGAGCAGGTTGATGTCATTGTCGATGCAGTCCGGGTTGCCCTTGAGGTTACGCCGCCGGAACTGGCCGCAGATATTGTTGATCAGGGCATCGTGCTGACCGGCGGCGGTGCCCTGCTTAAAAATCTGGATAAATGCCTCAAGGATTCGACTGGAATGCCGATTATTGTGGCAGAAGATCCCTTGTCCTCGGTGGTGCTGGGTTCCGGTCAGGCCCTGGATAACCTTGATATTCTAAAGGAAGTAACCATAGACTAGACAGGCAGCCAACTTATCTCTTATTATTCGGCTTAACCAATTGAAAAGACGTAATTCCAGAAGAAAAGACCGAGCAAGAAAAACCACTGGCAGGCTGCCTTGGTATGCGGCTGCGGTGTTTGCTTTGCTGCTTGTGGTCAGCATGGGCAGGGAAATTGGTCTGCCCCAGCAGGCGACGATGGAGCTGGTCGGCCCGTTTCAGTCGTTTTTTTCCGGCATCTCCAGCGGACTGACCAGAATAAAGGAGGATTATCTGGCCCGGGTTGATCTACACCAGGAAAACAAGGAATTGAAAAGTGAAATCGCCCAAAAAAATGAGGCCATAATCAAGCTAAGGGAAGGTTATATTCTCCACACCCAGTTTGAAAAAAAGCTTAATTTCAAGAAAACCCTGGAATCAGAATATTCCGTTAGTGCCAAAATAGTCGGCCGCGGTCAATCCTTCTGGCTGCAGACGGTTATTGTTGACCGCGGTGAAAATGACGGCGTTACCGAGGGCATGGTGGCGATCAGCGAGAGCGGTGTGGTGGGGCAGATAATTCAGACTTCGCCCAATTATGCCAAGGTTCTTTTGGCCAATGCCCCCAGCAGTGCCATTGATTGTATAGTGCAGAAAAACAGAACCAGGGGGATTTTGAAAGGCCGGGGTAAAAACGGCTATGTCTTGCAGTACGTGCTGAAAAATGATGATGTCCAGGTTGGTGATGATATTGTAACTGCCGGTATCAGCGGAATTTTCAAAACCGGCTTCCCCATTGGCAAGGTCTCGGCGGTCAGAAGGAAAAGACGGGGCATGTTTCTTGAAATCGAGGTGAAACCTGCGGTTGATTTCCAGCGGATTGAGACCCTGTTCATTGTTGGAACCGAGCGGCAGCTAATAGAAAGAGAGATGGGGCGGGACTTAAACTAGAATTTTGAGAGAGCATTACAGGAGTCCGGTCGAATGCAGTTTTTTTCATTCTTAACCATAGCAGTTTTTATGGTTGTTTTGCAGACCACGATTTTTCTGGGCAGGCTGGATCTGGTCTATATTCTAACCGCTTTTCTTGCCTACCGGGCAAAATGGGTAACGGGCGGCCTGCTGATTGCTTTGACCGGATGGACGCTGGACGTTGTGGCCGGAATATTTATGGGTGCCTGTACTATTGAATATCTGCTGGTCTTTGCATTTCTTAAACTGCTGACCGAAAATAGTCCGGTAAAACGCTCGGTATATCAAATTCCCTTGACCGGCATCAGTTATCTTTTGGTGCAGGTTATTAAATCAGTCAGCTATTCTTTCTCTATCGAGGAGCCGGAGGTTGTGCTGGCCTGGAGAAGCATCTTTGAGGAAAGTATTTTAATCACCGTTGTTGCCATACCCTGCCTGTGGTTTTTTAACCATATTTATGAAAGGATAAATTCATACACTTTCAAAACCAGAAAGTTCGTATGACAAGGATATAATTTTGAGGCCCTATTAAAAACACTAATTGAGAGGATGAAAAAATGCTGCCGACACTTATCACCATTCTTGGCATTATTGGCGGTCTGGCCTTATGGGTTATGACCATTTTCAACAAGCTGGTCAGCCTGCGGAACAAGTATAAAAACGCCTTTGCCCAGATAGAGGTGCAGTTAAAACGGCGTTACGACCTGATCCCCAACCTGATCGAAACCGCCAAGGGCTATATGAAGCACGAAAAGGAGACCCTGGAAGCGGTGGTCAATGCCAGAAATGCCGCTCAGCAAGGTCTGGCTGCGGCGTCCGCCAACCCCGAAGACAGCGAAGCTGTTGCCAATCTGGCCGGGGCAGAAAGTGCCTTATCAAGCTCGCTGGCCCGGTTTTCCATGGTCATGGAGGCCTATCCGGATCTGAAAGCAAGCGAAAATATGATGCAGCTCAACGAAGAGCTGACCAGCACGGAAAACAAGGTCTCCTTTGCCAGACAGTCTTTTAACGATCAGGTTATGGCCTACAATACCTACAGACAGTCATTTCCGGCCCTGATTTTTGCCAATATGTTCGGCCACACCAAGGATGCCGGCCTGCTGGAGTTTGCCGACAGCAAGCAAATTCAGGAAGCACCCAAGGTTTCATTTACCTAGCGGAATTATTGATGGATTTTTTTCAGTCTCAGGAGACGGCCAAACGCAATACGGCCTGGCTGGTTGCACTGTTTGTCATTGCGGTTATCTCCATAGTCATCATGGTCAATCTGCTGATGTGGTTTTTCTTTGGCGTCTTGGAAATGCCGGAAAAGCAGATAAATTGGGAGATGTTTTTTTACATCAGCCTTGCGGTTTGTGCCTTGATAGGCTCGGGAAGCCTGTATAAAACCAGTCAGCTTGCCGGAGGCGGCGATAAGGTCGCTCAGCAGATGAACGGCCAAATTGTCCTGGCCGACAGCGAAGACTTTAAGCAGAGACAACTACTTAATATTGTAGAAGAAATGTCCCTTGCTTCCGGCATTCCGGTACCATCGGTTTATATTGTGCCGGGTAAGGGAATCAATGCCTTTGCCGCCGGTCATAGTTACAGCGATGCGGTTGTCGGAGTGAGCGAGGGAGCCTTGGCACAGCTAACCAGAAGTGAAATGCAAGGGGTAATCGCCCATGAGTTCAGCCATATCCTTAATGGAGATATGCGTATAAACATCCGTATTATCGGGGTATTACATGGTATTTTGCTGATTAGCATTATTGGTTCATACCTGATTAGAACTGACGATAATTCTAAAAATTCCAAGGGAACAGTCACCCTGGTTTTGCTCGGGATTGGGCTGATGATGGTGGGATATGTTGGCGTTTTCTTTGGTAATTTAATTAAAGCCGCCGTTAATCGACAACGGGAATATCTGGCCGACAGTGCCGCCGTCCAGTTTACCCGCAATCCAGACGGCATCGCCGGAGCCTTGATCAGAATAGGGGCAAATGCTAAGGGTTCAAGACTTGAACAGCTGGAAGCCGAAGAGGTTAGCCACGCCCTGTTTTCTCAGGGGTTTCGCACCATTTTTGCAACTCACCCTCCTTTGGAGAAAAGGATACGACGGGTTCTCCCTGCTTGGGATGGCAAATTTACACCAGCTCCCCATCCAAAAGAAAAATCGCCGTCAAAGGATGAAAAAGAGCAAGAATTTCGGCCAGGGTTTGGCAGAAAAGAAGCCGCCATACTCGCCGCTGGAGCGGCCGTAATGCAAAACGACAAACTTGTTGCCAAAGTTGGTCGGCCAGACAAAACCACCCTTGCCCATGCCCAAAAATTTATCAGCACCCTGCCGTCGGCACTTGCCGAGGAGCTTCACAGCAGTTACGGTGCCCAAGCGGTCATTTACGCCCTTGTCTTCAACCGCGATCAGGAAGACCGCCGCCGGCAATTTGCCTATCTGGAGACCAGGCTTGCATCGGACGACTTTAATGAAGTGAAAAAAACCGCCGGACAAATAGCATCATTAAAAACATCCCAGCGTCTGCCGCTGATTGACCTTGCCCTGCCGTCATTACGCCAGCTTTCGGCAGACCAGTATCAGAAATTCAGGGCAAATCTGAAGGCCTTAATCTTTTCGGATAAGAAGATGAGTTTTTTTGAGTGGGTTCTGTATAAGGTGGTTATCCATCATCTGGATCTTGCCTTTGGCTTGCTGCCGAATAAGCAGCAAGATGTCCCCATGAAGCGGATTGGCGAGGCCGCATCTGTCCTGCTGTCAGCTTTTCTGACCTATGTGAAAGAAGATATTATCAGCCGTGAGGAAATTGTGAGTAAACTCCTTGCAGAAAACCGCTGGCTGGATACCGATATATTGCAGGATAACAAAAAGGTCAGCCTCAAGGAGCTTGATGCCGCCCTTGACGACCTTGCCAGTCTGAAAATGTCATTCAAAAAGAACCTGCTCCAGTCATGTGCCGCCGTTATCACCGCCGGCAAGCAGATTTTGCCAAGGGAAAAAGAGCTTTTCCGTGCGGTATCAAGCAGCCTGAACTGCCCGGTGCCGATGGTTGATTTGTATTAATGGTCGTGATTTGATATGTCTGAAAATTTTTGTTCTTATTCCAGATTTTCCCTATGGCTGATGGCCGCCCGTCCGAAAACCCTGCCAGCGGCGGCGGCCCCGGTACTGGTTGGTACGGCGGCGGCTTATTCTGCCGGTTTGTTTGCATTTTTTCCGGCCTTGGCCGCCTTTTTTGGTGCCTTGCTTTTGCAAATAGCGGTAAATCTGGCTAATGATTATTTTGATGCAAAAAATGAAATAGATTCCGAGCAAAGGGTGGGGCCGGTTAGAGTTACCCAAAGCGGCCTGATTCCGCCAAAGCAAGTCAAACTGGCCATGATTATCACTTTGGCGGCGGCGGCCCTGGTCTTTGTTTATCTTATTTTGGTTGGGGGGACGGTTATTTTTTGGGTGGCGGCAGCCTCGGTGCTTGCTGCTCTTGCTTATAGCGGCGGCCCCTGGCCGATTGCCTCCCACGGTTTGGGTGAGCTGTTTGTCTTTATTTTTTTTGGGCTGGTGGCGGTGTGCGGCACCTACTGGGTTCAGGCGAGATCCCTGACCGCCTTTGTCCTGCTGGCCTCGGTTTCGCCCGGGCTTCTAATCTCGGCAATTATGATGATAAATAATCTGCGGGATATTAAAACCGATGCCCCGGCCGGAAAAAACACCCTGGCCGTAAAACTTGGCCGGGCCAGGTTTATCCTGCTGTTCAAAGTGGTGATTGGGATGGCCTATCTGTTTTTGCTGCCCCTTGCTATCTACGGACAGAGCATGACCATTTTGCTTCCGGCGGCAAGTTCTCCGCTGGCAGTAATGGTTTGCCGAGAAGCAGCAGAATGTTCGGGGGCATCACTCAATAAAACCCTTGCCAAAACAGCACAGCTTGCCCTGCTGTTTTCCGCCCTGCTGGCCGTCGGCATAATTTTATAATTACTCCGCCTCCCCCAGCCATTTGTCAAGGGCGGCGATTATCTGCCGCGCCTGTTTGGCACTTGAAATATTAAATTTCGACTTGGGGATATATTCACCCTGCCGTTTTTGATAACGCCTGATGGTGTACATATCCTGATCATATTCCTGTTTGCTTTTGTTCCAGTTTTGGTATCTGAACAAGATGGTTGTCCAGGCCCCCTTGGTAAGTATTTCCTTGTCCAGCTCCTTCAAAAGCACCACCCCGTCTTCTTCGTACTGGATGGTAATATCATCTATAGCATTGCCCATAATACCCTGATAATATGATAAATTTATAAAATAATCGCCCCATTCAGCCGTCCATGCAAACATATTTGCCGAAAAAGGTAAAGAAGAAAGCCCGCTGCCGCCTTCTTCCTTACCTGAAAAATAGCTCTGAAAAAATCCTAAGGCTCTTGTCCGGCAGAAAATTTCAGCTTGCCATCTTTTACCGTAGCTGTAATATGGTCATCACTACCAAATTTACCTGCCAGAATTTCCATAGCCAGCGGATCTTCCAGCATATTTTGAATGGCCCTTTTCAGCGGTCTTGCTCCGAAGGCCGGGTTAAATCCGGCCTGGGCAATCAGCTTCCTTGCCTCCTTGCTCACCTGGAGTTTGATCTTTTTCTCGGCAAGCCTTTTTTTCAGCCGATCAAGCTGAATATCGACAATGGCCGTCAGATGTTCAATACTTAAGCTGTGAAAGGTGATTATTTCATCAACCCTATTCAAAAACTCCGGCTTAAACCGCCGGTTAAGCAGCTCATCTATCTGCGGAGCAATATTATCCAGCGGAGTTCCGTCCAGGGCGGCCTGCATGATAAGCTCGCTGCCAAGGTTTGAGGTCATAATAAAGATGGTATTTTTGAAATCCACCGTTCTGCCCTTGCCGTCCGTCATTCTGCCATCATCCAGAACCTGCAAAAGCACATTAAACACGTCCGGGTGAGCCTTTTCGATTTCATCCAGCAGCACCACGGCATACGGCCTTCTTCTGACCGCCTCGGTCAAATATCCGCCCTCATCATAGCCGACATAGCCAGGGGGCGCCCCGATTAACCTTGCCACCGAATGTTTTTCCATAAACTCGCTCATATCAACCCGGATCATGGCCTGCTCGCTGTCGAAAAGAAAATCCGCCAGCGACCTTGAGAGCTCGGTCTTGCCAACTCCGGTCGGCCCCAAGAACAAAAACGAGCCGAGGGGGCGGTCGGGATCCTGCAGGCCGGCTCTGGCCCGTCTTACCGCATTGGCCACCGACCTGATGGCCTTGTCCTGACCGATAACCCTTTTTTGCAGATGCTCCTCGGCATGAACCAGCTTGTCCTTTTCCCCTTCCAGCAGTTTATCTACCGGAATCCCCGTCCATTTGGCAATGATAAAGGCCACATCTTCCGAGGATACCTCCTCTTTCAGCATTTGCTGTCCGGCCTGAATTTCGTGCAGCTTTTCATTGGCGGCCAGCAAATCCTTTTCAAGCTGGACAATCCTGCCATAGCGTATTTCCGCCACCCGGCTCAGGTCGCCCTGCCTTTCCGCCTGCTGGGCGGCAACATTTGCCTCATCAATCTCACCCTTGATGCTGCGTATTTTCTGGATTATATCCCGCTCAAGGCTCCACTGGCCCTTCATGGCATCTAGCTGCCCGCTGATCTCGGCCAGTTTTTTCCTGATTTCTTCAAGCCGCTCCCTTGATGCCTGATCATCTTCCTTTTTGAGGGCTTCCTGCTCAATTTCAAGTTTTACTTTCCGGCGTTCAAGGGTGTCGATTTCAGTGGGCATGGAATCAATTTCAATCCGCAGCCTGGAAGCCGCCTCATCAATAAGATCGATAGCCTTATCCGGCAGGAAGCGGTCGGTGATATAACGGCTGGACAGGGTTACGGCGGCCACAGCGGCGGCATCCTGTATCCTGACGCCATGATGAACCTCGTATTTCTCCTTGATGCCGCGCAGGATGGCAATGGTGTCCTCCACAGACGGCTCCTGCACCAGCACCGGCTGGAACCTTCTTTCCAGGGCCGAATCCTTTTCGATATGTTTTCGGTATTCGTCCAGGGTGGTGGCACCAACGCAGTGCAGCTCACCTCTCGCTAGAGCCGGTTTCAGCATATTTGATGCATCCATCGACCCTTCGGAAGCTCCGGCCCCGACCAGAGTGTGGATTTCATCTATAAACAGGATAATTTCACCAGCTCTTTTTTCCACTTCCTTGATCACCGCTTTCAGCCGGTCTTCAAATTCGCCCCGGTATTTTGCTCCGGCAATAAGTGAGCCAAGATCAAGGGAAATGACCATTTTATCCCGCAGGGAAGACGGCACATCCCCGTTAACAATCCGCTGGGCAAGTCCCTCAACTATGGCGGTCTTGCCCACACCAGGCTCACCGATCAGCACCGGATTATTTTTGGTTCGCCTGGAAAGAACCTGAATAATCCGGCGGATTTCTTCATCCCGGCCGATAACCGGATCGATTTTGCCGTGTCTGGCGGCATCGGTCAGGTTTTTGCCGTATTTTTCGAGAGCCTGAAACTTTTCTTCCGGGTATGGATCGGTTACCCTCTGACTGCCCCGAATGGTGGTAAGTGCCTGGAGAAAACCCTTTTCATCTATGCCGTTTTCGGCCAGCAGAGTGCTGATCTTTTTGCCTGCATATTTGATTACGGCCAGAAAAAGATGCTCCAGACTGACAAAATCATCCTGCATCTGACTGGCGATGACAAAGGAGCCGTCAAGAATCTTTTTTAATTCTGCCGAGGCATAAATCTGTTCGGCGCCGCTGCCGGAAACCTTGGGCAGCTGTTCGATAAGCTGGCCCGTTTTGCTCAGGATAATGGTTGGATTTGCGCCCAGTTTTTGCAAGACCGGCACCACAACGCCCTCCGGCTGCTCCAGCAGGGCCTTGACCAGATGACAGGCGGCCATTTCCTGATTGCTGTGGTTTTGGGCAATTTGCCGGGTTTTCTGGATTACTTCCTGTGATTTTACGGTAAATTTATCAAACTGCATGATGTATCCTCCCTGAAAATTTACGGTTATTTTATCTGTTTACAGGAAAGATAAGAACAAAAAAGCCTGTGTCAATATTTTGACACAGGCTTTTTTTATACAAGCATAAAACAGGCGTTTTTCAGCCGCAACCGCCAGTGCTACAACTTCCAGAGCTGCAACCGCCGCCGCCAAGCGGGTTGGCTGAGGTGATGCCAAAACCGGAACGAGGCCCGGCATCCACATAATCAACATTGATTACCCCGCAAGTTTCAAGCAGGCCCTTCTCGACCAGAAACTTGATCTCTTCCTTTTCAAATACCTTGTCATTATCCTTTGGCTCATCCAGAGCCAATCCCAGTGAGGGGCCGGATCAGCCGCCCTGCATCAGGGAAATACGAAGAGCAGATTCAATATTGTTCTGCTTCATATACTCTTTGAGCTTTTCAACCGCCAAGTCGGTTACTGTCAATTCTGACATGCCATTCTCCTTAAATAAAGTTTCAAACTATCGCTTTGAAGGGGCAAATTTCACCCGGCCCCTTCCTAATTTCCGACAAGATAAGTTAGTCTTGCCGGTAAGTCAATCATCCAGCACGCAACAAATAGGCAGATAAATTGATTTATTTAGCTATCTACTTGAAAAGAAAAATAAATATGGGCATAATCAATTTTATGTTATATAAAAAAAAATGACAGGCGAGAGCTACCCAAAAACAGGTAAAACCGGAAAATACCCATGAAAGCAAGCGAAATTCTGGAGTTTGATGCAAGACATATCTGGCACCCCTATACCTCAATGCTGGAGCCGCTGCCGGTTTATCCGGTCAAAAAGGCAGACGGCGTGGTGATTACGCTGATGGACGGTACCGAGTTAATTGACGGCATGTCATCATGGTGGTCGGCTATCCACGGCTATAATCATCCAGTAATCATCAAGGCCCTGAAGGAACAGGCAGACAGGCTGCCGCATATCATGTTCGGCGGTTTTACCCATGAGCCGGCGGTTGAACTATGCCAAAAACTGGTTGCCATCACCCCGGATGGTCTAAGCAAGGTGTTTTTATCCGATTCGGGTTCGGTAGCAGTTGAAGTGGCGATGAAAATGGCTATGCAGTACTGGTATTGCCGCCATAGGCCGGAAAAAAATAAATTTTTAACCATCCGCTCCGGCTATCATGGCGATACCTTCCATGCCATGTCGGTTTGCGATCCGGTAACCGGCATGCACGCCATCTATGCAGACCGGCTGCCGTCCTATTATTTTGCTGATTCGCCAAGGGTTTCCTTCCATAAACCTTGGGATGAAAATGATGCCGCTTCCTTTAAAAATCTGGTCAAAAGGCATCACTCATCCATTGGTGCGGTTATCCTTGAACCCATTGTACAGGGGGCCGGAGGAATGAAATTTTATCATCCTGAATATCTTAAAAAGGTAAGGCGGTTATGCGATAAATATCAAATCCTGCTGATTGCAGATGAAATTGCCACCGGACTGGGCCGGACGGGCAGGCTTTTTGCCTGCGAATATGCGGCGGTCTCCCCCGATATTTTATGTATGGGGAAAACCTTGACCGGCGGTTATCTGACCCTAGCCGCCACCCTCTGTACGGACGAAATCGGCGAGATTCTGTCAACCGGCTCCCCCGGTGTATTTATGCACGGGCCGACTTATATGGGAAATCCCCTGGCCTGCCGGGTGGCAGCCGCTTCGATTTCGCTTTTGCTTGAGTCCGACTGGCAGGGAAATATCCGCAGGATTGAGCAATGTTTAAGAGACGGCCTGAAAACTTGTGAGGAATATCCGTGGGTTATCGAGGTGCGTACCCTTGGTGCCATTGGCGTAGTCGAGCTGGACCAGGTGGTGGATGTGGCTAAAATTCAAAGGAAATTTGTTGAAAGCGGCATATGGCTGCGCCCCTTTGGCAGGCTGGTTTATATCATGCCGCCTTATATTATCGGGGAAGCGGATTTGCGTAAGATTATTGCAGCGGTGGTGAAAATTCTTGGCCGCCGAGATAATTGGCAGAAAGGAGCAATGAATGAAGGGTAAAATTTTATGCGTTACCGGCACGGATACCGATATTGGCAAAACCATTGCCACCGGTCTTTTGGCCCGGTCGGCTATGGCTAGAAATATCAGAGTAACTACTTGTAAACTGGTGCAGACCGGCTGCAACAAGATAAGCGATGATATTCTGGTTCATCGTAAGATCATGGGCATCGGCCAGACGAAAGAAGATAGACAGGGGCTTACCTACCCTTATCTTTTCAGCAAGCCGTGTTCGCCTCATCTTGCCGCAGGAATTGAAGGGCAGGAGA
This sequence comes from Deltaproteobacteria bacterium, assembly GCA_002747805.1. GTDB lineage: Bacteria > Desulfobacterota > Desulfobulbia > Desulfobulbales > Desulfocapsaceae > SZUA-575. Next base: position 19,117 of record PDQP01000042.1, read on the forward strand.
TTGATACCGGAGTTTTAAAGCAAAGCCTTAACAGGCTGGCAGAAAATTTTGAGCTGGTTATTGCGGAAGGAGCAGGCGGCCTATATGTGCCGTTAAATAATAAGCTATTTCTGATTGATTTTCTTGCAGAATTAGGTGCCGAAATCATTTTGGTTACCAGTAATAAGGTGGGCAGTATCAACCATACCCTGCTCTCTCTTGATGCCATAGTAAAATATCAGCTTCCATTAAAGGGGTTGATTTATAACCGTTTTTATCAGGTGCCGGATCAGGTTGCTGATGATACCAAAAAACAACTGGAAAAAGCCCTTGCTGCCAGAGACCTGCCGGGCCTGATTGGGGAAATTGGCGGCGATGTCAGTTATAAAACAGAAAACAAGTTGGAAATCAGCAAGATAGAAAGTTTGCTTGAAATTCCTTGAGGTAATAAAAAAATATCTAATACTGACTGCTTACTCATAATTACCACCAGGCGACTGACTGCCAGCTTTTTATCCAAGTTTTTCAATTTGTTCCGGTGTCAGGCCGGTTAGTTTTGCCGTATCAGCAACCGACAGCCCCATTTTCAGGGCATTGCGGGCGGTTAGCTCTATGCCTTCCTTCCTGCCTTCCTCCCTGCCTTCCTCCCTGCCTTCTTTTAGACCTTCCTTCCGGCCTTTGCTCAAACCTTCCATCCATCCTTCCGACCTTGCTGTATCAAAGGAATTTTTCATATCGCGATAATATTTCAGACTATCTTCATAGGCCAACACCTGCTCCGGGGTAAATCCGGCAATTTCGGCGGTATCAAAAAGTTTGGCAAAGATTTTTCCCTGCATGGAAAGATGGATTCGCTCCAAGTCCTGAAGGTTTTTCAGGATAAACAGCCATTTTTCAAAATGGCTTTCTAATTCCTCCAGCTTTTTGGTGAATTTAGGCATTTCAAGGTAGATAAAGGTCAACTTATCGTAAAAAAACTTATGGGTCTCAATACCTGTAAGTTTTATATAGTAACGAAACTTTTCCGGTTTACAACACAGTCAGCATTTTTAACGCTGATTGATTTATTTTCCTTTGTACTCATACTTCCTGTTTATAGCGTTTTCAAACCTTCTCCCAGATAAATTCACTAACATTACGCTCATTGCTGTTAAAGGTTATGCCGACCAGATAGATGCTCCGACTCTTATCCATATATTTTTCAGCATAATTACGCTCCTTGATTTGGGCAAGGGCAGAGCCTTTTTGATCAACCTTAAATTCAATAATATAAACGGTTTTGTCAAGGA
>PDQP01000024.1 GCA_002747805.1 Deltaproteobacteria bacterium
GGGAAGCTCCAAGTTCTTCTGGGAAACCAAGAAGATGATGTACACCGAACCGGAGCTGTTCCACGCCCTGATGAAAAAAATCACTGAAACCAACCTGTTATATCTGCACGAGCAGGCAAGGGCCGGGGCCCAGGCCCTGCAGATCTTTGATTCCTGGGCGGGTATTCTGGCTCCGGCTGACTTTGCCGAATTTGCCCTGCCCTATGTCAAGGAGACGGTATCCAGCCTGAAAAAGCACCATATTCCAATTATTTATTTTGCCAATAATGGAGCCACCCTGATTGATTTGTCCAAGACTTCCGGGGCAGATGTTCTCGGCCTTGACTGGCGGATCAATATTGCCGATGCCATTAAAAAGGCGGACAAAATGGCGGTACAGGGCAACCTTGATCCTGCTGCCCTACTGCTGCCGGATCATAAATTAAAACAGCGGATTGCACGCCTGCTGGATGATGCAAAAACCGCCTGCGGACATATCTTTAACCTCGGCCACGGCATTCACCAGTTTACTCCGCCTGAGAAAGCAAAATTTGCGGTGGAAACGGTGCATGAATTAAGCAGTAAAACCTCATAGAAGACAATGAAAGCTGCCCATATACCAAGCCGGGAAAAATGCCTGACCTTGATGGACAAATACGAAATGTTTGACCATATCAAGGCCCATTCCCTGATGGTAGCCAGGGTGGCCGAGGTAATTTATGCCGATCTGGCCGCCGCCCTTCCAGCCGCTAATCTGCCGCCGCAGAATCTGGTGCTGGCCGGGGCCATGCTCCATGATATTGCCAAAAGCATCTGCATCAAAAAGGGCTGCTGTCATTCGATGGTTGGGGCAGAAATTTGTCTTGCTGAGGGCTTTGCACCGCTGGCTGAAATAGTGGCCGAGCATGTCTATATCACTGATTATTCATCTCAAAATTGCTGTGCCGGCTTTTTCCGGGCCAAGGAGCTGGTCTATTATGCCGATAAAAGGGTTAGGCATGATAAGGTGGTTTCCCTTGAAGATAGAATGGAGTATATCATTGAAAGATATGGAAAAAATGATAAAATGATCATCAACATCAAAAAAAGTTTTGCCCTTTGTCAGGATATGGAAAAGGCCATTTTCTTATTTTTGCCCTATAAACCTGAAGATTTGGCTGCACGAGCTGGGTCTAAGTAAGATGACATCCAGTATAATCGGCATAAAAGACCTCAAGCTGCCCATCCAGATCAGCGGGATTTCCGGTGAAATCCAGCACTCGGTGGCAAAGGTTGGGATGCAGGCCGTATCACCCAAAAAGAAAACACCCAATCTTGATGAAATTATTGGTAAATCAATGCAAGATTTCCATATTGACTTCCAGGTTAAAAATTATGCCGGACTGCTGACCAGCCTTCAGGAAGAAATTGAGGCCGAAAACATAAAACTTATCCTTAAATTTCCATATTTTATGGAAAAGAAAGCACCGGCAACAGGTGCCAGGAGCCTGATGGAGTACCACTGCCGCCTGGATGGTGAGACCAGCAGTGATAAATCACTAAAACTTTGCGTGCAGGTGCCGATAACTACGCTTTGCCCCTGCTCCAGAGAGCTGAGCAAGGCAGGTGCCCATAATCAAAGGGCCGAAGTAACATTATGCGTTAAATATAAAGATGTTATCCGGCCTGAAGAGCTGATCGCCCTGGTCGAATCCTCGGCTTCTTGCGGGCTTTATGCCCTGCTGAAAAGGCCGGATGAGAAATTTGTTACCGAGTATGCCTATCATAATCCTATGTTTGTGGAAGATGTGGTCAGGATGGCGGCGGTCAAGGCTGCCGACCGTCCTGATATTACCTGGTTTTCTGCCGAAGCGGAAAGTTTTGAATCCATCCACAATCACAATGCCTACGCCTTGGTGGAAAGTGATCGACTTTAGCTTAAATGAATTTACCTGAAATTTTTTTTACAGATTGACAAAAAGTCATTTTTTGACCAATTAGACGCTTCCGCCGGAATGGCCTAACCGGTTTTTCCAAACGGGATACGCCTCTGCCGTTTTTTATGACGAATTGGCCTTCTTCATTACGGCAGAGGCTTATTAAAATGGGGCAATAAAAATGGTTCAGTGCGGCGATCAAGGGAAAAGGAGATTGAAATCTATGAAAGATAAAGAGTTTGATCAAAGATTTGATAATGGTGAAGATATAACATCATATCTTGATATGGAAAAATCCCGCCGGGTAAATCAGGCAGTAAAACAGGTTAAAGTGGATTTTCCTGTCTGGGTGGTTGATGGTCTCGACAATCAAGCCAAGAGGCTGGGAATTACCCGTCAATCTTTGGTCAAGATGTGGGTCGCTGACAGGCTGGAGAGGATGAGTTACGGCGGAATGCAGGTCAAGCCCCATGACGAAGTATGAAAGGACAACCAAGCATGAAAGAAAGCCAAGAAAATAATAAAAACAAGGTGTCTGAGGAAACCATCCTAAAGGCAGCCAAGGAAATTACTGTAAAATTTATTGAAATGGGGCGTATTACCCCGGCAACCTTCAACGAGAATTTTACCAAAATCCACTCAACCATCAAAAAAACGCTTGAAAATGACTGATATTCTAAGCCTGGACAAGGCTCTTAACCAAGTACCTGATAAAATAGAAAACATCCATATTATCGGCATTTGCGGAACCGGCATGGCCGCACTGGCCGGTATGCTCAAGCAGGCCGGATATAAGGTGCAAGGCTCAGACAGTAAGGTTTATCCGCCCATGTCCGATTTTTTGCAGGAGCTTGGCATCAAGGTATTTGACGGCTACCGGCCGGAAAATCTTGCTTCAAAACCGGATCTGGTGGTGGTGGGCAATGTGGTTCGGCAAATCAATGAAGAGGCCCAGGCACTTGCTGCCTCTGGCCTGCCCTATCTGTCCTTTCCGCAGGCCCTTGCCCATTTCTTTATCAAAGACAAAACCTCGCTGGTGATAACCGGCACTCACGGCAAGACCACCACCTGTTCCCTGCTGGCCTCGGCACTATATCATGCAAGGCTCGACCCGTCCTTTATGATCGGCGGCATTGTCCGTGAATTTAATGCCAATTTCCGGCTGGGCGGCGGCAGGTATTTTGTCAGCGAAGGAGATGAATATGATACCGCCTTTTTCGACAAGGAAGCAAAATTTCTTCATTATCGGCCGGATATAGCGATTATTTCATCGCTGGAATTTGATCATGCCGATATTTTTAATAATCTGGAAGAAATCAAGACCGCCTTTGCCAAATTTATCCAGCTAGTACCGTCAGATGGGCTGATTGTTGCCAATCTTGATGATGAAAATGTGGCCGAGGTGGTGTCCAAAGCAAAATGCCGGGTGATCGGCTATGGCAGCTCTGCTTACTGGCGGCTGGCTAATCTTTCGGTAAAAGAAGGAGTTACCTCATTTACTGCGGTCAAGGATCAGCAAGATTACCATGATTTCACCATCAAAATTCCCGGCAGACACAATGCCATGAACGCCCTTGCGGTAATTGCGGTGCTGGATCATCTTGGCTATCAGCCACAGCTCTATGAGCAGGGGCTGGCGGGATTTGGCGGCGTAAAAAGAAGGCAGGAAGTGCGGGGAACTGAAAACGGGGTTACGGTCATTGATGATTTCGCCCATCACCCCACCGCAGTGCGGGAAACCCTGCGGGCCTTGAAAGATTCCTATGGGCCAAGGCGGCTGGTTGCCATATTTGAACCCAGAACCAACTCATCCAGACGGGCCATTTTTCAAAAGGATTATGTATATTCATTCGATGCCGCCGATCTGGTGATGATTAGGGAGCCGGTACCGCTGGAATCGGTGCCTCTTGAAGAACAATTTTCCTCATCAAGACTGGCAGAAGAACTTAACGCCCGAGGGATTGAGGCCAAATCCTTTGCCTCTGCCGATGCCATTTTGGAGCATTTGCAAAAAACACTTAAGAATGGCGATGTGGCGGCGGTGCTTTCCAACGGCGGTTTTGAAAATATCCATGACCGACTGCTGGAGCAGCTAAAAGATTGATAGGGCTCAGGCAAATGGCCCGCCGCCGCAATCCATGCCGCCTGCTTATCGGCGAGTTCCGCCGCAACCTTGATACCTTAAGCTCCGTTGATGAACGTGTTCTGGTGGCCTGCTCCGGCGGCCCCGATTCCATCTGCCTGCTACACCTGCTTACCAGATGCCGCCCGGCCCGTAACCTGATGGCCGTCTATGTTAATCACGGCCTGCGGCCAGATGAAGCCCAAAACGAGGAAAGACTGGTACAGGATTTTTGCAGGTCTTGCCAAATAGGGTTTCAGGCGGTTTCAGTAAATGTTCCGGCCCTTGCAACAAGCCGCAAGATGTCGATTGAGGATGCCGCCCGCATCCTTCGCTATCAAAAGCTGGAAGAAATTAGAGAGCAGGCTGGTTTTGATAAAATTGCCCTTGGTCATACCGCAGATGATCAGACCGAAAACTTTTTTATCAAGCTGATAAGAGGCACTAATTGTGCGGGACTGGCCGGTATCAAACCGGCTTCGGGCAAGCTGATCCGCCCCCTGCTCGGCCAGCCAAAAAAGACGCTGCTTGTTTATCTTGAGGCAACAGGTATTTCCTACTGCCATGACAGCAGCAATGATGACCAGAGATTTCTCAGAAACAAGATCCGCCGCCGCCTTTTGCCTCAGCTAAAAACAGAATATAACCCTTCTATTGATGAAAAAATCCGGCAAATCGGCATTATTTTAACCAGGGAAAATGACCTGCTGGAGCAGCTAACCAATCAGGCCATGCAAGAGCTGGTAATTTATGCAGAAAAGGAAGAGATAATCAAACTTTCTCAAGCAAAACTGCTTGACCTGCATCCGGCATTGCAGGGAAGAGTGATCGAAAAAAGCTGCTGGCTGATGGCAACCAAACCGTCTTTTAGAACCATTGAGGCCGTGCTTAAGCTGGCGGAAAGCGGTTCACATGCAGGAGAACTGCATCTTGGCAAGGGGCTTAGGGTGGTAAAAAGCCGCCGCTGGCTGACCTTTTTTCATCCTTTTGGCAAAACCGGCCATCGGCAGGCAAGCAGCCAGCCGATCAAGGTGGATGTGCAGATACCAAAAACCGGACGATACCAAATTGCCGAGCTGGGTAAGGAGCTGGTATTGGTGCATACTAAGAATATAAACGATGAAAATGCCCTAGTGGTTGATGCAGGTAAGCTAGACTTTCCGCTCCGGCTTAGAAGCGTGCGGCCCGGGGAGCGTTTTACCCCGCCGGGTTTTAACGGCAGCAAGAAAATAAACCGTTATCTTGCCGAAAAAAAAATAAATTTCTTTGAAAAATACAAGTATCCGGTGCTGTCAAGCAAAGAAAAAATCATATGTATTCCAGGGCTGATCATTGATGACCAGGCCAGGCCAAGCTCCAAGGATTTGCTGCTGATCTACTGGCAGGATATTTAGAAATCTCGAACCAATTTTTGATACGCCGCCCTTGCCTGGATTAACTCGGCAACAATGCTTACCCCGATTTCTGCCGGAGTTTCCGCCGCTATGGGCAGACCGATGGGACAATGTACCCTCGCCAGTTCAGCCTTGGTAAAACCCTTGGCCTCAAGCTGACCATAAATGACATTTCGCTTTTTCAGGCTGCCGATCATACCGATATAACCTGCCCTGGTTTTAAGAGCCTGCTCCAGAGCATCCCGGTCGTAGGCATGGCTTCTGGCAGCAATTACCACATAATCACCAGCACCCTGGCCGCTCAAACAATTTTTGAAGTCCGGCAGGATGATCAATTGCTTCGCCTCAGGGAACCTTGCTTTACTAGCAAATTCAGGGCGGTCGTCCATGACCACCACCGCAAAACCTGCATAGGATGCCAGATAAGCAACCGCCTGAGAAACATGGCCAGCTCCCATAATATAAAGAGTGCCGGGGTAAGAAATCGGTTCAATCAAAAACTCGTTTTCCCCGGTAGCAGCAATAAACGGCCTGCCGTCTCCCTTGTTTTGTTCTGCTATTATTTTGGCTATTTCTTTCGGCAGTTCATCTGACCGTATAAATTCAGGCGGCTCTTCAGCCTTGCCGTCATATTTGGGCAGTCTGGTTATTAAAAGCAATTTTTCCTGTCCTTTACAGCCCTGATAAAGCTTTGTAAAAACAGATAAATCATCCGGCATCACCCTTTGCAGTAAAACCGTTACCGAGCCGCTGCAAACCATACCTTCAGGGCCGGCAGCAGGATGAGCATGGTCAAAATTTATATATACAAAGTTCCGTAAACCAGCAAAAATTTCTCCGGCCTTGCGGCGGCACTCTTTTTCAACCATCCCGCCGCCGATACTGCCGCAGATGGAACCGTCCGGCAAGATCAGCATCCTGGCTCCGGCCTTTCTAGGCGAGGAACCATCACTTTTGACAATCACAGCCAAAATCGGCTGTTCTCCCATTTTCAGAGAGCCAATAAGCTGCTCCAAAATATAGTACATAGAATTCTCCTTTAGTAAAGCAGATCTGTTATTGAGTATTCTGTATCATGCAGTACAAGGATTTCAACATTTTTATACAAAAACCTGGCTAGATTATCAAAAGTTCTCCAACTGGCGGCCTTTTTGCAAATAATCTTCAACATCTGAGCAATTATTTTCAAATATTTTTAAGGTGTGAAGATATTTGGTAAATACCGGATCACCCTCAGCAAAATTTTCATCCATCTCAATCAGCAGGCGGCGGCCCTCATCAAAAATTTCGGTCATTTTTTTATGCAGGGCCATCCGCTGCCGATGCTTTTTCTTCTCCTCTTCAATCATGGGCATAATTCTGGATATTGCTGCCTCAACCAGTGCGTCACGGGGAACTTCGTATTTTTTCGATATAATATCAAGCAGATCCAAAGTCCGGCGGCTTATAACATAGGTCTTGGGCTGACCAGGCGGGCGGTTTGTACTGCGGTCATATTCTTGGGCAATGATTTTCAGTATCCGGCCATCCATCAGATGATCAAACAAGGTTTTTTGTTTTATCCCCATTTGTCCGGCCATAACAGACAAGGCCGTGATAGCTTCTACCGACAGCCTGAAAGTGGTTCTAACCGACTGTTTTCCCCTTAAATCGGCCAAAGAAGCACTGGTAAACTCGATGGTTGTCATCCTGACGGTTCTTCCTTTCATCGTCTTCTCCCTTTATCTCAATATTACTTTTATTATTTTTTATAAAAAGTAATATTTGTTTATTGACATCGATGTTTTCATTATTACATTCTTCACCAGCGAAGTAAAGGGCAAAAAACAAAACCCAAAATAAAGGAGAAGAAAATGGAACTTCAAAGAGTTAACCCAAGATGCAATTACGGCAGAAGCAATTCATTACCCAGTTTTCTGGATGAATTTTTACCCCCGCTTTTTAATGAAGCGGCTTTTGCCCGAACGGCAGACAGGCGGGGCATATCGGTTGATATTTATGACCGGGAAGGAAAAGTTGTTATTGAGGCGGAAATTCCGGGGGCAGACAAGGAAGAATTGTATGTGGATGTTAAGGGCAAGCATCTAACCCTTGGCGGCGAAAGGAAACTTGCCAGCGAGATAAAAGATGAAAATGTTTATCGGAGAGAGAGGCATTACGGCAAGTTTGAACGCAGCTTCACCCTGCCCTTTGAAGTAAAAGAAGAGCTGGTAAGTGCAAGTTATAACAATGGAATCTTGCAGCTTGAAATCAGCAGGCCGGAAGAAGATCAGATTAAACAGATAAAAATCAACTAATCACCCCAGTTTGCCGATGCAGTTTTTATGCTGCATCGGCTCTTGGTTCCAATCCCCACACCCACCAAAACACCTGGCATATTGCACTTTTTCCCTGCTTATGTTAGCTTCCCGCTCCTGCAGGTTAGTCCTGCAAAAACAAGGCAGTTTAATGGCTGATTTTGCCGAATTGCCTTTCGTAAACAAGTTGTTTTTATTTAACATTTTAGGAGAAAGTATGAAAAAGGTTTTATTATCTGTAGGAGTTACCCTGGTTCTTTCAACTGGTGCCTATGCATCCGAAAAAGTTCACTGGGGTTATACCGGAGCAGAGGCCCCGGAAAACTGGAAGAATCTCAGCCCTGAATTTTCTGCCTGCGGGGGCAAGAATCAGTCCCCGATCAATTTAACTGGTTTTACCGAAGCAGAACTGCCGCCCGTAAAATTCCTTTATCAGCCGGCAGGCGGCAAGGAAGTAGTTAATAATGGTCATAGTATTCAGGTGAATTATGCCCCGGGCAGTACCTTTTCCATTGGCGGCGACAACTTTGAATTAAAACAGTTTCATTTTCATAGCCCGAGTGAAAATCAAATAGACGGAAAATTATATCCATTTGAAGCTCATTTTGTTCATATGAATGATGCTGGAGAAATTGCCGTGGTGGCCGTGCTTTATAACCAGGGAGAAAAAAGTAAGGCACTATGCCAGTTTTGGCCGCAGATTCCTAAAAAAGCAGGCGAAACCAAAAAACTTGAAAAGGCGGCTGATGCCTCCATGTTTTTACCGGAAAATAAGGACTACTATTATTTTAACGGCTCGCTGACCACGCCGCCATGCTCCGAAGGGGTAAGATGGATTGTCTTTAAGGAAGCTCAGACTGTTTCCAAGGAACAGATAAATGCCTTTACCAAGGTTATGCACCATCCAAATAACCGCCCCGTACAGCCGGTAAATTCACGGCTTATTTTGAAGTAAATAATCTAAGGGCGGCCCTGTTGTAAGGCGGGGCTGCCCTGAAATACACTTACTACTTTCCCTTAACCGGCAGCGGCTCCTTTTCCAGAACCAGTATATCCGGGTTCCAGTCCAGCCATTTTTCATCACACTCATCATGCAGGACAAACCGGCTGCCGTCTTTGACCTGACCGCCGCTTTTTTCTTCCGGCGTAGCCAGGGCAATACCGCCGCCGATGATGGATTTAAGCGATTCAGTTTTAAGGCTTAGTCCAGAGAAAACTCCGCCTTCAATCTTAACTCCGCTGGCATTCCAGAACTTGGTATTTTTACGGATAATTGGAGAAAATCTAGGCTCTATATGGATATAAATCAAAACCTTCTGAAAAGCTTCATCCAGTTCATAACCAATGACCTTGCCAATTTGCACCTGCCGATAATAAATCGGCGAATTTACGCCTAAAGAACCCAGGTTTTTGCTCTCCAGCACCAGATTCAGCCCATCTGTCTCCCGTACTATTTTCGGCACAGGCGGCTGGATCAGGGCAGTAAAATGTGCGGCAGGCTTGCCTCCGCCCGGCCTAAAGGTAATATACGGCCCAAAAATAGCCGCCCCCGGATTTTTTATCTGCATCAGGTTAATCTCGGATGATTCAAGCCATACCCTGGTGCCGGTACGAAAATATTTTTCCACACTGGGCTTAACTCTAACGGTTGCAGTAATGGCCGGCAGATGTTCAATATCCAGCTCGGTTATCCGGCCAACATCCAAGCCGCCAAACTTTAAGGGAGTGCCGATCTTTATCCCGGGAGCCTTGGCAAAATCAATCTTGATGGGCAGATAGTCTTGATCCTTGGCCTCCTGCAATGATTTATATACGGTAAATATTTTCTTACGCTTAAGAGCCGTCCCTTGCTGCTTAGGGTTATAAAGCCCTATCCCGCCGGAAATAATGGTGCTCAAGGAACCAATCTTGACCGACAAGCCGGAAAGTCCGCCGTTTACCTCCACTCCTGACAAATTATAAAACCGTGAATTTGAGCGGATATCTTCTTGATATTTCGGCTCAATTACACAATCCATAATAATCTGCTCCTTATCAAGCCGAAGATTTTCAACCCTGCCGATCCTTACCTTTTGATAAAGAATGGGCGAACCGACAGCAACCGAACCAATCTCAGAGGCCGTCAGCTTAAAACGAAACCCGGCTGCCTTCAAACTGGAATCACCTGCCGCCGCTTCTCCATAACTTTCATATAGCTTAAAGCTATAACCCGCTTCTGGAACCTTACCTTTTTTCATATCCGGCGTAAAAAAGGCCACCCCCCCGCTGATAAAGGAAGACAGGGTGCCGGTTTCTATATTTACCCCAGCCAAACCGGCATCGACCCTCAATCCTCCCTGATGCCAAAAAACGGAACTAGCCGAGACCAGAGGCAGATAATCGGCAAAAATAAAGATGGTAGATTTAAGCTGACCATTTTCTGGATTGATAGTAATATCAATGACCTTGCCGACCTTGATATTTTTGAAAAGTACCGGCGAGCCGATGGACAGCTTTGCTGACCCGGAATTATTCAGAGTATAGGCCCGCCCCGACCGCAGCGGCTTTAGCGGCGGCGGCTCCGGCAAAATCTTGAAATGATTGCAATATTCACCGCCTCCCGGCTGAAAGGTAATAAAGGCACCTGAAAGGGCGGTTTCCAGATTTTTTACCCCGTCTGCACCGATGCTGGGCTGTACCAGCCAAAAACGGGTTCCCTCTTTTAAGACCGGGCCGGCTTGAGACCCAAGCAGGATATGGGCGGTGATAGTCTGCTGGTCATCGGTAAAATCTACCCGTTCCACAAGTCCCGCTTCCATGCCCTGATAAATCACCTTGGTTACCCCTTCGGCAATGCCGCTGCCCGAAGCAAGCTCCAGGGTCATGGGCATTGTATAGTCGGCACTCTTGCGATCCTTGTATAGCTTGAAAATATGGCCTTTTTCAACCTGATTGCTGTTTATGGATGCCTCTGGATTATCCATCTGAATACCGCCGGTCAGCAGCGAGGCCAGGGAAGTCATCCTGAATTTGGGGCTGGTCAGCTTGCCGGAAATGGAAATGCCGCTTGCATTGGAAAAGATGCTCTCCGGCTTGACTAGATGGGCATAATCCTTGCTGACATGACAGTTAATCAAGATGGCTGGCTCCCCCTCACCACCCTCCTCCAGAGAGTAGGTACGCACCGAGCCGATATGAATATTTTTATAATAAATTCCAGAACCTGCCTGTATTGAGTGCAGGGATTCAGCCCTGAGGAAGAAATGCAGGCCGGGCGTATCATCACGGACCGGCGGCGGCGAGGACAGGCCTTGAAAAACGGCCGCCCGTTTTTGGGAACTGCCCGCCTGAACGCCCACATAACTGCCGGTGATAATGGTATCCAGTCCATAAATCTTGGCCGCAGAAATCTCCGGGCGTACCACCCAAAAGGCGGTATCCTCCACCAGAATATCTGCTGCCTTCCGCTCCATTTTTACCAAGGTTTTTATCCGGTTATGGCCGAGATCGACAGATACCTCCTTGACCATCCCGATCGGCATCCCCATAGCAACCACCTGGGTCTTGCCGGGGGTTATGCCGCTGGCATCATCAAAATAAATTATAATATCAACGCCTTTGTTCTGATAACTCTGAAAAAGCAGCCAGCCGCAAATAACCAGAGCTATGACTGGCAGTATCCATATCGGCGATATGCCGCGTTCTATTCTACTAACTGGTTGATCAATCATGTTTTTATTGCTTTAATTGGTAACATCTATCCCACATAATGCGGGGGTCGAAGACAAGGGCCGCCAGCATGGTAAACACCACCACCAGACAAAAATAGGTGGCGGCCGGAGCCGCGTAAACCGAAGTGAAGAAACCAAAATCCACCAGCACTGTCAATAAGGCGATGACAAAAATATCCAGCATCGACCACCTGCCGATAAACTCGATAAAACGAAACAGTCCGGCCTTTTGCCGCAAAAAGCGGCGTCTTCTGCTATGAACGGTAAACAGGATAATCATCAGCCCGGCCACCTTAAACAGCGGCACCAGCACACTGGCCGTAAAAATAATTAGGCCAATGGGATAGTTACCATGCTCGAAAAAAAATATTATACCGTCCATAATGGTCGAACTACCCGGAACTCCAAGCAGATCCACCTGCATAATCGGCAGGATATTGGCCGGAATAAAAAACATGGCTGAGGTTATAACCAAAGCCCAGGTTTTGCTGAGGCTGGCCGGGATTCTGGCATGCAGAATAGAATTGCAGCAAGAGCAGCGGCCACCAGTTTCCGGCTGCAGTTTGCCGCAGATGCGGCAGGCGGCAAGCCCTAGCTGCAAGGCACTTTTTCCCTTGGCATCATGCAAATCGGTTATGGATAAGGCGGCTGAATCATCCGGCTCCAGCATAGTCCAGAAAAGCCGCTTATCCAGTGCAGCAAGAATACCGACAGAAATTATCACCAGGGCAAGAAAACAAAAAAAACCTGTATCATAATAGATAGTTGCCTTTGGATTCATCTTGATAATGGTGATGATAATCCCCAGAAAATAAACCTCGGTCATCCCCCATTCCTGCAAGTGAAGGTAAGCACTAAACATCTTTCTGAGCATGGCAGATTTCCTGCCCGCCCTGATGTTAAGGGATACCCAAAAGATAAGAAATAATAACAAAAAAGGCAGAAGCACCGCAGCAAGAAAGACCACTGCCGCCGCCAGATAATAGCCGCCCTGATAAAGGGAGACGGCTGACGAGACCACATTGCCATGCCCTTTCATGCCGAGCTTTTCCATGCTGAGCAAAGGCGAAAATACCGCCGGAAAATAAATAAGCAGTCCGGTTATGGCAAGTGCCAAAACCTTGTTGACTGATTTGGGTTTGATCCGGTAAATGGTCTGGCTGCATCTTGGGCAGACTTGGCTGAACCTTGTTTCAATACTGCAGTCAAGGGCAAGCAGCAGATCGCAGCCAGGACAGGCGATCACTCTGCTTTCAGCCGGTATTGATACTTGATGCGTCATAAGGGATTTTACTGGATTTTATTGATTGATTTGGCTAACTTTCTGACTATCATAAATGATTATCCCGAAAATATCATAAAAAATATCATCAAACGATGCGAATAGAAAAATGAATTATCCGAATGAAAAGCAGCCTGCAACATGGCTGAAAATTACCATCACAGCAGCACCGGAGCTTGCCGGGGCAATAAGCGATTATATGACAGGTGTTTTGGCAGCCGGAGTAGAAATAAACCTTGAGGGGGAAAGGCGGGTCATAAACGGCTTTCTCGGGCAGAAAAATTTGCCGGATAAGGAGATAGAATCAATTAGATTATCGCTGAAAAAGCATCTCACGCAGCTTGCCGGAATTTTCGGCTTGCCCGAGCCGGAACTGCATATGGGCAAATTTACCCATAAGGACTGGAGCAATAACTGGAAGCAGCATTTCGCTCCTTTTCAGGTGATTCCCGGTCTGACCATCGCTCCAACCTGGGAAAATTATCAGGCTAATGGGAAGGAATCGGTAATTATTATGGACCCCGGCATGGCCTTTGGCACCGGTCAGCACCCGACCACCGCCAGGTCGATTAGTCTTATTCAGAAAAGCCTCGCCGAGCTTAAAGGAGCAGAGATGCTTGATGTGGGAACCGGCACCGGCATTCTAGGTATGGCCGCCCTGTTGCTGGGGGCCGAACGGGTTTTAGGCATTGACAATGATTCGGATGCGGCAGTAGCAGCTTTGGCTAATATCAGGCTGAACGGTCTGGGAAAGGCCATGCAGGTTTCCCGGCAAGATATTACGGAACTTACAGGTGAATATGATTTAGTGGCGGCCAATATTGTTCATAATACGCTGCTGGAGATGAAAACAGAGTTGATCAGGCTGGTTAAACCCGGCGGCCAAATGGTCTTATCCGGTCTATTGGCTGGCGAGCAGGCCAAAAACATTGTTCATACCTTTGTGCAGGGCGGTATGCAATTTATTGAGGAAGAAACAGAAGGAGAATGGGCAGCCCTAAGATTTGGTAAAAATCCTTGAACTATACGGGATTAACCGTGTAATCATTATCAAAAATTATGCCGGCACCGTCATTTTGCACCCTAATAACGATACCCGAAACATTGATTCTAACCGACTTGCCGGAGAATTTCCGCAAGCTTTCCACGGATAAAATAACCTGAAGTTTGCTAAGCTCTTCAAAAGCAAGATAAAATTCAAGGAACATTCTTGATGCAATGGGAAAATCCTGCTCAGTGGTAACAAAGAGGCCGTAGCTGTTGATATTGGACATAACGGCCTGCACAAAGGGCGGATTTTCGGTAAATGGTCTTCTGGCCACCTTGACCGGTATTTCCCATGAATGACGTTTTTTTAGCCTGCGTTCCTTGCCCATTTGCATTACTATCCTCCAAAAATCGGCCAGTAGTGATGTTCCCGCCAAGGAACTGTCATAACTTATAAATTCTTTTTAGGGATGTGTAAAGTCATGCGTAGATTTTTTTGTTCTCCATCGTCAATCAATAATCGGCAGGCCCTTCTCGGTAAAGAAGAATCGAACCATATTAGAACGGTTTTACGCCTTAAAGCAGGCAGCTTAATCGAATTATTTGACGGCTCAGGGCTGGTCTATACTGCCGAAATTTTGGCACTTGGCCACAGGATCAAGGTAAAAATTATCGGGCAAGACCGACCCAAAAGCCTGAAAATATCTTCACTCTGGCTGGGACAGGCTAATCTTAAGGGCAAAAAGATTGATGAACTAATCCCTAGCTGTAACGAACTGGGAGTGGATGTTTTTGCCCTGCTGGAGAGCAGCAGATGTCAAGGCAGGCTTGATAAGGCCAGATTATTAAAAAAGCAGGAGCGCTGGAGACGGCTGGTTGAAGCATCCTGCAAACAATGCGGGCGGACAGGCGGCATGGAGATTGCTTCGGCACAGGGTTTTAAGCAGGCGATCAGAAGTATGGGGCCGCCGGATGCATCTGAGCTAAGAATTATTTTTTGGGAAGAGGAAACCGATTTAACCCTGCATGATCTTGATTTTAGCCAAAAATATAAAATAATCCGCATGATAACCGGACCAGAAGGTGGATTTACCGCCGAGGAGATAGAGCTTGCCAAATCATACGGCTGGCAATCAGTCAGCCTTGGCAAACAGGTGCTAAAGGCGGTCAATGCCGCTGTAACCGCTACCGCACTGGTGCAGTTTTTAGGCGGCAATCTGGGCAGATTATGATATTTTTCCTGCCGTCAAAATGCTTGACTATCACTAAAAAGCAATTTATGTATTTCTTTATAAACTGCAAGAAACATATGAGTTGACAAAAAAAATGACTTATTTCCTCCAGCAGATCAAAAACAGGCGCCTAGCTCTGCAGCTTAAACAAAGCGATATGTTTATGCGTACAGGTATCTCGCGTCAGCAATATCAGCGTATCGAATCCAAGGGTAATCCCCGTCTGGATACACTGGAACTTATTGCCAAAGGGCTAAACAGTGAACTGCTGCTTGTTCCAGCAGAACAGATCTCGCAGGTAAAAGCAATCCTGAATGCTGCACATCGGGCAGATAGCACCGAAGACGATGATCTGATAGATAATCCGTGGCGGGATATTTTTAGGGATAATGAATGAAGAAAGTGCATTTTCTTGAACTATCTCTACATGGTCATCTTGTCGGCTGGCTGGCGGGCTTCCAAGACGGGCGGAATATTCTCCACTTTGCCCCTGAATTTTCGGCAAATAACAAACGGCCCACCTTGAGCATCCTTACCTACGAAAAATTTCCTCGTGCCGAAAAACTGCTTTCCCGTGCCTGGCAGCAGCGGCAGCGGCTTCACCCCCTGCTCTCCAACCTGCTGCCGGAAGGGGCATTAAGAGAACTGATTACCCGGGAGCTGAAAATTCATATTGATAATGAATTTGAAATGTTTACCCATTTGGGGGGCGGCCTGCCCGGGGCCCTGATCGCAAAACCTCTGCCACCAGACCAACTGCCGCCCTTTCTGCAGGCAAATTATGCGGAAAATAATCTCGAAGAAGGCGTTGCGGCTTCGGCAAAAGCCTATCAAAATCATCGCTTTTCATTGGCAGGGGTGCAGCTGAAATTTTCCATAAAGCTGGCAGGAAAAAGCTGCAGTCTGACCGATTCCGGCACCACCGAAGACTGGATTATAAAAACGCCGTCAACGCAGCATAAGGGCGTTGTCTTTAACGAATATTCAGCCATGCGTCTGGCAGAGGCTGCCGGTGTTTATATTCCCGAAATAAAATTGGTAGAGCATAAATACCTGCATAATACTTCCGCCCTAAACCTGTCTGCAGAGCCGGTTTATGCCATAAAACGTTTCGACCGACAGCAAAACCTGCGTATTCACAGTGAGGATTTTGCACAGGTTCTTGCCAAATATCCCCATGAAAAATATGATTTTGCCAATTATCAACAGATTGGCACCATTCTCTACCGCTACTCTGGAGATGGACTGGCAGATGTCCAGCAGTTTGCCAGAAGATTACTGGTCAATATCCTGCTTGGCAACGGGGATGCACATCTTAAAAACTGGAGCCTGATTTACCCTGACCGGGTTACTCCTCGCCTTTCTCCTGCCTATGATATTGTCTTTACCCGTGCCTATCTCACCAATGAACAGAGCATTGCCTTAAATCTTGCCGGAACCAAAAAATGGTATCAGATAAACCTTGATCATTTTGCAAAATGGGCAAAAAAAGCAGATATTCCTTGGCGTGCCGTCAAGGTTCATCTTACAGATACCCTTGAAAGAGCAAGGGAAAAATGGCAAAAGATGCTGGCAGAACTGCCGATGAATCAGGAGCATAAGAAGAGCCTACGGCAGCACTGGAGCAAGCTGCATAGGGATTTTAGGATATGATAAGTCGTCTTTACTGATGACAAAATCAAAATATTACAATTTTGTAATCTGGCCGCAAACTTCTTGTAATATACGTTTGTTATAGTATCTCCATATCTCTAGTTGCAGACAATAAAGGCAGTAATCAGGTAAATTTTATCATGGAGCAGATTATGTTTAGCAAGGAAAACCAGCCGCCGCAAATGCAGAACGGCACCAGGGGAGAAGCTGCCTCGGCAGTTTCCATTCAGAGCATCAATGAGGCGGTGCGAAAAAGTTCGGTCTGGGTTGAGCCGCTAAAGCGGGAACTAAATAAAAACATCATCGGCCAGGAGCAGTTGGTAAGATCGCTTTTGGTAAGCCTTCTAACCGGCGGTCATATCCTGCTTGAGGGGCTGCCGGGTCTCGCCAAAACCCTGGCCGTTAAAACCCTAGCCCAGGCAGTTCAGGCTGATTTTCAGCGGATCCAGTTTACTCCCGATATGCTGCCGGCAGACATCATAGGCACCGAAATTTATAATCCGCAAAACACCTCATTTGAAGTAAAAAAGGGGCCGATTTTTTCTTCCATTATTTTGGCGGACGAGATTAACCGGGCCCCGGCCAAGGTGCAGTCTGCCCTTCTGGAAGCGATGCAGGAAAAACAGGTAACCATCGGCGATCATACCTTCAAGCTGCCGGAGCTTTTTCTGGTGCTTGCCACCCAGAATCCCATTGAGCAGGAGGGTACCTATTCGCTGCCGGAGGCCCAGATAGATAGGTTTATGCTAAAAGCGGTCATAAACTATCCCTCTCTGGAACAGGAGCGGCAAATTCTGGAAATGGTAGAAATGGACGGCCGGAGCAGCAGCATAAATCCGGTTTTATCCGAAGAAGATATTTTCAGGGCCCGTCAGGTGGTAAGCTCGGTTTATATGGACGACAAGATAAAAGACTACATAGTTTCACTGGTTTATGCCACCAGAGAGCCGCAAAATTTCGGCCTTGACCTCGGCGGCTATATCCAGGTGGGAGCCTCACCCAGGGCGACCATCAGCCTGAAGGCAGCGGCCAGAAGCCTTGCTTACCTAAATGTCCGCGGCTACGTTACTCCTGACGATGTGAAAACGGCGGCCATGGACGTGATGCGCCACCGGCTTGCCGTTAGCTATGAGGCCGAGGCCGAGGATATTACCAGCGAAGACTTGATCCGCAAAATTCTGGATACGGTACCGGTGCCATAATGGAAACCTTCCTGACCAAAGATATATTAAAAAAGGTTCGCAGCCTGGAGGTGCGCACCAATCGTCTGGTAAACGACAACCTGGCCGGCTCATACAGTTCTGTTTTCAAGGGCCGGGGAATGAACTTTGACGAGGTGCGTGAATATGTGCCGGGGGATGATACCCGAACCATTGACTGGAATGTTACCGCCCGAACCGGCACGCCCCATATAAAAAAATTTACCGAGGAAAGGGAACTGACCATCATGCTGCTGATTGATGTCTCCGGCTCCGGCGAGTTTGGTTCCGGGCAGGACTCAAAACGTGAGCTGATGGCCGAGCTTGGTTCGGTACTTGCCTTTTCGGCCATGAAAAATAATGACAAGGTGGGGCTGATCCTTTTCACTGATTTTGTCGAGCTTTACATCCCGCCCAAAAAGGGGCGTTCTCATATTTTAAGGGTAATTAGAGAAATTTTATTTTTTCAGCCGCAGGGCAGGAAAACCGATTTTACCGTGCCGCTGGATTTTTTGAACCGGGTCGGCAAACGGCAGTGCGTCTGTTTTTTTATCTCTGATTTCTGCCTTGGCAGGGATTTTGAGGAAGAAAGCCTCTTTCTGCAAACCAAACTGCGGCTGACCGGCAAAAGGCACGATCTTATCGCTCTGGTGGTAAATGATGACCGGGAATTTGCATTGCCGGATGTGGGCTGGCTGACCCTGGAGGATGCCGAAACCGGCCAGCAGGTGGAGATAAATACCTCGGACAGTTCCATAAGAAGGGGGTATGCGGAACTGACCGATGCCCGCCGGAAAGAGCTTCATAAGATGCTGAAAGGCTGCGGCATAGACAGCCTTGACCTTTTAACCAACGCCGCCTATGCACCAGCCCTGCTGGGTTTCTTCAAGGCCAGGAAAAGGAGAATGGGAAGATGAGATATTTCCGGTTAATTTTCCTGTTTTTTCAGCAGTTTTTTTTTATTACTGCCGCCGCTGCTGACCAGCCCGATAATGAGCCGCTGCAGCTCTTAAAACCGCAGGGCGTAAATCAGCCGCCCGATATAAAGGCAAATATCATGCAGCAGGATATAAAGGACATTGCCGGGCCGGTGCCGCTGCCGGATGACTGGCTGCCGACAGTCTTTATAGGTACTGCCGCCATTATCATTTTGCTGCTGCTGATCTTTCTTTTTGTCCGCTGGCGGAAAAACAGGGCAAAACCTGCCCTGTCTCCGCGCCAAAGGACTGAACAGGAGCTTGCCGAGGCAAAAAAACTTTTTACCGAGGCAAGATTTGCCGAATATTCCGAGGTCATCAGCCGCATTTTAAGAAGGTTTATAACCACGCAGTTCAAGTTGCGGGCAACCACCCGAACCACCCGTGAGTTTTTGCAGCAGATTCAGAAAGATAAAAGTTCTGATGCCCTGTTCAGGCATCGTGATTTGCTGGCAGACTGCCTAAGCCAGATGGATTTAATAAAATTCGCCCGATTTTCCCCCGGCGAAAGCGAAGCAGCCGGACTGGAAAAGGCGGTAATCTCCTTTATTAGGGAAAGTTGTGAGGAAGAGATAAAATGAGATTTCTCCACCCGGCAATATTGTGGCTGCTGGCCGCCCTGCCGCTCCTGCTCTTGCTGAAAGGACGTAAGGGGCCGGCCCCGGCGGTGATGTTTTCCAGCACGGCAACCCTTGCCAGCATGGCGGAAAAACGCAAAAACAGCCCGGGCAGAATTGCCCTGCTGCTGAAACTTATCACCCTGGCCCTGCTGATAACCGCTCTGGCCAGGCCGCAGTACGGCAGCAGCACCACCGAAATTGAGGCCAGCGGGGTTGATATTCTGCTGGCGGTTGATGTGTCCGGCTCCATGAAGGCGATGGATTTCAAACTTGATCATAAGTCCGCGAGCAGGCTTGAGGTAGTGAAATCGGTGGTAAGGGATTTTATCGCCGCGCGGCCAAACGACCGGATAGGTCTGGTCGCCTTTGCCGGTAAGCCTTATATGGTCAGTCCGCTAACCCTGGATCACCAGTGGCTGGAAAAAAGGCTGCAATCGCTTGCTATCGGCATGATAGAGGACGGCACCGCCATCGGCTCGGCCATTGGTTCCGGCATTAACCGCCTGCGTGATCAGGATTCCAAATCACGGCTGCTTATTTTGCTGACTGACGGAATGAATAATACCGGCAAGCTCACACCGCTATTGGCGGCAGAGGCGGCCAAAACTTTTAAGATTAAGGTTTATACCGTGGGGGCTGGAACCAGAGGGCTTGCCCCAATTCCGGTTACCGATGTTTTCGGCAGAAAGGTATTAAGGCAGGAGAAGGTAAATATTGACGAGAAAACCCTGCGGCAGGTGGCGGAAATGACCGGAGCAAAATATTTCCGGGCCACTGATACCGACTCTCTTGAACAGATAT
>PDQP01000025.1 GCA_002747805.1 Deltaproteobacteria bacterium
ATACCGAGAAAAAGACTGCTTGCAGGGGGAGTAGAGGAAGGAGGGGTGTTACACCTTAAAAAAAGATATTTTTTGTCTTGACGAAGGGGACCACTTTACTTTGCTTTTCGAAAAGTGAAGAAATACATGACAAGGTGATAGGGATGTATATAAATCGCTTCTATTTTAAGGAAAGTGTTTTCTTAAAATGCTGTAATCAGTAAATTTGATACACCATTCAAAATCGAATGTTGTGTCTAGCTGTTTCATTGGTCAGTCCTCCTTTTTCTGCTATTATAGCAGTTTTAGATTACTGACACAAAATTTTGAACACCCTCTTTTATATCTGCTATGTGCCGTTGAAATTTTAGAAAGAATACTTCTCTTACTGGGACTTTTGAAAGACGGCTGGGAATTTTTTCAATAGCTATTTTCATAGACGATGGGGTAAATTGAAAAATAATGTTTTCGGTGAGTTAATCAGCCTGATCTTCGTATCTAATTAGCCATACCATCTTCCGGGCTGGTTGGTGTCGGTGGGATAATCAGGCCGTGTATTTCTCCCAGATTGCGGGCAATGGTCATAAAGGCCGATGGCAGCGGCATTTCCCGTTCGGTGATAAGAATGCCCAGTTTTTCCGCAACTTGCAGGGCTTTTGTACTATCTCCATCACCATTTGCCTGCTGCTGTTGATCGCAAATCGCCTGCATCCGCAAGGCATCGGTCAGCGGTTTCCGCATATGAGCAAGTTCGTCCTTGATGGCAAATAGATACTGCTCGATGGCGGCCCGGTTCTTTCTGCCAAATTCTATAAATGGTTCGCCAGTATTGACCGTGCCGAAAATCTCATTGGTCACTGCACCGCAAAGCATTGAAACAAAGGTATGATCCGGATATTCGGCTTGAACTGACTTTTTTAATTCCTTGAAAAAGACCATCTGGACAATGGCAATGCCCTCACGCAGAGAAGCAATCAGCCTTTCCGGCACCTTATTTTCGGGATTTATATCTTGAGCTGTCATATTACCATTTTGATATATTGATGTTTTTGTAATTTGGCAAAAATATTGTTTCTTTCTTGTTCATCGGCAACTTCAAGTTCGACATTAAAACTGTGATATTTACCGGATGAGCTGGTATTAGCGTGGTTTATTTTGGCCGAGCCGCCGCATATCCGGTTTATTGCCTCCTCGACCAGCAGTTTATCTTCGCCGATCACCTTATACTGCCAAAGACAGGGGTAAATTATATCCGGCTTTTTATTTAACATCCTGATTTTACACTTGAAAGTTTATTGAGTTCTGCATTTTTATTTTTCGTGTTTTTGCGGCTGAAAATATATAACTACCTAAACAGAAACGAGAAATAAGCGAAAAATTTTTACCGCCCCGCAGGTAAATTCCAGCCTTAATCCGGCCATAACTAATGTGTACCCGGTCAATAGTCAAGATACTTTCATGCTGCCGTTAAAGTCATAATTTTGACGTTTCTGTTTGAATAAATTTTTTCTTGCCGGTCATATATTTTATCCACAATAATATTATTTTATAAATAACAAATAGTTATCTCTGTTTTACAGCTTCATATTTTTTTGACATTATGCTATGGCATATTATTTGCTTAAAGGAAGCACGCGGGTAAGTTTTATCAGTATTTGTTCGGGATAGTAATAACGAGCAACAAGGGGAAATAAAATGACAATTTCGACAAAATTATCTCAATCTGCTCCAGGAATAGAAAATGCTGATCAGATTGAGAGGGTTATGGCGGAGCTGGCCTTTTTGAAGCGTCAGTCAGAAAAACTTGAGTTTATGAATCAGCTCCATGCCAGAATGGCAGGTATCTTACAAATTACCGATATGATTGAGGCATATTCGGTATGGCTTATGCCCCATGTCAGGCATGAACTGATCGGCTATAACAATAAATCAAATAATAAAAAGCATCTTTTTTGCTCAGGACACGGCCCAAACAGAAGGGCGGTGGTCGCCTTTGCCGAGGAGCTTATAAGGGGCAGGCAGGCGGCCGGTTCGTATAGCGATAACGCTGGTTATTATGCCCATAAATGGATCTTTGAGACCAGTGATGATGCCGGTATTTTTCTGATTATCAAACAGGGGCAGGAGCTTAGCGGCGATGAAGTTGATTTTATTAACGATTCTCTGGAGATTCTTGCTGACTGCCTGCATCGGGCCATTGAGTATGAGGATCTTTTTGAACGGGCCAGTCGCGATGCCTTGACCGGCCTTTTGAACAGAAGGGTCTTTGAAGACCGGATTACCGGTATGGTTGAGGGAGCAAGGCGTTATCAGCGTCCTTTGACCGTGGCTGCCATGGATCTAGACCGTTTCAAGGTCATTAACGATAAGCTGGGGCATCAGGCCGGGGACGAGGCATTAAAATCCGTAGCTTTAGCATTAAATTCAGCTATCCGCTCCTCTGATTTGCTGATCAGGATGGGCGGTGATGAATTTATCCTGCTGCTGCCCGATACCGATCTTGAAAATGCCGGGATTCTTGCTGAAAGACTTGGCCTTGCCGTTGAAGAGCTTGATATTTGGGCCGATCAGGCAAATAAACTTGGAGTTAGCATCGGGCTTGCTCAGCTCGGTGATGAGGAAAGCATTCATGAGTGGATGGAAAGGGCAGACGATAACCTTTACCATGCCAAGGCACAGAGGTAAGCACCGAAAATGCCCATTAAATCAAGACAACGAGCGGATTTTTATTGCAATTCTATATGCAGCGGTATGGTGTGGATGGACTTGCTGGTATGTTCGGTGCTGCCAAGCGACCAGCCGCCGCAGGCTGCCGTGTTCCCTAGGGCTTCATCTATTTTTTGTACCACCCCGTCAAGGTTAATGATCGGGTGTTTGGCAAATACCTGTGGCAGTCCTTGGGTCAGGCTGCAAACTAGGCAATGGCCCGGGCGTTCATTTAGCACAATATTTATGGTTAACTGGTCTTTGCTGCTGGAACCGTACGCCAGTTCAATATCGTAGGCACCTTCTTCCGCATCGCCGAACAGAGCCTCAAAAAATTGGTCGGTTCTTTGTTTGGGAAAAATATCTGCCAAGACCTCTTTTGATAAAATATTCTCAATCTCGTTCATAATAGCCTGCCTGTGTAAAAATTTATTCATACTGGTCAAAAGCCCATATCAATAAAAAAATTAGTATAACCTTCAAGTCTGGTTTGTCAACCGGAGCGTTGCGGCGGCGGCAATGCCGTGTTATGGTCGGTTATGGATAAAATTTACCATAATGAATGTGGAATAAATGAAGGCCCCAGTCTTGATTTCCCGCTGGAAGATTTGAATTCCGCTCAGTATCAGGCAGTAACCACCACCGAAGGGCCGGTGCTGGTCATCGCCGGGGCCGGAAGCGGCAAGACCAGAACCCTGGTTTACCGGCTTGCCCATCTCTTGTCGGGCGGGGCGGCTCCTGAATCGGTTTTGCTGTTGACCTTCACCAGAAAGGCGGCCCAGGAAATGCTGTGGCGGGCCGGCACCTTGCTAAATGATTCCTGCAAAAAGGTGGTCGGCGGCACCTTTCACGGCGTTGCCAATAAGCTGCTGAGAAGGTACGGCTCCCATCTGGGTTTTAGCTCCAATTTTTCCATCATCGATCGGTCGGATGCGGAAGGTATTATCAATCTGTTAAAATCCTCGCTGGGCTTTGGCGGCAGGGATAAACAATTTCCCACCAAGCGGGTAATTTTCAATATTATCAGCGGTTCAATCAATAAATCAATTGAACTGGAAGATTTGATTTATGAGCAATATGCCCATCTTGAGGAACATGCTGAAGAGATTGCCGTAATCAGAAAAAATTATAATGAGTTCAAATTTGATCACGGTTTGATGGACTATGATGATCTGCTGGTCAACTGGAAAAGGCTGCTGGCGGAAAACTCCGAGGCCAGGGCAGAAATTTCAAGCAAATTCAAATATATAATGGTGGATGAATATCAGGATACCAACCTGATTCAGGCCGATATAATCCGCCTTATGGCCTGCACGCATGATAATGTGATGGTGGTTGGTGATGACTCGCAGTCGATCTATTCCTTCCGCGGTGCCGATTTTTACAATATCATGCGTTTTCCTAAAATATTTGCCCATACCACCACGATCAAACTTGAGGAAAACTATCGTTCCACCCAGCCCATCCTCAGCCTGACCAACGATATTATCAGAAATGCCGCCGAAAAATATGCCAAAATTCTCTATACTTCCATTGAGGGTGAGGAAAAACCAGTGCTTTATGCGGCCAAAGATGATCGGGAAGAGGCTGCCTTTATTTGCAATAAAATCAAGGAAATGTGCGATAGCGGCATGAATATTGGGGAAATTGCCGTTTTATTCCGCTCCGGCTTTCATTCCTATAAGCTGGAAATGGAGCTGGCTTCAGCCGGTATTGACTTTGATAAGCGGGGCGGGCTGAAACTTACCGAGTCTGCCCATATGAAAGATGTGCTATCCTTCCTGCGGGTTCTTGAAAATCCGCTGGATAATCTTTCCTGGGGCCGAATTCTTCTGCAGCTTGACAAGGTGGGTCCGAAAACCGCCCAGAAAATCACCAGGACGATTATTGCCTCGCCGGATCCCTTTGCCAGTCTTTCATCATACCCGGCCGGCAAGGCGTGGCAGGCGGGCCTGAAAAAATTATCCCGTTTTTTTGACCAGTTACGAGGAAAAAAATCTTCGCCGGCCATCCTTTTTGATCTGGTGCTTGATTATTATCGGCCTTTTTTTGAGCAGATTTATCGGGATGACTATCCAAAAAGGCAAAAAGACCTGGAACAACTCAGGATTATTATCAGTGATTATGATGACTTGCAAAGTTTCATTGATGATACCGCCCTGGATCCGCCGGAAAGCAGTACGGCCTTATCACCCATGGAGGAGAAACTGGTGCTTTCCACCATCCATTCGGCCAAGGGTCTGGAGTGGGATGCGGTGTTTATTATGGGGCTTGCCGATGGCCGTTTTCCCCATGTTTCTGCCAAAATGAGCGAGCAGATGGAGGAAGAGCGGCGGCTTTTATATGTGGCGGCCACCAGGGCCAGAAAGATCTTGTATTTCACCTATCCGCGGGAGGTGATGACCCCCGATCGTCAGTTTAGACGGGTCGGTATGTCGCCCTTTTTAAGCGAGCTAAAGCCCGGCCTGTTTGAAAGGCTTGAAACTGGTCTGCCAAATCAATCTACGGCCAAAATTTCCGGCTCCTTTACGGCCCGCAGAAAAGAAAAATTATCCCTTGCTGATTTTTCGGTGGGCAGCAAGGTGCAGCATCCATTTTTTGGCCGGGGTGAGGTGCAAAAGATTGTTCAGCCCCATACGGTTGAAATCTCCTTTGACCGCCACGGCATCAAACCGCTTCATATCGGTTATGCAAAGCTGAGGATAATTCATAAATAATGGACTATCAGCAGGCGGTTAATTATCTGGATTCATTGCAGGTTCACAAGATAAAACTAGGGCTTGAAGCAATAAACTCACTGCTGGCTAGGCTTGGCAATCCCCATTTAGCCCTGAAATTTATTCATGTGGCCGGAACCAACGGCAAGGGTTCGGTTTGTGCGGCCATGGCCGCAATTCTGCAGGAGGCGGGCTATCAGCCGGGGCTTTATACTTCGCCTCATCTTTACGAGGTGCGGGAGCGGTTTCGGGTTGGCCGAAAGTATATTTCAAAGGATGATTTTGCCGAGGTTATCAGCCGGATAGCATTTGAGTTGGGAGATGAAAAAATAACTTATTTTGAATGTCTTACCGCCGCCGCCTTTTTATGGTTTGCCGAAATTAAGCCGGACCTGGTGATTTTGGAGACCGGACTTGGCGGCAGACTGGATGCTACTAATGTAGTTATGCCGCTGATTTCGATTATCACCAATATAAGCATGGATCATGAGGCATATCTTGGGTATACCTTGAAGGACGTGGCTGCCGAAAAGGCTGGCATTATCAAGCCGCAGGTGCTGGTGATTACCGGCTGCCGCGGGGAAAGCCTGACCGTTATTAAGAAGGCGGCCAGAGAGAAAAAGGCTGAGGTTTTAGTTATTGACCAGGATTTTTCGGCAGCAGGGCAGGGGAGGGGCTTTGCTTATCTGCCCAAAAATTCGGCGAAAGCATTACCGCTAAATATGGTTTGCGGCCTTGAAGGCGAGCATCAGCCGGAGAATATAAGCCTTGCCGTAACCGCAGCATTTTTGCTTGAAAAGCAAGGGTATAAGATAAAAAAAGAACATATCCTAAGCGGCATAAAAAATCTGCATTGGCCGGGCAGGCAGGAGCATATCAAGGTGCAGAGCGGCGGGCGGCAGGTGGCTTATTTCCTTGACGGCGGCCATAATCCGGCTGGTATTGCATCCTTGCAAAAAAGTCTGCAAAATCGTTATAATGACAAAAAATTGTACCTGATCTGGGCGGCCATGGTCGATAAGGACGGCCAGCAAACCCTGCCCAAGCTAGCACCGCTGATGGAAAAGATCTATCTGCCCCGCATGGAGACAGAGCGGTCGGCAGAGCCTGAAAAAATTGCCGAAAACTTGACTGGCAGAGAACGGCAAAAATGTGTTATCACTGATGATGTCAGGCAGGCAATGCTCACGGCAGAGCAGCATTTGCCTGAAAATGGCTTGATTGTAGCGGCTGGTTCGCTTTATCTGGTTGGCATGGTCAGATTTTTATTATTGGGGAGCCTGCTGGATAGCTGATGGAAGACTGGTTTAATTTTGCTGCAGTGGACGATGCCGTCATCAAACGTGAGCGGGCAAAAGCCCGTGAACTAAGAAAAAGCCGCTGGTGGCAGCGGAAAACCGCCTCGGGCCGTTGCTATTATTGCGGAAATATATTTACTTATCAGCAGCTAACCATGGATCATCTGATTCCGCTGGCCAGAGGCGGACGCAGCACCAGGGATAATCTGGTACCGGCCTGTAAAGAGTGTAATAATCATAAAAAAAACCTGCTGCCGGTGGAGTGGGAAGAGTACTTGGGCAAAATAGGACGGCAGGTTTAAGAATTTTTTCGGCTTTTATCACCTGGTATTTCCTTTTTTTTGCGGCGGTAAAATAAGATAATAATTGTATAAGGGAGCAGTCAATGAAAGACAAGATTATCCGGTTTACAGAAGAATATTATCAGGAACTGGCTGAGGCCAGGCATTATTTCCATGAAAATCCTGAACTTGGTTATCAGGAGTATAAAACCAGTGCAAAAATCTGTGAAATTTTAGATAAATACGGCATAAAATATACCAAGGGCGTTGCCAAAACCGGCGTGCTGGCCCAGATTGAAGGTGAAAGGAAAGGCGATGCCCCCAAGTGCGTGCTTTTACGGGGCGATATTGATGCCTTGCCCATTCAGGAAACGGCTGATATTCCTTTTAAGTCAAAGGTGCCGAATGTTATGCACGCCTGCGGTCATGACGGCCATGCAGCGGGCGTGCTGGGGGCGGCCCTGATTCTAAATGAACTAAGAAAGGAGTTTAGCGGCACGGTAAAGTTTATGTTTCAACCGGCAGAGGAAACCATTGGCGGTGCCCTGCCCATGATAGAAGAGGGCATTCTGGAAAATCCCCATGTCGATGCCTGTTTCGGCTGTCATCTTTGGGGGCTGACTGGTGAGGGCGAGGTTGAAATCTCCCCGGGGCCGTGTTTTGCTGCGCCGGATGAGTTTTTTATTACCTTCAAGGGGCGGGGCGGTCATGGCTCCCGGCCTGATATGTCGGTTAATCCGATTGTTGCCGCCTCGTATTTTGTGGTTCAGTCAAATGCTATTATTTCGACCATGATTAGTCCGTTTAAGTCTGCTTCATTTTCCTTTGGCTCCATCGAGGGCGGCAGTGCCTTTAATATTATCCCTGGAGAAGTAAAAATTAACGGCACGGTACGCAATTTTGATGAGGGGGTAAGAACTTCCATCGAAAAGGCTTTCAGGGATATTTTGGAAGGAATCAAAACATCTCTGCATTGTGATTATGAACTGGATTATGTCAGGAGATATCCAATCCTGATTAACGATGAAAAGATGTCTGACCTTGCCCGAGGCTCCTTTGCCAAAATCATTGGTGCTGATAAGGTCGGGGAAATGCCCGAACCGACCATGGGGGGTGAGGATTTTGCCTATCTATCCGAGCATCGGCCATCTTGTTTCATCCTGGTCGGCATTAGTGCGGATAAGGAGCATCCGGTTATGCATCATAATTCTGGTTTTTGCTGGGATGATAAACATATCAAGACCTTATCAGCCGGTTTAGCCATGTGTGCGGTTGATTTTCTGGATAGTTAAAACTTAGTTAGGAGGAGAATTATGGAGGCAGTAAAAAGAAAGGGGATGATGGACAGGTTATTAAATTTTGTCGAGGTAACGGGTAATAAAATGCCCGACCCCGTAACAATTTTTATCGTTTTGACGGCTGTTTTTATGCTGATAAGCTGCCTCTTGTCTTACCTGGGCGTAACCATTGAGCATCCGATGACCAAGAAAGAGGTCAGCGTTATCAATATGCTCAGCGTGAGCAGCCTGCAGAACCTTTTGGCCGGTATGGTCAAGAATTTTCAGGCATTTCCGCCTTTGGGTCTGGTCCTGGTGGTTATGTTTGGGGCCGGTGTTGCGGATAAAACCGGCTTTATGGCGGCACTTCTGAAAAAGAGCATTGCCAAAACCCCAAAGCAATTTATCACCCTGAGCATCGTTTTTATCGGTATTGTTGCCAATGCCGCAGGAGATGCCGGCTTCATCGTATTGCCCCCGCTGGCCGGCGTGATTTATGCCAGTGTCGGCAGGCATCCGCTGGCGGGTATCTTTGTTGCCTTTGCTGCGGTGGCCGCTGGTTTTTCGGCCAATATCATGGTTAATATGCTGGATATTCTGATCGCCAGCTTTACCATCCCGGCCGCTCAGGTCATCAAACCTGAATATGTGCAGACCCCGGCCATGAATTATTATTTCCTGGTGGTTTCCACCGTTGTTTTGGTGATTGCCGCCGTATTTATTACCGAAAAGGTTATTGAACCGCGTCTGGGTGAGTACAAGGGAGCTTATAAACCTGAGGAAAAACCCATTGACGATCAGGCCGAATCTCTTGGTCTTAAATATGCCGGTATCTCCTTTGCGGTGCTGACCGTTTTGCTGATTGCCCTGTGTTTGGGCGAAAGACCCTTTCTCGGCGATCCCAAAACCGGCTCACTGCTTTCCTATAATGCCTATCTGATGAAGGGTATGGTGCCGATTGTGGCTGTTTTCTTTCTGATTCCTGCGGTTTTCTACGGTATAGGCGTAGGCAGAATAAAAAATGACAAGGATGTTATTGCCATGATGAATCAGGCCATGAACGAGCTTGGCGGCTATATTGTGCTGATCTTTTTTGCGGCCCAGTTTCTGGCGGTTTTCACCCAGAGTAATATGGGGATTGTCTTGGCTACCTCAGGTGCTAATTTCTTGAAAAACATCGGGTTTTCCGGGCTGCCCCTGATTTTTTGTTTCCTGGTTTTCAGCAGCTTTATCAATATGTTTGTGGGCAGTGCCTCGGCCAAATGGGCCATCCTGGCGCCTGTTTTTGTGCCGATGTTTCTTTTGCTGGGCTATGATCCGGCCTTTACCCAGATGGCCTATAGAATTGGAGATAGTATCACCAATCCGGTCAGCCCGATTTTTCCCTATTTCCCAATCCTGATCGCCTTTGCCAAAAAGTATGATAAGGATATCGGCATGGGCAAGATTATCGCCAATATGCTGCCTTATTCCATGGTCTTCGGTATTCTGTGGTTTGCTTTGCTGGCAATCTTTATGATTTTTGATCTGCCCTTGGGGCCAGGTGCCGGAATTTATATATAATTGCCGGTTTACAGCAGGGGGATAACCGAAAGATTTTACTGGTCAGATGAAAAAACCGGCCCCAGACAGCGGTAAAATAGCCAAATCAGCCGGAGTGGTAGGTGCGGCGGTTATGCTTAGCCGGATGCTGGGCTTGGTACGCGAGCAGATTTTTGCCGCCTTTTTTGGGGCCGGATATGCCTATGATGCCTTTGTGGTTGCCTTCAGGATTCCGAATCTGCTCCGCGATTTATTTGGAGAGGGGGCGCTTTCTGCTGCCTTTGTTACGGTTTTTTCGCAATACGATGAAAAATACGATGCGGCCAAAACCTGGCAGCTAGCCTCAAATGTCCTGACCTTTCTGACCATCGTTATCAGCCTGCTGACCATTATTGCCGCCTTGTTTGCCGATTACATCGTGGACATACTGGCCCCCGGCTTTGCGGCCGTCTCCGGCAAAAAGGAGCTGACCGTCAGCCTGACCCGCATCATGCTCCCTTTTCTGCTTTTTATCTCCCTTTCTGCGGTGGTGATGGGGATGTTAAATACCAAGGGCAGGTTTTTCATTCCCTCCCTTGCCTCCAGCTTTTTTAATCTCGGCTCCATCCTCGGCGGCTTGAGCCTGGTTTATCTGCTGCCGAAATTTGGTTTCCCAGCCATTACCGGTATGGCGGTAGGCACCCTGATCGGCGGCATGATGCAGCTTGGCGTGCAGCTTCCGGCCTTACGTAAAACCAGTTTCCGCTATCGGCCGCATCTCTCTCTGCAGGATCCCGGGCTAAGGCAGGTAGTCAAACTGATGCTGCCGGCCACCATCGGCCTGTCGGCGGTGCAGATCAATATCTTTGTCAATACCAGCTTTGCCGCTTCCTGCGGAGAAGGGTCGGTGTCATGGCTGAACTATGCTTTTAGGCTGGTGCAGCTACCCATCGGGCTGTTCGGGGTAGCCATGTCTATCGCCGTTCTGCCGGTTTTTGGCCGATATACCGCCCAAAAAAATATTCAAGGGTTAAAAGATATTCTGGCCTCATCGCTGACCATGGTTTTTTGCCTGACCTTGCCCGCCGCCGCCGGTTTGATTATTCTCGCAGATGATGTTATCCGCCTGATATTTGAGCATGGCGTTTTTACTGCCCTTGATACTGCCGCCACCGCTCAGGCCCTTTCCCTCTATGCCTTGGGCCTTTTTGCCTATTCGGCCAACAAACTGCTGGTACCGGCCTTTTATGCTCTGGATGACACCAAAATTCCGGTGATAAGTTCCTTTCTCTCTGTGCTCGTCAATATTATCTTTATTTATTTTACCATTGAGACCATGCAGCATCTGGCCATTGCCCTTTCCACCTCGGTTACCATGCTGCTTAATTTCTTGTTTTTAAGCTGGATTTTATACCGAAAACTTGCAGGATTTTCGGTGGCATACCTGCTTGCAGGGCTGGTTAAAATCCTTGCCGCTGCTGCAGTAATGAGCATTCTGACCTGGCAGATGAAAATCCTCCTGTCTCCTTGGCTTTATGCGGGCCTTATACAGCAAATTTCAGCAACCGCCATTATTATTACCCTGTCGGTGCTGGTCTACGCAGCCTGCCTCTATATCCTGAAACTGCCGGAATTGATGGTGATAGCGGGCAAAATAAAAGACAGGTTTTGCTAGTTTTTCTCGGCCAGTTGTTTTCTTAGTTCGGCAATTTCTGCCCTTAAATCATCAATCTCGTCCGATCTAGCCATATTGAGCTTTTTCAGGCCGACATCAACCGCATCTTCTATTTGTTTTTGCATATCTTCTCTGGATTTTGCAGATTTCGCCATCAGTTCATCCACCAGCCTTTTACCCTCAAGCTCCGACATCTTGCCCTTGTCAATAAACTTTTGGGCAACTTCCTCCGCCTTATCCTTGGTAAGAGATGCAAAGCCCATACCGGTAAACATAGTTTTTTTAATTAAATCAATCATTTTTTCCTCCTCTTAAACTGAGTATTCCAATACCTTTTTTAGCTGCTCTTCTTCAATTGTACCCGCAAATTCCAGATGAACATTAAACTCGCTCGGCTCCTGACTGGATTTATGGACAGAAACAACCGAGCCGATCAGTTTTGCTTCGGTTTTGCCTGTTTTGATGCGGGACGAAATCTGCCTGCCAATCAGCTTTCCGACCTTTTTCCGGCTGGCAACAGGAATTGAAAAACACATTCCGCCCCTTGAAATATCAAGCATTTCGGCCTTAAAGGAGTTGGAGTCGGCTTCCCGTTCATAATCAAGCATTACGGCATGAACCACCGCCGAGGCCCGGTATCTTGGATAGCTGCGTCTCTCTGTTCCTGCCACCTTGACCAGTTCTGAAATCAAGGCAAACTTCCGGCAATAATTATATAATTTATGTTTTAAGTCAGGATGATTACTGCATAGTTCCAAAAACTTTTCGCGGGTAAGCACATCTACCTGTACCGCCGATTGAGCGATTAGGGTGTAAGTCCAGACCGAGGAAGAAAAAAAGGAAGAAACTCCAATAATATCTGCCGGGGCCAATTTTTTCAGGAAGATTTCCCCCCGGCCGCTCCCGCACATTACTCCGGCCGTTCCCTTGTTGATAAAATAGAGGGCGGCATCTATTTCTCCGGCCCGGATGATGGTTTCGCCCTTTTCATAATACTGGCGGTTCATGGCGAAACCAAGTTCCTCGAACTGTTTTTCTCCTAAATGCTTGTGCAGTTCATGCCAAATGGTCAAAATATCGGCAGATATAGGAGATATTTTTTCAATGGTGCCGGATTCAACCGCATCATGAAAGGCTGTGGGGTTTATGGCCAGAAATTTTTCTTTTAGATATTCAGCCGCTGCCGATTCGTTGTTTCTGCTCATGGTTTTGATATTATCCACTAGCAAAACGCAGGCCTTATCCACCTCCTGGGCCTCCAGAAAAACCTCCAGCTTTTCTTCAATACGCTGAACCTTGCTCTCAAGGTCTTGCTCATCGGCATCATCAAAACTGACAAATTCATCGCTGGCTTCATTTTTGCGGGCATGTTTTAGCCTGGGTTTGATCAAGGCAAAGCTGGCTTTTGCGGCCTGAATGATTTGACCGTTTTCGGGGTTTGCCAAAATCTCCAGTTCCTGAATCAGCTCGGTTATGGCTTCAACGCTGCTCTGGCCGGGAAAGGCCCGCAGTGCAACGCAAACGGCAGTCAGCAGATCCACATAAACGTCCTTGGGGAAAAGATACCTTGTTTCAAGAATCTTGATTAGTGCTGCCCAGCTATCATTGCCGCCGATCTGGCCAAGACGGGTGACTATATCTGCCTTAAGCTCGTAATTTACCTTAAAAAGGGCCTCAATTAGCCTGCCCTTCATTCTTGCTCCGCCAAATTTGACAATACATTTCAATATCTCCTCCTGAACCCGAATATCCTTATGGGATAAAAGGGGACTGACCAGGTAAAAGAGCGAAGAATCATCAATTTCAGCGATAATTAAAATAACATTGCGAACCACAAACCAGGCAGTATTTTTCTGCAGGCAGTCGGCTAAAACAGGGGCTGCATCATGCCCGAAAAAGACAATCAGCTTGATCAGCTTCTCCCTTTCTTGCTGATGGTCAGAACGCATCAGCCTGTTGAGCAGGTAAATTGCTGATTTTGAACCCAAAAATTTCAGACAATTCTTAGGGTTAGGCGTACTGGAGCAATCCTTTTCCAGACAGTAGCCGACCATGCTTTCAAGCAAGGTTCTAGTACTTATACTGCTGTGAACTTTTTGCAGAATATCTTTTAATTCCGGCGGCTTTACTATGACTTCAGTCTGTACCTGATAAAAGACGCTTAAACCGACTTCTGCTTCACGCCATAACCTGTTTTGTAAAAAATAAGAGATTAGCAAGCGGATACTGCAGGCGGCATCGCCAAATGATTCAAAATAAAAATCCTCAAACTTCAGCCAGTTAGATAGAATAATTAAAGAAGAATATAAAAAAGAGGTATGGCCTGGCTCAATGGCTCTGACCGCTGCCCGGCCAAGAGCCATCACGGCATTTTCGCGCAATATTGGATCTTCATGAACGGCCATTTGATCAAAGGCCTTGAACAGCTCATTGAGATCATCATGATTAGTTGATGAGGCATATTCATCAAGCCGATTGGCAAGATAAGAAGGATTAGCCCCCATCAGCAGCTCTTCAAGTTTATCTGCCTTTAATAATTTGGGGGGAGGACGCAGACTTTTTTTCTCTGCGGCCATGATCACCCCTTGAGCCCGCTCTATGGCCCGTGCCTGTTTTTCATTGTCAAAATTTATCACCATGAAAGTCCAGAACCTCTCAGCAAAAGGGCCAATATTAAGCCGTCATAGGCGGCAAAGGCAGGTACTAGGCAACTATAAATAA
Organism: Deltaproteobacteria bacterium; assembly: GCA_002747805.1. Taxonomy (GTDB): domain Bacteria; phylum Desulfobacterota; class Desulfobulbia; order Desulfobulbales; family Desulfocapsaceae; genus SZUA-575. The sequence continues at coordinate 14,176 of PDQP01000025.1, forward strand.
CGGCTGCCAAATAGCGGGAGACTGCACTACCTGCCTTTATGAACCAGCCAGGAGTTAGTTAAAGGACTCATTAAACTTCGGCATCCTGCCGCTGCTGTTATTTGCTGTAATCACCACGGTAAGATTTGTTTTGGTCAACTCTTCCTCAATAATATACATACAAGTCTTATTGGCTTTGGTATAGGCAAGAACCGAATCCTTGCTCATGGTATTTTCACCGCTGAATTTCCATTTATGGTTGTTCATTGATAACCGGATAAAATCCTTGAGGGAATCACCACCGACCTTGCCGCTGTAGAAAAAGATCCCGCCGCTGAATGAATTATTTTTAATCATCATTGAATCCATGGATTTATACTTCATTTCGGGCGGAATCTCGATGTCGCTAAAGTTAAGTGCCGTCAAATTTGTCGGCTGAAGTGAATCATCCATCATATTGGGATTAGATCTTGGGGTACAACCGCCAAGACACAATATCAAAAAAAGTGATATTCCCAGAATTTTGCCTGTAATATTTTCCGATCTCATAATGCCTCCTTGGATATTTTTATTTATCTTTCAGCTTGCCTATGGAGCTTATAGAACCCTTATGGAGCCAAGCCAGCAGTAAAGCATTCCTAACTAATTTTCCGCAGGATGTCCAGCCTTATTGAGTATTTTTGTAAAAAACAGTTGACAAGCAGGCCCTGTTTCTGGTCATAAGCCTGCCCGATAAAAATAAAACTGGAGAGCTTGCCATGTATGACCTTGTTCATTCTTCATTTTTTACCATGTTTATTGTGCCGCTTCTTATCTGTCTGGCCAGGATCACGGACGTTTCCCTAGGCACCCTGCGGATTATTTTTATTGCCAGGGGCTTGAAAATTCTGGCCCCGGTGGTGGGCTTTTTTGAGATAATTATTTGGCTTTTGGCCATCAGTCAGGTTATGCAGAACCTTGATAATATTTTTAATATACTGGCCTATGCCACCGGCTTTTCACTGGGCAATTTTTTGGGAATTTCGCTTGAGGAAAAACTGGCTATGGGTAAAAATATCATCAGGATCATCTCTGCCCAGGATACTTCCATGCTGGTTAGCCATCTAAGGGAGAATAATTTCAGTGTAACCGTGGCAGAAGGGGAGGGAAGACACGGCCATGTAAGCATTTTATTTGCAGTTACCAGACGTGCTGAACTGCCCATTGTGCTGGAAGCCGTTAAACGCTTTCACCCCAATGCCTTTTATACCATTGAAGATCTAAGGATGGTTTCCGGCGGGGTTTTTCCGGCACCTGATCGGCTGCGGACCAAATCCAGAATTTTGACCCGCGGCAAGAAATAGAGAGATGTCCGGCCCTAATCATAATGGCCTTTGCATTGGATTACTTTGCAGACCTCACCTGTAACCCGATAGACAAGCCGATGTTTGGCATCAATCCGCCTGCTCCAATAGCCGGAAAGATTATTTTTCAGCGGTTCAGGTTTTCCGATGCCGTTAAAGCCTCCTCTGCGGATTATATCCTCCAGTAAATCATTGATCCGCCTTAGAACCCTTTTATCCCGGCCTTGCCAGTAAAGATATTCCTGCCAGGCATGTTCGCTAAATTGTATTTTCATGCTTCCATACTGCGCAGTTCATCAAGGCTTTTACTGACGTTTTGCCCTGTCTCCATTTGGTCAATAGATTCCTGTATTCTTTTTTGATTTTGTCCGCTTAAAAAGGGATCCGAGACCGGACGGAAAGGCAGGCCGTTCTCCCGTACCATCTGCGTCAGAAAAAGCCGTACCGCAGCGGAGAGGTCAAGGCCCATTCCCTGTGCCACTGCCTGGGCTTGCTCTTTAAGGGTACTCTCAAGACGTATCTGTATGTTTGTCATAATATTCACCTATGATTATATGGAATTTACCTAGGTTAAGTCATTACGAAACGGGGTTGCTTTTGTCAACCCAATCTTTGCAGGCGGGTCTGATAAAAATTTATTTTTGATTAGCTTTTTACGCTGACATCCTGTACGGTGCTTTTTTAGCGGTGCCAAAAAACAGATTAGTTAAAAAGCTCAAGGAGAGCAAAATTGAATAACGATTGGCAATACAAAGGCCCATTTGAAAATGAGCAGGATTTTTTCAAATGGCTGACCAGCCTAAGACGCTGGATTCATCAGCATGCCGAGCTTTCGTATCAGGAGTTTCAAACCGCCGGATTTGTCCGGCAAAGACTGGACGAGCTTGGTATTAGTCAGGTTGAAATGGTTGGTGAAACCGGCATTAAGGCCGTAATTGACGGCAAGGACAGTAAGCTGCCCAAGGCTGCCCTGCGGGCGGATATGGATGCCCTGCCCATTGAGGAAGGCACCGGACTTTCCTTTTCCTCTATAAATCGGGGAGTTATGCATGCCTGCGGCCATGACGGACATACGGCCATGCTGCTTGGAGCCATCTATCTTCTGCAGCAGGATCAGCAGCCCCCAGCCGATATTGTCTGTATGTTTCAACCGGCAGAAGAGCATGGCAACGGTGCTAAAATGATGGTGGAAAACGGGGTGCTTGAAGGGGTTGGGGCTGTTTTTGGCGGACATCTTGACCCGCATTTTGCAACCGGCCAAATCACGGTTGATGAGGGCATCATTTGTGCCTTTGCCGATCAGTTTCAGATAAAAGTCAAGGGCAGGGGCGGACATGCAGCCAGACCGCATGAATCAATAGATGCCCTGGTTGCCGCCTCAGCCTTGGTGGGCAATCTGCAAAGCCTGGTCTCCCGTGAGGTTGACCCCAATCATGCAGCGGTGATTACCATCGGCAGCTTTCATGCCGGTACCGCTCCAAATGTTATAGCTGAAGAGGCCGTGCTGGACGGCACGGTTAGAACCACCGATATTGCAACCCGTGAGCGGGTGCTGGGCGGCCTAAAAAGAATGGTTGATTCTGCGGCCTCAATGTACGGCGTTAAAACCGAACTAATTATGATAGATGCCCTGCCGGCAGTAATCAATACCAAGCCTGCTGCGGATATTGCCCGGCAGGCCGCCCTGAAGGTAGCCGGGCCGGATGGCGTTATTTCGCAGGGCAAGTCAAGCCTTGGCGGAGAGGATTTTGCCTTCTACCAGCAGCAGGTTTCCGGCTGTATGGTGCGTTATGGGGCTGCCCTGCCCGGGGCCGGGGTTGCCCATAGCAACACCTTTGATTTTGATGAACAGGCCCTTCTTATCGGGGCAAAATGGCTTGCCGCCGCCGCAAGATTATATCTAGGCGGTTTGCGATAAATTCCTTTTTCTGAGCAACAAATTTTATAAGGCTCTATTTTATGATGTTATCCTAAAAAATAATTCGGCTTAATCTGTCAGCTTAAGTAAACGTCATATCTTGAATTTTTTAGCTTGATGCTATGAGCCGGATTAAACCCAGCCTCAATGGGTTTTGCCCGTTTGGGTCTTTTTACTGCCACCCGGTTTATAGCGGTTTTTATTGAAATTTCCAGCAAATCTCCGGCATCCTGGTCTGCTCCTGCCAGTTCACGTATGACCCGCATCTCGATCTTGTTAAGGGCAGAACCCATATTGGGCGGATACATTGGATCCATATAGATGGTCTGCGGTCTTGGCAGATCCGGCAGAATTTTCAAGGAATCTCCCTTAATTAGGCTTATTTTATTAACTATTTCAGATGTTTTTGGGTCTTGCCCGGCAAGATGCAGACCATTTTCAAGCAGATGGTACAAAACCGGCGATCGTTCCAGCATTATCACCCGGCAGCCCAGGGAGGCCAAAACAAAGGCATCCTGACCAAGTCCGGCAGTAACATCAATAATATCCGGCCTGAAACCGCCTTTAATTCCGGCCGCCCTTGCCAGCGGCTGTTTGATGGTGGTATTTTTAACTAAGCGGTAGGCGGCCTTGCCGCTGGTGAAATCCACCGTCAGTTTATGCAGCTGGCCGGTGACCGGCAGCCGGTAATAAAAGGATAATTTCCCCTGTTCATTGAAATAAAAGTACATATCAGCCAAGCGGGGACGGAGCAAATCATAATTATTTATGGATGCAAAACTTTCCGCCAGTGCCAAGGCATAAGCTGAATGTTTGTCATATGTAACTAGCATCTTGGTCATTTTCAGGTTATACTGCTCCGCTGTCAGATCCTTGTTACCATAAACTAAAATAAGAGCATAAAAAATGCAAAATCATCCATCAGAAGTTGTAGCCATCATTCCGGCCCGTTACCAGTCCAACCGTTTTCCAGGCAAACCCCTTGCCCTGATCCACGGCAAGCCCATGATACAGCATGTGGTGGAAAGGGCAAGGCAGGTGGAAATATTGTCAAGGGTGGTGGTGGCGACCGATGACCAGCGGATCGGGGACTGCGTATCATCCTTTGGCGGCGAGTATATTATGACCAGGCCGGATCATGTAACCGGTTCCGACCGCTTGGCGGAAGCTGCCGAAAAACTCGGCATTTCAGAGCATGATGTGGTGGTCAATATCCAGGGTGATCAGCCGCTTTTTCCGGCGGAGGTGATCGAACAGGTGGCAAGGCCGCTGGTTGATGATCCGGCCCTGCCCATGTCCACGCTGATCTACCAAATTATCAGACCGGAGGAAATAAATGACCCGAACCATGTAAAAACGGTTTTTGACCGTGAGCATTACGCCCTTTATTTTTCGCGCTCGCCCATTCCCTACCAGAGAAACCCCGAAGATGCCGAAACGCCGACCTATTATAAGCATCTTGGCTTTTATGCCTATAGAAAAGGCTTTCTTTTGTCCTTTGTGGCCCTGCCGGAGGGTGAATGGGAGCGGTTTGAGAAACTGGAACAGCTAAGGGCCCTTGAATACGGCTATAAGATCAAGGTGGTTTTGACCGAACATGATTCAATCGAGGTGGATACGCCGGAGGATCTCAAGCGGGTAGAGGAATCCTGCCCCAAATCCTAGAAAAAAAATGCAGAAAAAAATCTCTTTTAACGAAATACTAACCCTTATCAACAGCAGGAAAATCTCGGCCCTTGACCTGCTGCCCCATGATGAACTGCCGGAAAAGCTGATTGAGCTTTGTCTTAAAAGCGGGCCTGATACCTGCGATCTTACCACCAACAGCATGCTGGCCGCCTTGAAGGAAGCCTATGAACAGGAAGATGTGGAGACGGCCCGGGTGGTGGTTTTCGGCGGCGGTTCCGGTCTTGCCAATATCATCGGCGGTGCCAGCAAAAGCAGCTTTTGGCTTAAAAAACCCTTTGTCGGCCTTAAAGAGGTCTTTCCCCGGACCAGTTCAGTGGTCTGCATCACCGATGACGGCGGTTCAACCGGTGAAATATTAAAAGATATTCCGATGATAGCCATTGGCGATATCCGCCATGTTATGCTCTCTTCCGTTCAGCTTGGCCGCCTGCAAAAACTTTACCAGCTTACGGTTAATCAGGCGGTGCGGCTGGCCGGAAATATTGCGGCCATATTTAATTACCGTTTTA